>DASWJP010000060.1:0-10062 GCA_036397065.1 Kiloniellales bacterium | reverse complement strand
TGGATCGCGCCGCTTTCCAGAGATGCCTCTTCCTTGCGGTCCGTTTGCCTGAGAGTTTCCGGGGCGGTTGCTCCTTCGGCGCCGGCTGCGCGGACCTAATCCCCGCGCCTTCGGTCTCTCCCGCAAGAGATCATCAGCGTGCAGCCGGTCCGAATCGTGTCAGGCTCGAACCCAACCGCGGGCAGAGGCTACCCGCCCTGAAAATATTGTCAACCGAAGACGCGTGATCGGGCCATCCTGTCACCCGGGTGCCGTCGCCTAGCGGTTTTCCCGGTTGTATTGCAATTCCTCGGGGGTGACGCTTAAACCTATATAAATCAAATAATTATTGCCATTTTCGCCGGCCTTCAGAGGGATTTTCTGGGTCAGCTCTTCGGAGGCGATCATCCGGGTGCGATTGCCTTCGAAAGGAACGGAGAGTTCGAATTCCTCGCGGGCGCCGATCTGTCGATCCCGGGTGGCGATGGCGACGAAGTACTTCAGGTTCGCCACCCGATCCCGGTCGGCGGGACCGCGCACCGCGAGAATCTGCAACAGCATCTGCGACTCGATCACATCGTCATCGTACTCGCACATCAGTTGATAATTCTCGATCTTCGCCTCGAAGATCACATCGGTCAGATCGCGGCCCTGGCCGTTGAATCGCACAAAATGCGATGCATCGGCCACCGGCACGATCGACGGGCATGGCGGCGGCGGGCCATCATCGCTGCACGCCGCCAGGATGACGGCCAAAACCAGACCGCCGGCCACCCGACGCGCGGGGGCCGATCGAAGGATCAATCCGAGGAGGTGGGAACGGGACATGGGCACGCGATTCCGTCGAAAATGATCTGCGTTACAGCGTTTCGTGGGTACCGTCGCACAGCGGTTTTTTGCCGCTGCGCTTACAGCCGCAGAAAAAGACGTCCTTGCTTTCCGTGGCCTCGTAGATGATCGGCAAGAAATGCGTGCCGCTGTGCGAACCGTCGCAGAGAGGCTGCTTCTTACTGCGTCCGCAAGCGCACCAGAAGTAATTCCGGCCGGCCTGGACCGAGGCCTTGTAGGGCGCTTTTTGCGGGCTGATCGGCTCTGCCATGGCGCTTTATTCCTCGGTGCCGCTATACTAGGTTCAACGCCGCTGGGAGGCTTGGCGCCGCGTGCCGATTCGCCGCCGCCCCGGGCCGCGGGGCGACTTTAGGCAAGCGCCGGGCCCAGCACAAGTGGCCGCTGGCCAAGGGCGCCACGAGGAGCCGTCCCGCAACGACAGTCGAGGAGCCGACGGGAAACAATGGACAAACCGCCTCTGACCATACTGCTGGCCAGCCCGCGCGGATTCTGCGCCGGTGTCGAGCGGGCGATCGAGATCGTCGAGCAGGCCCTGCACAAATTCGGGCCGCCGGTCTATGTTCGCCACGAGATCGTCCACAATCGTTATGTGGTCGAGGGATTGGAAGCCAAGGGCGCCATCTTCGTCGAGGATCTCTCCGACGTGCCGGAGGGCGTTCCGGTGATCTTTTCGGCCCACGGGGTGCCCAAGCATGTGCCGGAGGAGGCCGAATCCCGGCACCTGTTCTATCTCGATGCCACCTGCCCGCTGGTCAGCAAGGTGCACCGCGAAGCCGAGCGGCACGAGCGGCTGGGACACCAGGTCATCCTCATCGGTCACACCGGACATCCGGAAGTGATCGGCACCATGGGCCAACTGCCGGAAGGCTCGATCCTGCTGGTGGAAAGCGTCGAGGACGCGGGGCGCGTGGCCGTCCAGGATCCGAACCGCCTTGCATACATCACCCAGACCACCCTGTCGGTCGATGACACGGCGGAGATCATCGCCGTGTTGCAGCGGCGGTTCCCGAAAATCCACGGGCCGAAGAAAGAGGACATCTGCTACGCAACCACGAACCGGCAACAGGCGATCAAGGCCATCGCGGCCGAGTGCGAGGCCCTGCTGGTGGTCGGTGCTCCCAATTCCTCGAACTCGCAACGGCTGGTCGAGGTGGCCCGCAAGTTGGGCTGCAAGCACGCCATGCTGGTGCAGCGCGCCTCGAACATCGATTGGCCGGCGCTGGCCGGCATCACGCGCCTGGGCATTTCCGCCGGCGCATCCGCCCCGGAGGTGCTTGTCGAAGAGGTCATCGCCGCCTGCCGCAAGCGATTCGACGTGACCATCCAGGAAATCAAGGTGACCACCGAGAATGTGCAGTTCAAGCTGCCCAAGATTCTCGATGAAACGGCGCTTACGGCATGATCGGCGCGCGCATCGGCGCCCGGCGCTAATCATCAATCCAGGAACCGGCGACTCCCGCCCGCATGGCTGTCTACACTGAAGTCTCCGACGAGGCCCTGGCCGAATTCCTGACCCAATACGATCTGGGCGAGGCGACGGCCTTCAAGGGTATCGCCGAGGGCGTGGAGAATTCCAATTTCCTGCTGCGCACGACCAGCGGCAGCTACATCCTCACCCTGTATGAAAAGCGGGTGCGGCGCGAGGATTTGCCGTATTTCGTCGGCCTGATGGAACACCTGGCGCGGCATAATATTCGCTGCCCCTTGCCCGTGCCCGGCCGCGACGGTGCCGCCCTGCGCGAGCTGTGCGGCCGGCCGGCGGCGATCGTCACGTTCCTCGACGGCCTGTCGGCACGCCGCATACTGACCGAACATTGCCGCCTTCTGGGCGAGGCCATGGCCCGCATGCACCTGGCCGGCGCTTCGTTTCCCATGCACCGCGCCAACAACCTGTCGCTGACCGGCTGGCGGCCATTGTTCGAAGCCAGCGCGCCGCGCGCCCAGGAGGTTCAGGACGGCCTGGCCGACGGACTGGCGGCCGAGCTGGATCAGCTGGAAGCGGATTGGCCGCGCGATCTGCCGGCCGGCGTCATTCATGCGGACCTGTTCCCGGACAACGTCTTCTTTCTTTCCGGCGAGCTTTCCGGATTTATCGATTTCTATTTTGCCTGCAACGACTTTCTCGCCTACGACCTGGCGATATGCCTGAATGCCTGGTGCTTCGAACGGGATGGCGCGTTCAACGTCACCAAGGCGCGCGCTCTGTTGCAAGCCTACGAAAAGGTTCGTCCCTTCTCGGAAGACGAATTGGCGGCACTGCCCATCCTGGCCCGGGGCAGCGCCATGCGCTTCCTGCTCACCCGCCTGTACGACTGGCTGCACCACCCAAAAGGCGCCCTGGTCAAACCGAAAGACCCGCTGGAATACTGGTGCAAGCTGCGCTTTCACCAGGACGTGCGCGGTCCCGGCGCCTACGGATTGGACTAAGCCATGGGCGGGAACAACAGCGGCAAAACCGGCGAGGCCTGGGTGGAAATCTTCACCGACGGCGCCTGTTCCGGCAATCCTGGACCGGGTGGCTGGGGCGCCATCCTGCGCTACAACGGGACGGAAAAGGAACTCTCCGGCGGCGCCGAGCAGACCACCAACAACCGCATGGAAATGATGGCGGCCATCGCCGCCCTGGAAGCCCTGAAGCGGCCGTCGCGCGTGCGCCTGCACACGGATAGCACCTATCTCAAGGACGGCATCACCAAATGGATCCACGCCTGGAAGGCGCGCGGCTGGCGCACCGCGGATAAGAAGCCGGTGAAGAACCTCGACCTTTGGCAGCACCTGGAAGCGGCGCTGGTGCCGCACGAGGTAAGCTGGATCTGGGTACGCGGCCACGACGGGCATGTGGAGAACGAACGCGCCGACGTCCTCGCCCGGGCGGCCATTCCCCGCCCGGACTAAGTCCTCCTGCCGGTGGCGGCTGACTCTAGAGAGACCGCAGCGTATGTTCGGCGCTGGAGACCTCGAAAGCACCGGGCGCCTCCCGGTTCAACGCCTTGACCACGCCATCCTCGACGATCATGGCATATCGGTCCGAGCGCACGCCCATGCCGCGCGGGGTCAGATCGAGCACCAGGCCCAACGCCTTGGTCAACTCGCCGCTGCCATCCGCCAGCATCAGCACCTTGTCGCCCACCTTCTGGTCCTTGCCCCAGGCGCCCATGACAAAGGCATCGTTGACCGACAGGCAGGCGATGGTATCCACGCCCTTGGCCTTTAACTCCGCCGCCTTGGAGACGAACCCGGGCAGATGCTTGGCCGAGCACGTGGGCGTGAAGGCGCCGGGCAGGGCGAACATCACCACCTTGCGACCCTTGAAGATGTCGTTGGTGGTGATCGGCGCCGGGCCGTTCTCGGTCATGTGATAGACGGTGATGTCCGGAATTTTGTCGCCAACTTTGATGGTCATGCAGAATCTCCCTATCGGAAAAGGATATCAGATGGACGCGAGCGGCCCGGTGTCAACCTCCGCCGGCACGATCGAGTGTTTGTAGCACGCCGTCGATGGACAGCAACTCGGGCAAGGCCACACCCGCCGGCGCGCCGGGCCCATAGACCGCATCGAACGGAATGCCATAGCGGCCAAAGCGCTCCAGATACAGAGATATCTCGTCGCTGGGCAAGGTCCAATCGCCGCGCATGGCGATAACGTCGGCGGCTGCCAGCCGGTTGCGCACCTGCGCGCTATCGAGAACCAGCTTCTTGTTGACTCGGCAGGTGATGCACCAATCGGCGGTGACATCGACGAAGACGGTCTTGCCTTGCGCCACCAGGCCGGCGATCCGATCCGGGGCAAAAGGCTGCCAATCGCCGGCGACTGCGGCGACCGGGGTGACTCTGGCGACCGCCGCCGGATCGCTTCGCTCGGCCAGGGCCGCCGGCAGGGCAACCGCGGCAACCGCCAGCACACCGGCCAGGGCGGGAGTGGCGAAGCGCCTCTCGCCGCCGGCATGACCGTGCCACAACACCAGGCCCAGGCCCAACAGCAGGGCAACCACGCCCAGGGTCACCATCAGGCCCACCTGCACCATCAGGATGCTGAGCAGCCACACCGCCGTGGCCAACAACGCCAAGCCGAGAATCCGGCGCATGACCACCATCCAGGGACCGGGTCGGGGCAACCACGCCACCAGGTTCGGGTGGACGGCGATCAGCAGATAAGGCAACGCCAATCCCAAGCCCAGGGCGCCGAAAATCATCAGGATTTCGCTGGCCCCGCGCGCCAGGGCAAAGCCCAGGGCAGTGCCCAGGAACGGCGCCGAGCACGGCGTCGCCAGCAAGGTGGCGAAGGCGCCGGTGAGAAAATGGCCGCCCAAATGCCGACCAGATCGGAGAGGCCCAGATCCGGGCGCCCCTGATCCGAAACCCCTAGATCCGAGATCCGGGGTCGGGCCCATGCTGCCAAGGTCCGCCGCCCAGCGGGGCAAGGTGATCTCGAAGAAGCCAAACAGGTTGTAGGCGAACAAGGTCACCACCAAGGCCATGCCCGCCAGGAACAAGGGCTGCTGGAACTGAATGCCCCAACCGACGCGCAGGCCAAAGGCCTTGAGTGCGATGGCCCCTGCGGCCAAGACCAGAAACGAGAGCAAGATCCCGGCCGCACTGGCCAGGAAACCGGCGCGGATTTCGCCCCGGGCGCGGCCCCCCTGCTTGGCCACGGACAAGAGCTTCAGGGACAGCACCGGCAACACGCAGGGCATCAGGTTCAAGATCAGCCCGCCGAGGAAGGCTAGGCCGAGAATGCCGGCCAAGGCAGCAAACCCGCCGGCGGTCGCGGGATCGGCGAAGCGGGTGACGATCGCCTGCTCCATGCCACGCTGGCCGTCTGTGATGGTCAGGGTTAGACGCTTGCCTTCCAGCACCCCTTGCGCCGGAGCGCCGACGATGGGCACCCGCAGCACGGCGACCGTGCCGCCGACGCGCAGGTCCGTTTGCGGCTTGCCGAAACTGAAGCCCGGCGGTGCCTCGACCAGCACGTCCGGTGCCAGGAACGGCGACTCGGACCGGGCGGTGACCCGCAACACCGGCGTCTCGGAAGTACCGGTTATAACCGCTTCCTGAAGGGACAGGCCGACGCCGGAGCCATCGCCGGGAATCAGGGCGCGGAATTGATCGATCAGCGCCGCTTCCGGCGAGAGCGCCAGGGAGCCGCCCGGCAGATCCAGGCTGAGGGCCGCCTCCCGTGGAATGCATATCTCCGCGCAAACGAGATAGGTAACGTTGGCGCGCAGATGCATGGCCTCACCCGGGCGCTCCGGGCGGGCCTCGATAGGCAGGACCACCTCATCGGAATAGCCGAACGTCTCCAGGCCGAACAACGAGAAGCGGTGGGGCACCGGCCAACGCATCTCGGCCTCGGCCAGATTGTCCGAGCCGCGCCAATCCATGTGGGGCGGATAGCCGGCATCGCCGGGCGACCGCCAATAGATCTTCCAGCCCGGCTGCAGGGCGAAGTGCAGGCCCAGGGCGATGGCCCCGTCCGCCGCCGGGGCTCCGCCGCCGGCGATCAGGCGCAAACGCGCCTGCTCCTGGTCCAGCCAGGGGCCCGCCGCGGCCCGCGCCGTCGGCCCTTGGCCCATCAGGCCAATCGCCAGGGCCCCGCCAAAACCAAGAAAAAGTGACAGAAAACTGCGAAAAAAAGACCGCGACACGCCACGCCCTCTTGATTTTGTTAACCGGGAGTCCAAGACTTTCTGATAGTATATAGTAGTCTTGTATCGCCACGCCCGGGTCACAATGTCGTGCGGGCGCCAAGTCGTGACTTTGAGCGAGCCAGGGGCATCAACCTGGCGGGAATGACCGAGCCAAACCGATGAGCAAAAGTATCGGACGTGGGCCCAGCGAAGGGTATATGACCGGACAGCTGTTGATCGCCATGCCGACCATGCGCGATCCCCGCTTTGCCCGCACCGTCATCTATATGTGCGCCCACAACGCAGACGGCGCCATGGGTCTGGTCATCAACCGTTTGGTCGGCTCGGTGACATTCCCCGATCTGCTGCAGCAACTGGGCGTCGATGCCGCCACCATGAAGGACGAGATTCGCGTGCATTTCGGCGGGCCGGTGGAACCGGGCCGCGGCTTCGTCCTGCATTCCGGCGACTACAAGCACGATTCCACCTTGCAGGTCGCCAGCGAGGTGGCGCTGACCGCCACCATCGAGATCCTGCGGGATATCGCCACCGGCCAGGGCCCGCGGCGCAGCCTGTTGGCGCTCGGCTATGCCGGCTGGGGGCCGGGCCAGCTCGATTCCGAGATTCAGGCCAATGGCTGGCTGCACGCGGACGCCGATTCCGGCCTGGTCTTCGATGACGATCTCACCAACAAGTGGGAGCGCGCCATCGGCAAGCTGGGCTTCGACGTGACCCTGCTCTCCGGCGACGCGGGGCACGCCTAAGGCGCCTGTCGTCCACTACGTGTCGCTGGTCAATATCGGACAATTGCGGCGCAAGATGGCAAACAACAGGTGATCCTGCCAGCGGCCGTTGATGCGCAGATACTCGCGCGCGTGGCCTTCCTCCTCGAACCCGCATTTCAGCAGCAAGGCCCGGCTCGCCTGGTTGTCGGGCAGGCACGCGGCCTCGATCCGGTGCAGGCCGAGGCGCACGAAGGCGAGGTTGAGAGCCGCCGCAATGGATTCCGTCATGTAGCCCTGCCGCTTGTAGTTTTCGCCGATCCAATAGCCAAGGCTGGCGGATTGCGCCACGCCCCGGCGCAGGTTCGATAGGGTCACGCCGCCAAGCATCGCATCATCGGCGCTGCGAAAGATCAGCAGGCTGTAACTGCTGCCTTGGCGAGCCTCGCTCTTGTAGATTTTCAGGCGCCGGCGGAAGGCACCGCGGGTCAGCGCGTCATAGGGCCAGGTCGGCTCCCAAGGCACCAGAAATTCCCGGCTTTCGGCGCGCAGCGCCGCCCATTCGCGCCAATCGCGCTGAACCGGTGGACGCAGATACACCCGCTTGTGCTGCAAGTGTAGAGACTGTGCAGATCCACGGCGAAAGGACGGGAAGAACATCGCCACGACCCGTCAGCCGAAACGCGCCGCCACCCGATCGAACGCCTCGACGCCGCCGATCGGCCCCAAGCTGGCCAAGGTCGGGCGGCCGTTGGCCAGCCGACCGGCCAGGCGTCGGACTTGATCGGCGTCCACGGCTTCGATCTTCTGCACCACCTCGGCGACGGTTAACGGCCGGCCGTAGATCAGGATCTGCTGGGCCAATTGCTCGCAGCGCGCATTGGTGCTCTCCAGGCTCATGAGGATCGATGCCTTGAGTTGGGCCCGGGCGCGGACCACCTCCTCGTCGGTGGCATCGCCCGCCAGCTTGCGCAGCTCGTCGCAGACCACCGGCACCAGATCGGCCACCTCTTTTTCGCCGGTCCCGGCATAGATGCCGAACAGCCCGCCATCGCGATAGGCGGAGACGAAGGAATAGACCGAATAGACCAGGCCGCGTTTTTCCCGTACTTCCTGGAACAGGCGCGAGGACATGCCGCCGCCGAACAGTGTGGACAGCACCGAGGCGGCATAATAGTCCGGGTCCAGATAGCCCACCGAGTCGAAGCCGAGCAGCACATGAACCTGCTCCAGGTCCCGATCCTCCCGATAGTCGCCGCCCTGATAGATGGCGGGTTCGGAATCCGTATCCGCCGCGCGCGGCAGATCGGTGAAGGCATGCGTGACCAGATCGACCAGATGGGTGTGCTCGATCTTGCCGGCGGCGGCGAGCACCATGGTTTCGCCGGCGTAGTGGCGAGTCATGTACCCGCGCAGAGTATCGCGATCAATGCTGTTGACGATCTCGCCGGTGCCCAGCACCGGGCGGCCGATGGCCTGCGCCGGATAGGCGGTTTCCTGAAACCGGTCGAAAATGTTGTCGTCCGGCGTATCGTAGGCTTGCCCGATCTCCTGCAGGACCACCGCCCGCTCGCGGGTCAACTCCTCGCCGTCGAAGGTGGGGTGTTGCAGGATGTCGGCGATGATGTCGACCGCCAGGGGCGCATCCTCGGCCAGGACGCGGGCATAGTAGGCCGTGCTCTCGCGGCTGGTATAGGCGTTCAGGTGACCGCCCACCGCCTCGATCTCGCGGGCAATGTCATAGGCCGAGCGCCTGGCCGTGCCCTTGAAGGCCATGTGCTCCAACAGGTGGGCGACGCCGTTGATGGCCGCCGGTTCGTGCCGGGTTCCGACACCTACCCAGGTGCCCACCGATACGGTCTCCACCGTCGGTATGCGGTCGCTGGCAATGGTCAGGCCATTCGGCAGCCGGGTGACTTCGATGGTCATGCCACCCCCTTCGATGGGGGCCGGGCAGCGTGACCCACCGGCCGGCGGGCGTGGGCGCGGATGAACTCGCGGACCCGGCCTAGATCGTTGGGCAGGACGCTCACCCGTTCCTCCCGGCTGAGCAGGTCCGCCAGATGAGCCGGCAAGGCCGGGCGAATGCCGGTGGCGCGCTCCACCGCGTCCGGGAACTTCGCCGGGTGCGCGGTGGCCAGGGCGATGATCGGCGTCTCCCCATCGGCAAGGGCGCCGGCGGCGATCCGGGCGCGGGCCGCGGCGATGCCCACCGCCGTGTGCGGGTCGACCAGCAGGCCGTGGTCCCGGTGGATGCGGGCCATCTCGGCAATGGTCGCCTCGTCGTCGGCGCGGGCCCCGTCGAACAGGCGCAGCGCCGCTTTCCAGCGCACATCCCCCGGCGTCAGACGGCCGGTCTTACGGAACTCGGCCATGGCGGCGGTCACCGCCTTGGCATCGCCGCCGTACAGATCGTACAGCAGCCGCTCGAAGTTGCTGGAGATCTGGATGTCCATGCTCGGCGACAGGGTCGGCTGCACTTCAGCCGTGCTCAGGGTCCCGGTCTCGAAAAACCGGGTCAGGATGTCGTTGCGGTTCGAGGCGACGAGCAGCTTCTCCACCGGCAAGCCCATGCGCGTGGCGGCGTAGCCGGCATAGACATTGCCGAAATTGCCCGTCGGCACGGCGAAGGCCATGGACCGCTTCGGCGCGCCCAAGGCCACGGCGGCGGAGAAGTAATAGGCGATTTGCACGGCGATGCGGGCCCAGTTGATGGAATTGACCGCGGACAGCGCCAGATCGTCGCGCAGGGCCGCATCGGCGAACAGAGCCTTCACCAGATCCTGGCAATCGTCGAAGGTGCCCTCGACGGCGATGTTGAAAACGTTGTCGGCCATGACCGTGGTCATCTGCCGGCGCTGCACCTCGGAGACCCGGCCCTTCGG
>DASWJP010000059.1:0-21055 GCA_036397065.1 Kiloniellales bacterium | reverse complement strand
CGGGGTCCGCGTTCTGCGGGCGCCTTGCATGGGGCGTTGCGACACGGCGCCGGTGTGCGAGGTCGGGCATCGCCATGTCGATCATGCCGACAAGTCCAAGGTGTTGAAGATCGCGGCGGGCGGCCACCTGCACCCCGAGATTCCGGCGTATACGGATTTCGACGCGCATGTGAAAGCCGGCGGCTACGCCATGCTGAAAGAGTGCCTCTCCGGCACCCGCACGGTCGAGAGCGTGATCGAAACCCTGTCGAACGGCGGGCTGCGCGGACTTGGTGGGGCGGGCTTCCCGACCGGCCGGAAATGGTCGCTGGTGCGCCAGGAGAAGGGGCCGCGCCTGATGGCGGTGAACGGCGACGAGGGCGAGCCGGGCACCTTCAAGGATCGCTTCTATTTGGAGCGGGCGCCGCACCGCTTCCTGGAGGGCATGCTCATCGGCGCCTGGGCGGTGGAAGCGGAGGCCGTCTACATCTATCTGCGCGACGAATATCCGGCGGCCCGCGAGATTTTGCGCAACGAAATCGCCAAGGCCGAAGCGGCCGGTCTGGCCAAGCACACCAAGATTCATCTGCGGCGCGGCGCCGGCGCCTATATCTGCGGTGAAGAGTCGGCCATGATCGAATCGATCGAGGGCAAGCGCGGCCTGCCGCGCCACCGCCCACCCTACGTGGCTCAGGCCGGTATCTTCGGCCGGCCGACCCTGGTCAACAATATCGAAACCCTCTATTGGATACCCGATATTCTGAAGAACGGGGCGGACTGGTTTGCCACTCAGGGCAAGAACGGCGCCAAGGGCCTGCGCTCCTACTCGGTCTCGGGGCGGGTGAAGAGCCCGGGGGTCAAGCAGGTTGCCGCCGGCACCACGGCGCGCGAGCTGATTGACGATCATTGCGGCGGCATGCTCGATGGGCACGCCTTCAAGGGCTATCTGCCCGGCGGCGCCTCGGGCGGCATCCTGCCCGCCACCATGGCCGACATTCCCCTCGAATTCGGGCAGCTCGAAAAATTCGGCTGTCTCATCGGCAGCCATGCCGTTGTCATTCTATCCGACCAGGACAACATGAAGGATGTGGCGTTGAACCTGATGAAGTTCTTCGAGGATGAAAGCTGCGGCCAATGCACGCCCTGCCGCAACGGCACGGAAAAGGCGGTGAAGCTGATGTCGGCGTCGTCCTGGAACAAGGATGTTCTAGCCGATCTGGGTCAGGTGATGGCCGATGCCTCGATCTGCGGCCTGGGACAGGCGGCGCCCAATCCCCTCAAATCCGTAATGACCTATTTTCCGGAAGACGTGACATGAGCGAGAAGTCCATCACGTTCGAGCTGAACGGCAAGCCGGTCGAATGCCGGCCGGGCGAAACGATCTGGCAGGCCGCGGCGCGCGTGGGCGTGGAAATACCGCATCTCTGCTGGCTGCCGGAACCGGGCTATCGCGCTGACGGCAATTGCCGTGCCTGCATGGTGGAAATCGAAGGCGAGCGCGTGCTGGCCGCATCCTGCATTCGCAAGCCCACCGAAGGCATGAAGGTGAACACCGCTTCGGCACGCGCCAAGAAAGCGCGCGAGTCGGTGTTCGAGCTGCTGCTCGCCGATCAGCCGGAGCGCGAGGAAGCGCACGATCCCAAGTCGCGCTTCTGGAATTGGGTCGATGCCATGGGCGTGGCGCCGGTCAGCCGGTATCCGGCGCGCGATAAGGTTGAAACCGACAAGACCCACGCGGCGATCACCGTCAATCTCGATGCCTGCATCCATTGCAACCTGTGTGTGCGCGCGTGCCGCGAGGTCCAGGTCAACGACGTGATCGGCATGGCCTATCGCGGGCACGGTGCCAAGATCGTGTTCGATTTCGATGACGGCATGGGCGAGTCCACCTGCGTGGCCTGCGGCGAATGCGTGCAGGCCTGCCCGACCGGCGCCTTGATGGAAGCCAACCTGCTCGACGAGACGGGCGTGCGCACGCAGTTCGAAGACCGCAGCGTCGATACACTGTGCCCCTATTGCGGGGTCGGCTGCCAGACACGGGTCCATGTCAAGGACGACAAGATCCTCTACATCGACGGGCGCGACGGCCCGGCCAACAACAACCGGTTATGTGTCAAGGGCCGCTTCGGTTTCGACTATATCCATCATCCCCACCGGCTGTTGAAGCCGATGATCCGCCGCTCCGATGCACCCAAGAGCGCGGATATCCAAATCGATCCGGCCAATCCCTGGACTCATTTCCGCGAGGCGACGTGGGAAGAGGCGCTGGATGCCGCCGCGTCCGGGCTCAAGACGGTATGCGACCGGGACGGCGGTCCGGCCATCGCCGGCTTCGGCTCCGCCAAGGGTTCCAACGAGGAAGCCTATCTGTTCCAGAAGCTCATTCGGCAAGGCTTCGGCACCAACAATGTCGATCACTGCACGCGGCTGTGCCATGCCTCGTCGGTGGCGGCGTTGATGGAGGGTATCGGCTCGGGCGCGGTTACGGCGCCCTTCACCTCGGCCAAGGATGCCGATGTCATCATCGTCATCGGCGCGCGCCCGGCGGAAAACCATCCGGTCGCAGCGACCTTCCTGAAGAACGCTGTCAAGAAGGGGCGTCGGCTGTACGTCCTCGATCCGCGCGGCCACTCGAGCGGTCTCGGCCGCCATGCCACGAAAAACCTTAATTTCAAGGCCGGCCGCGACGTGGCGCTGCTCAATGCCATGCTGCATACGATCATCACCGAGAAGCTGTACGACCTACAGTATGTGCAGGCGCACACCGAGGGCTTCGAAAATCTCAAGGAGCGCATCAAGGGCTTTTCGCCGGAGGAGATGGAAGAGATCTGCGGCATTCCGGCCGCAGACATCCGTGACGTGGCGCGCGACTATGCCCGCAGCCGGGCGTCGATCATTTTCTGGGGCATGGGAATTTCCCAGCATACCCACGGCACCGACAACGCGCGCTGCCTGATCGCGCTCGCCCTGTCCACCGGCCAGGTCGGCCGTCCCGGAACCGGGCTGCACCCCTTGCGCGGACAGAACAATGTCCAGGGCGCCTCCGACGCCGGCCTGATCCCCTGGGTCTACCCTGACTACCAGTCGGTGGAGAATGTCGACACGCGCCATGCCTACGAGGCGTTTTGGGGCCGCGAGCTCGACACCAAGAATGGCCTCACCGTCGTCGAAATCATCGATTCGATTCACGCCGGCGGGATAAAGGGCATGTATATCGAAGGCGAGAATCCGGCCATGTCGGACCCGGATCAGGATCATGCCCGTGCCGCCCTGGCCAAGCTCGAATGTCTGGTGGTGCAGGATATCTTCCTGACGGAAACCTCGTGGCATGCGGATGTGATCTTGCCGGCCTCCGCCCATGCGGAAAAATGGGGCACCTTCACCAACACCAACCGCGAAGTGCAGATCGCCCGCCCGGTGCTCGATCCGCCGGGCGCGGCGCGTCAGGATTGGGAGCTGATCCAGGAAATCGCCAAGCGCATCGGCCTCGACTGGTCGTACACCCATCCGCGCGAAGTATTCGCCGAGATGGCCCGGATGATGCCGTCGCTCAACAACATCACCTGGCAACGGTTGGAGCGCGAAGGCGCGGTCACTTATCCCTGCGACGCGCCGGACCAGCCGGGCACCGAGATCGTCTTCGCCAACGGCTTCCCGACCAAATCCGGCCGCGGCAAGTTCGTGCCGACCGATCTGCTGCCGCCCGACGAGTTGCCGGACGAGGCTTTCCCCATGGTTCTCACCACGGGCCGCCTGCTCGAGCACTGGCATACCGGCTCCATGACCCGGCGCGCTTCCAAGCTGGATGCGATCGAGCCTGAAGCCATCGCCAGCCTGAACCGGCACGATATGGCGCGGCTGGGTCTTCAGGCCGGCGATTTCGTCAAGGTGTCGACTCGGCGCGGCGAGATTGTTTTGAAGGTCCGCCAGGACCGCGATGTCGCGGAAGGCATGGTGTTCATTCCCTTCTGCTACGGCGAGGCACCGGCGAACCGCCTGACCAATCCACAGCTCGATCCGTTCGGCAAGATACCCGAATTCAAATACTGCGCCGCCCGCGTGGAACCGGCGGTGCCGGCCTCCGCCGCAGCGCAATAGGGGCCATCGGCGGACGACTTTCGAAAGGGGAGCACATGGCGATCAAGGATATGTTGGTGGCCTATGACGGTAACGAAGCCTCCCGCAAGGCGGCCGAGCTCGCCGTGCAGATGGCGCGCAAATATAAGGCGTCCATTACCGGGTTGCACGTCTACCAGTCGGAAACCTACGAAAGCCATGTCAAGCGATGGATCCCCGAGGACGTGCTTGCCCGTGTGGCGGAGGCGCGGGTCGCCGCGGAGAAATCCATCGGTGTGAATTTCAAGGAACTGCTCGAAGCCTTGTCATACAAGAGCACGGCGGATTGGCAGTCCCAGCAAGGCCGCGCCAACGAGCTGATCCCGCGGTATTCGCGCTATTTCGACTTGCTGCTGATCGGTCAGTTCACCAGCGTCTTCGAATCCAGCCTGGGTTCGACTCAGCCGGAAGATATCGTCATGCGTTCCGGCAAGCCGATCGTCATCGTGCCGAAGGAATATGATGTGCGTCCGTTCAAGGGAACGGCGGCGATTGCCTGGGACGGCAGCCGCTCGGCGGCGCGTGCCTTGACCGATGCGATGCAGATTCTGGAAACAAAAGAGCGGCTCGACGTGATCACCATCGATCTGGACGGGGCCGGCGATCCGACCGGCATGCCGGAAGGGTTCGATATCATGTCGCATCTGACACGCCACGGCATCACCGCCAACAACGTCACGCTCAAGGCACGCAAGACCCAGATCGGCGACACCATACTGGATCATTGCGCCAAAACCGCGCCGGATGTGCTGGTGATGGGCGCCTATGGCCGCCGCAAGTTTGGCACCCTGCTGTTCGGCGGCGTCACCCGCCACATTCTGCAGCACATGAATGTGCCGGTGCTGCTGTCTCACTAATCACGCACTGGGCTCGCGCGCCGCGCCCATGTTTTTGGAAAGGGCAAGATCATGAAGATCTGCATCTATGGTGCCGGCGCGATCGGCGGCTATATGGGCGTTGCCCTGGCCGAGAGCGGAGCGGACGTTGCGCTGATCGCGCGCGGTCCGCACCTTGAAGCCATCAAGAAGAATGGCTTGAAGCTGCTGATCGATGGCGGCGAGCGCGTGGCGCGCATCAAGGCCACGATTAATCCCGCCGATCTGGGACCGCAGGATTATGTGATCGTAACCCTCAAGGCGCATCAAGCGTGGGAATCCGCCGACCAGCTGGCGCCATTGCTCGGACCCGATACGGCGGTGGTGACCGCGCAGAACGGCGTGCCGTGGTGGTATTTCCACGGCTTCGAAGGGCAATATGCCGGACAGCGGATCCGCAGCGTCGATCTGGACGACCGGCAATGGAACGCCATCGGTCCGCAACGCGCCATCGGCTGCGTGGTCTATCCGGCCTCCGAGATCACCGAACCCGGCGTGATCAAGCATGTCTATGGCAACAAGTTCACCCTCGGCGAGCCCGACCGCATCCGGACGGACCGGGTGGTCAAGCTCTCCGAGGCGCTCGAAGCCGGCGGCCTCAAGGCGCCGATCGCGCCGGAGATCCGCAACGAGATCTGGCTCAAGCTCTGGGGCAATTTGTGTTTCAACCCGATCTCGGCGTTGACCCGGGCCACGCTCGATGTGGTGGCGACGGATCCGGGCTCGCGGGCGCTGGCCCGCGCCATGATGCTGGAGGCGCAGCACATCGGCGCCCGTCTCGGCGTGCATTTCCGCGTCGATGTGGAGCGGCGCATCAACGGCGCCGCCTCGGTCGGCGCGCACCGGACGTCCATGCTGCAGGATCTGGAGCGGGGACGGCCGCTGGAAATAGATGCGCTGCTCACCGCGGTCCAGGAAATGGGCCGGATGGTCGATGTGCATACGCCCTATATCGACAGCGTGCTGGCCCTGGTGCAGCAGATGGGCCGGGTGGCCGGGGTCTATCCGACCTTCCCCGAGCCCAAGCCGGAAGACGAGAGCCCGGAAATCTCGGTGGACTGAGGCGACTGGCCGACGGCCGGGCCCGGCACCGGGCGCGGCCTCCCCGAATCCGCGAAAAACCTTGCGAATGGTCACTGTCTGCGCCTGGCAAAACCGTGCGCAGTGGCATGGTGCTATGCAAAATAATAGAGGCTACCATGAGAAAAAATGGGGAATTAACCATGCATTTTGCCAATAATTCTCTTGTGCAGTGCAATAAATATTCTATACTTATGGTATGCCACATGCCAACAACCAGGCCATGGAGCGGTATGGACAATGACCCAGCAGACGTTCGAAACGATGTATCCGAAGGCGCCGTTCGCGGAACTGATCCGTCTTGGTATCGTCGCCGCCCAATGGTTTGCGCGCCAGCGCGTCAAGGGCAACGATACGGCCCTGCCGGCAGGGACCGTGTTGAGCCATTGAAGAACAAGGCGGCGTGGGATCGTATCCCAGCGCGTCGTGTATCTGGCGCGGACCGGTATTTCCATGCATATCTGTGCCCGGAGATTTCAGGCTAAAACCGGCTCGGGTTTCCCGCGGCGGGAAGCCTGATGGGACCATCACGGTTGATGTGGGGTCTGTGGCATGACGGCATCGCCCTCATCGGTTGCGGATTGGATCGCCGGCCATCCCGGCGGATTCTCAGCGACGGCCGGTCCAGCGGAAGCCCCAACGGCAGACCGGGCGATGGTCGCGGGCGTGCATCGGCCGGCAACCCGGCTGGCCCGGATCCTGCGGATCGAAGGCACGGGTGCGCCTCTGACGGCGGCGGTTGCCAACTTCATCGATCAGGCTCGGGGCCGGGGATGCGTGACCATCCGCTGTGAACTGGCGGACGACAGGCGTTCCGAGATCGCGGCCCTCGAGACCGCCGGTTTCGAGAGAGTTCCGGCCGCCGTCCACCAGTCGCAGCCCGCGCGCGGCGTGGTCCGGCTGGCCCTGAATCGGGGCGGGCCGAACTCCGAACGCCGTGTGACCTACTACGGCCAAAGCACGGATTTTACGTGCGGTCCGGTCGCCCTGATGCTGGCCGGCCATCGCCTCGATCCGGCCGCCCCCGTGGACCGCGCCAGGGAAGTGGCCTTGTGGCGCCAGGCCACCACCGTCCACGCGCCCGGTGGGCCCGGCGGGTGCGATCCCATGGGCATGGCCTGCGCCGCCGTGCGCATGGGCCTGCGGGTCCGAATTATTTCGACCACCGAGGGGCCGTTTCTGCTGGACCGCGCCGCAAACGAGCGAACGCGGGAGCTGATGCGCTTCGTCCAGGCCGGTTTCCGGGAGGAGGCCAGGGGGCTGAACATCCCCGTCGAAATCCGCGAATGGACCCTGGATGATCTGCGCGCGGCGGTCTCCGCCGGCGGCCTGGCCATCATCCTGATCGAGCAAACCCTGATGACCGGTCACGACACGCCCCACTGGATCCTGGCCTATGCGGAAGAGGACGGCGTGGTCCTGATCGACGACCCCTGGGTCGATCCGGGCAATTGGGAAACCGACACTGACAAATTCGCTGTGCCCATCGATTTCAACATTTTGGATCGCATGGCCTGGTGCGGCACCGCCACCCGGTGCCGGGTCGTCCTGCTGCTATCGCGGTAGCGGACCGGCGGCTCCGGTCCGCTTGCTGACAAGGGTTTCGCGACATTTATTGACCACATGGTCAAAATTTGCTGTAGTGAGGGAAGCAAGCCGCGTGCCGGCGGGCCGGAGCTTGACCTTGCGCCCGGCCGGCAGGAGGAGGCGCCAACGCCATGAGTCAGTACAAGGCAGACATCGCCGCCGGCCGCCTGTCCGCGGACGAATACGCCCACAACTTCGCCGATCTGCACCCGGCGTTGAGCGACCACCAGGCATTGGTCGAGGCGGATCGCTGTTACTTCTGCGATGGGGCGCCCTGCGTCACGGCGTGCCCGACCGGCATCGACATTCCCATGTTCATCCGCCAGATCTCCTCCGGCAATCCCAAGGGGGCAGCGGCCACCATCCTGCGCGACAACATCATGGGCGGCATGTGCGCCCGGGTCTGCCCGACGGAAACGTTGTGCGAGCAGGTCTGCGTGCGCAACGACGCCGAGCACAAGCCGGTGAAGATCGGTCCGTTGCAGCGCTTCGCCACCGACAAGCTGTTTGCCGCCGGCAAGCAGATCTTCGCGAAGAGTACCAGCACCGGCAAGCGGGTGGCGGTGGTCGGCGGCGGTCCGGCGGGTTTGTCCTGCGCCCACGCCTTGGCGCGCCAGGGCCACGCGGTCACTGTGTTCGAGGCCCGCGACAAGCTGGGCGGCCTGAATGAATACGGCATCGCCTCCTACAAGACCGTCAACAACTTCGCTCAGCGCGAGGTGAAGTATATTCTCGGCGTCGGCGGCATCGACGTGAAGTTGGGCCAACGCCTGGGCAGCGACGTGACCCTGGGGCAGTTGCGGTCCGACTATGACGCGGTGTTCCTCGGCCTCGGCCTGGGCGCGGTGAACGCCCTGGCCCTGGAGGGCGAGGAACTGGACGGCGTCCTCGATGCGGTCGCCTACATCGCCGAATTACGCCAGGCCAAGAACCTGGCGAAGCTGCCGGTCGGCCGGCGCATCGTGGTCATCGGCGGCGGCATGACCGCCATCGACATCGCCGTGCAGACCAAACGCCTGGGTGCGGAGGACGTGACCCTGGTCTACCGCCGCGGCGTCGAGCACATGAAGGCCAGTCCCTACGAGCGGGAGTTGGCGCAGATCAGCGGCGTGAAGATCAAGTTCGGTGCCAAGCCGGTGCGCCTGAAGGGCGAGGGCGGGCACGTGCGCGCCGTCGAGTTCGAATATACGCACGCCGGCGCCAAGAGCGAGCGCTTCACCCTGGAGGCCGACATGGTCTTCAAGGCGATCGGGCAGAAATTCGTTGCCGGGCCGATCACCGGCGGCAACGATGTGCTGGAGCTTCAGGACACGCGCATCGCCGTGGACGAACACCGGCGCACGTCCTTGCCCGACGTGTGGGCCGGCGGCGACTGCATCGCCGGCGGTCAGGACCTGACGGTTTCCGGCGTGCAGGACGGCAAGATCGCCGCCGCCGCCATGGATACATTCCTGCGGGGCGGCGCGGGGAAACGGGAGTAACGGCCATGGCCGACATTCGCAACGACTTCCTCGGTATCAAGTCCCCCAATCCATTCTGGCTGGCCTCGGCGCCGCCCACCGACAAGGCCTACAACGTGGTCCGCGCCTTCCGCGCCGGCTGGGGCGGGGTGGTCTGGAAGACCCTGGGCGAAGACCCGCCGATCGTGAACATCAACGGCCCGCGCTACGGCGCCATCTATGGTGGCGACCGGCGCCTGCTCGGCTTCAACAACGTCGAGCTGATTACCGACCGGCCCCTGGATGTGAACCTGCGCGAGATCAAGCAGGTGAAGCGCGACTGGCCCGACCGGGCCGTGGTCGTCTCACTGATGGTGCCGTGCGAGGAAGCGGCATGGAAAAAGATCCTGCCCCTGGTGGAGGAGACCGGCGCCGACGGCATCGAGTTGAATTTCGGCTGCCCGCACGGCATGTCGGAGCGGGGCATGGGCTCCGCCGTCGGCCAGGTGCCGGAATACGTGGAGATGGTCGCCCGCTGGTGCAAGCAGCACTCACGCATGCCGGTGATCGTCAAGCTCACCCCCAACATCACGGATATCCGTTTTCCCGCGCGCGCGTCAAAGAAGGGCGGGGCGGAAGCGGTGTCGCTGATCAACACCATCAAATCGATCATGGAGGTCGATCTGGACAAGATGACGCCCGCGCCCGCTACGGACGGCAAGGGCTCGCACGGCGGTTTTTGCGGCCCCGCGGTCAAGCCCATTGCGCTGCACATGGTGGCGGAGATCGCCCGCGATCCGGAAACCCGCGGCTACCCTGTTTCGGCCATTGGTGGCATCACCACATGGCGCGATGCGGCTGAGTTCTTGGCCCTGGGCGCCGGCAATGTGCAGGTGTGCACGGCGGCGATGACATACGGCTTCCGCATCGTCGAGGACATGGTCGAGGGCCTGAAGAACTGGATGGACGAGAAGGGCTACGGCCGCCTCGACGACTTCATCGGGCTGGCCAACCCAAATTTCGTCGAATGGCAGGATCTGAATCTGAACTACGTGGCCAAGGCGCGTATCAACCAGGACCTGTGTATCAAGTGCGGGCGGTGCTATGTGGCGTGCGAGGACACGTCGCACCAGGCCATCAGCAATGCAAAGGATGGCCGCCGGCACTTCGAGGTCATCGATGCCGAATGCGTCGGCTGCAACCTATGCGTCTGCGTCTGCCCGGTGGAGAATTGCCTCACCTTGGAACAACTGACCAGCGGCGTCGACCCGCGCACCGGAGTGCCGATCTCCAAGGAGTATGCCAACTGGACGACGCATCCGAATAACCCGAATCGCACCGCCGCGGAGTGAGAGCGCGCCCTAGCAGTGTGCCGCTTCACCCCCCACCCTAACTCGCCCCCACATGGGGGGAGGGAAAAACGTTGTGGTGCATTTTTTTCGCCCTCCCCCTCGATGGGGCGGGTTAGGGTGGGGGTCGCCTATCTGGCGGTCTTCAACACGGCCATCACGTTCTTCCTGCTCAAGTCGGCCAGCGTGATTCTGCCCGCCTCGAAGGTCATGGGATACACCTATCTCACCACCGCCTTCGTGGTCGTGCTGGAAGTCCTGCTTGGTCATGGCCTGCCGTCGCTGTCGGTGACCGCCAGCCTGGTCGTTTCCCTCGGCGCCACGGTGCTGTTGCAGCGGACGTAGGTGTGCCACCGATCGGATCGCCGCGAACCTCCACCACCTTCCCCCATCCCCCATCTTCCACCGTCACCCTTGGGCTTGACCCGAGGGTCCATTTCTAAGCTATCTCGCTGCCGAACCATGGATCCCGGATCACTGACTTTCCTCTCCAAATCGAAGATTTGGAGAGGAAAGTCGCGTCCGGGATGACGCCTTGATGAGTACACAACTTGGAACACTTTTGAGCCGTATACTTACCGGCCCGCCGGCAAGATTCCCCTCAGCAGGATGTGATCGATCGCCGCCTCGGTCTGGCGAAAGAACTTGGGGTCGCTCAGGCGGCCGCCGACCACGGCCTCCACCTGCGAGGCGAAGTCGGCATAGTGCTGGGTCACCGCCCAGATGACGAAGATCAGGTGATAGGGGTCCACATCGGCGATCCGGCCGGCCTTCGCCCAGCCGCGGATGACCGCGGCCTTCTCGTCGACGATTTCGCGCAAATCGCCTTGCAGGATGGTTTTGAGCAACGGCGCGCCCTGGATCATCTCGTTGGCGAACATGCGCGAGGCGGTGGGCCGCAGCTTGGAAATCTCCAGCTTGCGGTTGATATAGGCGCGGATCTCCTCGGCCGGGTCGCCGTCGGCGCGGATGGCCCTCAACGGCTCCAGCCACATGTCCAGGGTGCGCTCCAGAACGGCCAGGTACAGGTCTTTCTTGCGCCGGAAATAATACAGCAGGTTCGGCTTCGACAGGCCGGCGCGGGTGGCGATCTGGTCGATGGTCGCGCCCTTGAAGCCGCAATCGGCGAACACCTCCAACGCGGCATCGAGAATCTTGTCCTCGTTGCGCGCCCGGATGCGCGTGCGGTTGCCGTTGCTGGGCGGGCCCAGCTCGCTCTTCGGCTTCGGCTTCCTGGCTACGCCTGATCTCACCGGATGGCTCCGATTCCCGGGTCGAGGTCATCGACGAGAACGGTTTTTCCAGTCTCGTCGCCGTCCGCCGCCTCGGGGTCGTTACGTCGCGCCGGGTGGGGGCAAGTCATTCATTTTCCCAAAAAATTCTTGACCAAACGGTCGGGTCGGATTTACAAATTTATCCTGACCAATTGGTCAGGATCAAGGGTCATAGGTCTGCAACAGGACCGCCCCGGCCGGGTGATGGCCCAAGCCGCCTCGCGCACTGCGAAGTTCCAAATAAATGCGGCAAAGCGCGCGACAGACGAGGGGCGCTATGGGAGGATAAGGCCGCGACCGGCGCATGAGCCGGCGCGGCGGGCATTGAGTACTCAGTCATCGCGGACGACCCGGTCCGGGCGGAGCATTTAACTGCTCCCAACGTGCACCGCGTGGCGTCCGACACAAGAGGAGCGAATGGCGTGGTGAGATCTGCGGCGGCGAGTGTTCCGAATAACCTTGAAGCTTTTTGGATGCCGTATACGGCGAACCGGCAATTCAAGAAGAATCCGCGCATGTTCGTGGGCGCGGAAGGGATGTACTACACCACCGCCGACGGGCGGAAGGTGTTGGACGGCACCGCCGGCCTGTGGTGCGTGAATGCCGGTCACAAACGGCCGCGCATCGTCGAGGCGATCCAGCGCCAGGTGGAAGAGCTGGACTACGCCCCGGCCTTTCAGATGGGCCATCCGAAGGCCTTCGAGCTGGCGGCGCGCCTGGTCAACATGGCGCCCAAGGGCCTGGATCACGTGATGTTCGCCAACTCCGGCTCGGAGGCGGTGGAGACCGCCCTGAAGGTCGCCATCGCCTATCACCGGGCCAAGGGCGACGGGTCCCGCTTCCGTCTGATCGGCCGTGTGCGCGGCTATCATGGGGTGAACTTCGGCGGCATGTCCGTGGGCGGCATCGTGCCCAACCGCAAGATGTTCGGCACTCTTTTGACCGGCGTCGATCATTTGCCGCACACCCACGATCTGGCGCGCAACGCCTTCACCCGCGGCCAGCCGGAATATGGCGTTGAGCTGGCCGACGAGTTGGAAAAGCTTGTACAACTGCACGATGCCTCGACCATCGCCGCCGTCATCGTCGAGCCGGTGGCCGGCTCGACCGGCGTACTGATCCCGCCGAAAGGTTATCTGGAGCGTCTGCGGGAAATCACCGCCAAGCACGGCATCCTGCTGATCTTCGACGAGGTGATCACCGGCTTCGGCCGCCTGGGCAGCAACTTCGGCGCCGACCACTTCGGCGTCACCCCGGACATCATCAATATGGCGAAGGGATTGACCAACGGCATCATCCCCATGGGCGCGGTGCTGGTGAAGAAGGAGATTCACGACGCCTTCATGACCGGGCCGGAGCATCTCATCGAGTTCTTCCACGGCTATACTTATTCCGGCAATCCGGTGGCCTGCGCCGCCGCCTTGGGCACCCTGGACACCTACCGGGACGAGGGCCTGTTCGAGCGCGCCGCCGGCCTGGCCGGCTATTGGGCGGACGCCTTGCACAGCCTCAAGGGCCTGCCGCATGTGATCGACATCCGCAACATCGGCCTGATCGGCGCGGTGGAGCTGGAGTCCATCCCCGGCGATCCGTCCAAGCGGGCTTTCGCCGCCTTCCTCGATGCCTACGAGAAGGGCTGCCTGATCCGCACCACCGGCGACATCATTGCCTTGTCCCCGCCGCTGATCATCGAGAAGGCGGAAATCGATCAGCTATTCGAAACCTTGGGCAAGGTTCTGAAAAACCTGCATTAGGGGCGCGGGCAGGGCGAAACACGAAGGAGGAAAGGGGCATGGCAAAGCTGAAAGGCGGCCTGATTCAAATGACCTTGAAGGCGGGCACGGAAAACAGCCCGCAGATCATCAAGGAGGCGATGATCGAGGCGCACCTGCCCTTGATCGAAAAGGCCGGCAAGCAGGGCGTGCAGGTGCTGTGCTTTCAGGAGGTCTTCACCCAGCCCTACTTCTGCCCCAGCCAGGATGCCAAGTGGTACGCCGCGGCGGAGCCGATCCCCGGCGGGCCGACCACGCGCCTGATGCAGGACCTGGCGAAAAAGCACCGCATGGTCATCGTGGTGCCGATCTACGAGGAGGAGATGACCGGCGTCTACTACAACACCGCCGCCGTCATCGACGCCGACGGCACCTACCTGGGCAAGTATCGCAAGACCCACATCCCGCACGTCGCCGGCTTCTGGGAGAAGTTCTTCTTCAAGCCCGGCGCCTCCAACTGGCCGGTGTTCCAGACCGCCTATTGCAAGCTCGGCGTCTACATCTGCTACGACCGGCATTTCCCGGAAGGCTGGCGGGCGCTGGCCCTGAAGGGGGCCGAATACATCGTCAATCCGTCGGCCACGGTCGCCGGCCTGTCCGAATACCTGTGGAAGCTGGAACAGCCGGCCTCGGCGGTGGCCAACGGCGTCTTCATCGGCGCCATCAACCGGGTCGGCACGGAAGGGCCGTGGAACATCGGCGAGTTTTACGGGCAAAGCTATTTCGTCAACCCGCGCGGCCAGATCGAAGCCATCGCCAGCCGCGACAAGGACGAGCTGCTCGTCCACGAGATGGATTTCGACATGGTCCGCAAGGTCCGCGACACCTGGCAGTTCTTCCGCGACCGCCGGCCGGAAACCTACGGGCCGCTGACGGACCTGAACTAAGAAATGCAAATAGCCGTGCGAAACGTACCCTCCACCCTATCCCTCTCCCACAAGGGAGGAGGGAATGCATGTGGTCACTCTTACCCTTCTCCCTCCCCCTCGATGGGGGAGGGCCGGGGTGGGGGTGATCTGTCGGGTTCCGGCGGTCGGTAAGAAAATCAGGGAGCAGCCCATGGCGGACAAACGCAATCTATCCATCGATGGCAAGCGCCTGTGGGACAGCCTGATGGAGATGGCCAAGATCGGCGCCACCGAGAAGGGCGGCTGCTGCCGCCTGGCGCTGACCGATTTGGACAAGCAGGGGCGCGATCTGTTCGTCAAGTGGTGCGAGAGCGCCGGCTGCACCGTCAAGGTGGACAAGATGGGCAACATCTTTGCCCGCCGTCCCGGACGCGACAACACCCTGGCGCCGGTGATCACCGGCAGCCACCTGGACACCCAGCCCACCGGCGGTCGCTTCGATGGCGTGTATGGGGTCCTCGCCGGCTTGGAAGTGGTCCGCGCCCTGAACGATCTGGGCTACGAGACCGAGCGGCCGGTCGAGGTCGCCGTGTGGACCAACGAGGAAGGCTCGCGCTTCGCCCCGGCCATGGTCGCTTCGGGAGTGTTCGGCGGCGTCTTCTCCCTCGACTACGGTCTGGCCCGTGCCGACGAGGACGGCAAGACCATGGGCCAGGAGCTGGCACGCATCGGCTATGCCGGCACCGAGGATGTGGGCGGCCGCGACGTGCACGCCTATTTCGAGGCGCACATCGAGCAGGGGCCGATCCTGGAGGCCGAGGACAAGACCATCGGCGTGGTCACCGATGCGCAAGGCCAGCGCTGGTACGAGCTGACCCTGACCGGCGTCGAATCCCACGCCGGTCCGACCCCCATGAGCCGGCGCAAGGATGCCCTGCTGGGTGCCGCGCGGGTGGTCGATCTGGTGAACAAGATCGGCCTGGATAATGCTCCTGCCGCCTGCGCCACCGTGGGCATGATGAAGGTGCACCCCAACTCCCGCAACGTCATCCCTGGCCGGGTGTTCCTGACCGTCGACTTCCGCCACCCGGACGATGCGGTGCTCGCCGGCATGGACAAGGCCCTGCGCGCCGGGATCGAGCAGATCGCCAAGAAGATCGGCTTGCAGGTTGAATTGGAGCAGATTTTCTACTACGCCCCGATCCAATTCGACAAAAGTTGCGTAGCCGCCGTGCGCGACGCGGCCAAGGACTGCGGCTATTCCATGCGCGAGATCATCTCCGGCGCCGGGCACGATGCCTGCTACGTCGCCAAGGTGGCACCCACCTCGATGATCTTCGTGCCGTGCATCGACGGCATCAGCCACAACGAGGTCGAGGACGCCAAGCCGGAATGGATCACTGCCGGCGGCAACGTGCTGCTGCGTGCCATATTGGAGAAGGCGGGGCATGTCGCCTGACACCAGGATAGGGCAATGACCGCGGTGCCGGTCGCCAAGGTGCCGACACCGGCGCGGGCGCCGGAGGCGCGCCGCCGGGTGGTCGAGGCGCAGGGTCTGTCGCTGATTTTCGAGACCGCGGACGGGCCGGTCTTCGCCCTATCCGAAGTGGACATCGCCATCGAGCAGGGCGAGTTCGTTTCCTTCATCGGCCCCTCCGGCTGCGGCAAGACCACGCTGTTGCGGGTCATCGCCGATCTGGAGCTGCCGACCGATGGCACGATCCAGATCAACGGCGTCTCGCCGCGCGAGGCGCGCCTCGCCCGCGCCTATGGCTATGTCTTTCAGGCCGCCGGCCTGTATCCCTGGCGCAATATCCTGCGCAACGTCACCCTGCCCCTGGAGATCATGGGTGTATCCTTGGCGGAGCGGCGCGAACGGGCCCGCCATCACCTGGATCTGGTGGGCCTCGGCGGCTTCGAGAAGAAATTCCCCTGGCAGCTGTCCGGCGGCATGCAGCAGCGCGCCTCCATCGCCCGTGCCCTGTGTTTCGATCCGGAATTGCTGCTCATGGACGAGCCGTTCGGGGCCCTGGACGAGATCGTCCGCGATCATCTGAACGAACAGCTTCTGCGCCTGTGGGACAAGACCGGCAAGACCGTGGTCTTCGTCACCCACTCGATCCCGGAGGCGGTGTTCCTGTCCACCAAGATCGTGGTCATGTCGCCGCGCCCGGGCCGGATCATCGACGTCATACCGACCGACTTCGCCCGCGATCGCACCTTGGATATTCGCGAGACGCCGGGCTTCCTGGAGGTGGCGCACCGGGTCCGCCAGGGCCTGCGCGCCGGGCACAGCTATGACGATTGAGGCGCTGCCCGCGATGGCCGTGCGCTGCCGCCCCATCGCCCGCCTGATGGCCGGACAGACCGGGCCGGTCTTGGTGGTCGTCGCGGCCCTCATCGCCCTGTGGTACGGCGGTGCCGTCTGGTTGAACACGCCGTGGCAGATCGACCTGTTCGAACGCGGCGGCGTGACCTGGACCAACGCCGATCTGGTGCGCGAGACCATGGCGCAGGATCGGCCGATTCTTCCGGCGCCCCATCAGATCGTGGCGGAGATGCAAAAGACCATCCTGGAAACGTCCATCACCTCCAAGCGCAGCCTGGTCTACCATTCCTGGGTCACCTTATCCTCAAGCCTGCTGGGCTTTGCCATCGGCACGGCGCTCGGCATCCTGCTTGCCGTCGGCATCGTCCACGTGCGCTCGCTGGACAAGAGCCTGATGCCCTGGGTGATCTCGTCGCAGACCATCCCGATCCTGGCGATTGCCCCGATGATCATCGTGGTGCTCGCCGCCATCGGCCTGCGTGGGCTGGTGCCAAAGGCGATCATCTCCACCTATCTCTGCTTCTTTCCGGTGACCATCGGCATGGTCAAGGGCCTGCGCTCGCCCGATCCCCTGCAGATGGACCTGATGCGCACCTATAACGCCAGCCGCTGGCAAACCTTTTGGAAGCTGCGCTGGCCCTCGTCGATGCCGTTCCTGTTCACCAGCCTGAAGGTGGCGGTGGCGATCAGTTTGGTGGGCGCCATCGTCGGCGAGTTGCCGACCGGCGCGGCGGCGGGCCTCGGCGCGCGGCTGCTGGCCGGCTCCTACTACGGACAGACCATCCAGATCTGGTCGGCGCTGATCACCGCCGCCATCCTGGCCGGGCTTCTGGTGGCGCTGATCGCCGCCCTCGAACGGCTCACCCTGCGGCGCATGGGAATGGGCATATGACCCGGCGTCTCGATTACTGGTGCGCCTTGGCAACGGTGTTGACGGCCGGGGCTCTGGTGTTTCCCATCGCCGGTGGCGATGCGCCCCTTAACTGGTGGGACGTGCCGATACTACTAAGCGGTTTGCTGGTTTTTCTTCTGGCCGTCGCATGGTTCGCCGGACGCGGACCCCAGCGGCCGCGCGACAACGCGGTCCTGTTGGCTGCCGTTGTCGTGGGCTGCGCCGCCTCTCTCAGCATCGTGCATGGTCATGCGGGCGGTCATGCCGCTCTCGGCGTCTGGCTCCTGGTTCTCGGCCTGTGGGCGGCGGCATGGCGCGGCCTTGACGGGATCGCCGGCTTGCGCAGCCTCAAAGCCGGCCGGCAGCGCCTGATCGATCTCTCTGTGCCCGTCGTCTTCGGCCTGTGGCTGGTGTTCCTGTGGGAGGTCGGCACCGTCGGTTTCGGCGTGCCACAGGTATTGCTCCCCGCGCCCAGTGTGATCGCCGTGCGCATTGCCGGATCGCTGGCCATCCTGGCCGCCGACTTCCAACAGACATTCATGAAGGCCGTGCTCATCGGCTATGTCATCGGCTGCGCCACCGGCTTCCTGGTGGCGGTGCTGGTCGACCGGGTGCCGTTCCTGCAGCGCGGCCTGTTGCCCCTGGGCAATCTGGTCAGCGCCTTGCCGATCGTCGGCATTGCCCCGATCATGGTCATGTGGTTCGGCTTCGACTGGCCGTCCAAGGCGGCGGTGGTGGTGATCATGACCTTCTTTCCCATGCTGGTGAACACGGTCACCGGCCTGGCCACGGCCGGCACCCAAGACCGGGAGTTGATGCGCTCCTACGCCGCCGGCTATTGGCAGACGCTGTTCAAGCTGCGCCTGCCGGCGGCGCTGCCGTTCGTTTTCAATGCGCTCAAGATCAATTCGACATTGGCCATGATCGGCGCCATCGTTGCCGAGTTTTTCGGCACGCCGATCGTCGGCATGGGATTCCGCATCTCCACCGAGGTGGGACGGATGAACGTGGACATGGTGTGGGCGGAAATCGTCATGGCCGCCCTGGCCGGGTCCGCGTTTTACGCAGTGATGGCGCTCACCGAGCGCGCCTTCACCTTTTGGCACCCTTCGTATCGCGAGAGACGCTGAGGCGCCGTCAACAGGGAAGCAGGCAAGGAGTAAATTGATGAAACGTATGACAGTGATGATGGCGGCCCTGGGTCTGGGCCTGGCCGCCACGACCGCGCAGGCGGCCGAGAAAGTGACCCTGCAATTGAAGTGGGTCACCCAGGCCCAGTTCGCCGGCTACTACGTGGCCAAGGACAAGGGTTTCTACGACGAGGCCGGCCTGGATGTGACCATCAACGCCGGTGGGCCGGATATCGCTCCGCCGCAGGTGATCGCCGGCGGTGGCGCCGATGTCATCATCGACTGGATGCCCTCGGCCCTGGCCTCGCGCGAGAAGGGCGTGGCCCTGGTCAATATCGCCCAGCCGTTCAAGCGATCGGGCATGATGCTCACCTGCCGTCAGGAGACCGGCATCAAGACGCCGGCCGATTTCAAGGGCAAGACCCTGGGCGTCTGGTTCTTCGGCAACGAGTATCCGTTCCTCAGCTGGATGTCCCAGCTGAAGATTCCGACCGAAGGCGGCGCCGATGGCGTCACGGTCTTGAAGCAGGGCTTCAACGTTGACCCGCTGTTGCAGAAGCAGGCCGATTGTGTCTCGACCATGACCTATAACGAGTACTGGCAGGTCATCGACGCAGGCATTCCGGCCGATCAGCTTGTCGTCTTCAAGTACGAGGACGAAGGCGTGGCGACTCTTGAAGACGGCCTCTATGTGATCGAGGACAAGCTGAAGGACGCCGCCTTCGTCGAGCGCATGGCCAAGTTCGTCAAGGCCAGCATGAAGGGCTGGGCCTGGGCGCGGGAGAATCCGAAGGACGCCGCGATGATCGTGCTCGACAACGATGCCACGGGTGCGCAGACGGAAAAGCACCAGGTGCGCATGATGGGCGAAATCAACAAGCTGACGGAAGGCTCCGACGGCTCGCTGGTTGAGGCCGATTACGAGCGCACGGTAAAGACGCTGCTCTCCGGCGGCTCCGACCCGGTCATCTCGAAGGCCCCGGTCGGCGCCTGGACGCACGCCGTCACCGACAAGGCGAAGATGTAAACAGCTGTGTCTTGCCGTCATTGAAGAAGAGTCACCCCCACCCCGGCCCTCCCCCATCGAGGGGGAGGAGGAAGGGGTCAAGCTCATCGCGAGTTCCCTCCCCCCATCGAGGGGGAGGGGGAAGGGGTCGAGCTCATCGCGAATTCCCTCCCCCTCGATGGGGGAGGGCTAGGGTGGGGGTGATGCCGCATCGGTGAGTCCGAGGTTTGGCCGAGGCACGATCCGAGACGGCCATGCCGGTCCCGGAAGAGAAGCCGCAACGCAAGGGAGTTTCTGAAAATGGCTTTGCATATCAAAGGCGGAACGGTCGTCAACGCCGATATTTCGCAGCGCGCCGACGTGCTCGTCGACGGCGGCAAGATCGCAGCCGTGGGCAGCAAGCTGGACATCCCGGCCGACGCCGAGGTGGTGGATGCGGGCGGGTGTTACGTGGTGCCGGGCGGCATCGACCCGCACACCCACATGGAACTGCCGTTCATGGGCACCGTGGCCTCCGAGGATTTCTTTTCCGGCACCACGGCCGGGATCGTCGGCGGCACCACCATGATCATCGACTTCGTCATTCCCAGCCCGCAGCAGGATGTGATGGAAGCCTACGAGACCTGGCGCGGCTGGGCGAAGAAATCCGCCGCCGACTACAGCTTCCACGTGGCCATCACCTGGTGGGACGACAGCGTTCACAAGGCCATGGGCACCCTTACACAGAAGCATGGCGTCAACAGCTTCAAGCACTTCATGGCCTACAAGGGCGCCATCATGGCCGACGACGAGATCCTGGTGAAATCGTTCAGCCGGGCGCGCGAACTGGGGGCCCTCTGCACGGTGCACGCGGAAAACGGCGAGCTGGTCTATCACCTGCAACAGGAAATTCTCAGAAAGGGCATCACCGGGCCGGAAGGCCATCCCATGTCCCGCCCCTCGTCGGTGGAAGGCGAGGCGGCGAACCGCGCCATCCGCATCGCCCAGGTCCTCGGCGTGCCGCTTTATATCGTGCACAACTCGTGCATCGAATCGTTGCAGGCCATCACCCGCGCCCGCAACGACGGCCAGCGCGTTTTCGGCGAGGTTCTGGCCGGGCACTTGCTGGTGGACGATTCGGTCTATCGCGATCCCGATTGGGACAAGGCGGCGGCGCACGTGATGAGCCCGCCGTTCCGCCCGAAGGAAAACCAGGAAGCGCTGTGGCGCGGTCTTCAGGCCGGCATGCTGCAAACCACGGCGACCGATCACTGCTGCTTCTGCGCCCCGCAAAAGCGCATGGGGCACAACAACTTCACCCAGATTCCCAACGGCACCGGCGGGGTCGAGGACCGCATGCACGTGCTCTGGCACCACGGCGTCAACTCGGGCCGCCTGAC
>DASWJP010000058.1:0-13902 GCA_036397065.1 Kiloniellales bacterium | reverse complement strand
GGGCGCACAAATAAAAAGACGGGAGCCCAAGGGCCCCCGTCTTCTTAACAACAAGAACGCGTGGCTTACATGCTCGCCACGGCGCCGTTGCGCCAGGTGATGGCCGCCGGCTTCGCCTTGATGCTGACGGACCGCCGCTTGGCGGTACGACGCTTCGCAACGCGACGCTTGCCCGCCGAACGCTTGGCGGTACGACGCTTCGCGGAACGGCGCTTGCCCGTCGAACGACGAGCGGAACGGCGCTTGGCGGTCGACCGCTTCGCGGAACGACGCTTGCCCTTCGAAACCTTGCGCTTGGACGAGGCGGCCTTCTTCGCCGCTGCCCGCTTGGCCTTCAGAGCCTTTGCCTTCGCCTTCAGCAGGGCCTTCTTGGTCGCGGCCAACTTCTTGGCGGCGGCCTTCTTTGCAGCCATCTGCTTCTTCACCGAACGACGCGCCGCCGTAACCTTCTTGGTGGCGCTACGCAGAGCCTTGGTGGCGCTCTTTACCTTCTTGGTCATCACTGCGGGGGTCGCCGCCTTGGACGACTTCCGCTTTCTTTTCTTCGTGGCCATGTGTCAATCCTCATCAGTCCTGAAAAAGTGACAGCGGTAAATGCACCGCTAGTAGGTCATGTAAACCCTCACGCTTAAGAAAAGGTTACTAAAAACGCCTTTTACCTGCGTTGCTTGCGGCCTCCATCGTAATGGCGAATGGAGGCGTCCCGCGAGTCATCGTCGATGGTTGTTCTGAGCAAAGAATTCGCCGATGTGTTTTACGGGCGACCCATTGGCGACCGCGACGTCTTCGCCGGTCGACTATCAATGACTATTTGGAATTACATGACGAGATAGATAAAAGCCCGGATATTGATCCGGCCGCGAAGTTATACCAGATGAAAGGCGCGAACTATGCCTTAGGCCTTGGCCGCCGCCGGCCCTATGTCTTGCCGTGCTCCGGGGTATTGGGGCGGGGGTGGCCGGCTACTGTCCCATGACTATCCGCTGGCGGCGTGGGGCGGGTTTTCCGGGGGGCAGGTATTCCGGGGCAGGTATTCCGGGGGCTTAGCCGTCCTCGGCGGCGGCGGCGGGAGCCGGGGCGGTGCGGGCCTGGTCGGCGCCACACTTGGACGCCAGGCCGCTGAGCAGCGTGGCCGGGGAGACGGCCCGCGAGACCACATCCCCAAGGCAAGGCATGGGTATCTCGACCAGACCGCTGATCGGGCCGGTTCGCAGATAAATCCGGGGCTGGGCAGCGGCGGGCGCCGCGGCGGTGCGGCCGGTGCCGCGAACCATCGCCTGCAGCAACTCCGGCAAGGCCATGACGGTCTCATCGTATCCGGGGGCTATGCCGGGCGATTTCACGGCATAGAGGGCGAGGTAGCCATCGTTGATGTCCTGTGCCGACAAACCGGCCCGGTTTGCCGTGATCGGCTCGTGGCGGACAATGCGCGAGCCGTGATCCCCGTGCACCACGATAGTGGCATCCTCATAGGCGCCCCGCGCTTTCAAGGCGTCGAGCACGTCCTTCACTTTCGCCAGCGCGCAGCGAACTTGTGGGATATAGGCCTCGTACAGCGCCAGCCGTTTCGCCTCCGGGCTATCCTGTCCGTCGTCCAAATGCGCGATATAGCGGCTGGGCCAAGCCAGGACCGGGCGTCGAATACGGCAATTCGCGTCGACCGAGTAGGGGTAGTGCGGAACGAACAGGTGCGCAAAGTACGCGTTTCCCCGTGACTCCTCCGCCACATCCCCGATCAATCTGGCAATCACCGGCAGGACCGGGATCGGCCCAAGCTGGCCGCTGGTTGCCATCGGCTTCGGCAGGCTCAAGCCGACCCGCGCCAGGTGGGGGCGCAGCCAGCCATAGGTACTCATGGCCACCTGTTTCAAGCCATAGAGATTGCCATAGCGTATCAGCACGATTCGTGCCTTGTCCGCCTCGGAGAGCGAGGCCAGCGCGGCGCTGGACGAGGCATCATAATTGTAGGTGACACAGGCGCGAATGGGGCCCGTATCCAAACTGCAGAAGTCGACGTATGTGGACTGATAGACATGAATGTCATAGCCCCGGGCGCGCAGGTCGTCGAAATAGCGATTTCGAGTGATCCATAGATCGTCACCATGAATCTCGTAAAACGCGCTAGGATCGGACGTCGTTTCGAGGTTCAGCGTGGCGGAAATCGAATCCTGCGAGTGGTAGTACGGACTGTAGGCGCGGCCATAGAGGCGGAAGCCGTGGTCGGCAAAGAATGTCTGGATTTCAGTCTTGATGGCCCGCTGGATCGGGATGTCGTCGTCGAACGCCTCGGGCCCGGCCAACTCGTCCAAAATGATATGCACGTAGGCCGGCAGATCCGGCTGGCCGGCGGCGGGGCTGGCGGGCGTATCTTGGCTGCCGGCTGTCCAACCGCTCCAAAGTGCTAGAACCAGAGTCGATGCGGCAATGGTCCCCGATGCGGCGGCGAGAACAAAGTTGATGCGCTGGCGCATCAGCCAGCACAGCGCACCCACGACCGGCACGCCGATGACCAGCTTCAAGAGCGGCTGGTTGATCCAGTACAACTGGAAATCCAGAAAAAGAAAGAGCACGAGTGTCAGGATCGCCACCCTGAGGGCCGGCGAGGGGCGCAGGCGCATCAGGGCCACCAGGCCGGCCGTCACGGCCGCAAAGATGGCGATGAGAATCAGATTGACGCCTTCGAAGACGAAATCGTTGTAGCGGATGAAGCTGAGATAGGGCGCCAGCAGAAGGCAAAAGATCGCGATGCCGTCGAGCAAAGCCGACGGTTTCGCCTGATCGGGCGAATCGAACTTAGTGGCGATCCGCATGCTCTGCCCCTGTGGTTCGCTGAAAACGGATCAACGTCCGCCCCGATCCGGTGACGGTCTGCGTCTCGACGATCCTGGCGGTACGCGCCAGGCAGTGCAGGAAATGCGCTTCCGTATAGTCGGGAAAGATATCCGCGCGCAGGGACAGAAGGCGCTGCACCATGGGATCCTGCTTGGGCACGAATTCGATCACCCCGTGCGGCGCCAGGCCGGTCAGCCACTTGGCCAGCTCCGGCAATGGAATGTTCCGGCCGATCGCCAGATGATGGACGAAGGCCAATGCCAGGATGGCATCGGCATTGGCACGCCGGGCAAAGCCGTGCCGCTCGCTTTCGTTCCAGCCTTGGCCGGGCGACGGGTTGGCGCCGTCCATGTAGAGCGGCGTGAAGGCCAGATCCGCCGTCTCGGCGCGGGCGAAGGCGCGCTCCAGCGCCCCGTGGTCCATGTCGAACCCGATCGCGGCGCGCGCCCCGTGCTCCAGGGAAATCGCCGAGAAATCGCCGGAATTGCAGCCGAGATCCCAGAGCAAGTCCGGCGCCACTTCTTCCGCGAACTTGGCGATGAAGGCCTGCTTCAGGGCGAACTCGTTGCCGGCATAGCTGTGGCTGGCCGCATAGTCCTGCCAAACGGTCTTGCCCGTATCGGCCGGCTCCAGGGTGGCGATCCAGTCGCGCAGCTTGACCAGCAGGCGGCGGTAGGCCGCAGTCGGCAGCCCGGTCTTGAGAACCGCCGCGCCGTTAGCGCCATTGGCCAGGGGTGCATTCTGAAAGGCGGAGGGGGCGATGACGTGCAACAGGATGTTGCGCGAGATCTTGCTGGTCCACGGCAAGAGCCGCCGCAGGTCGCCGGCGGGCACGCCTTCCTGGGTGCCCCGGTACCAGGCGTTATAGGCGACGCCGCATTTGGCGCGCAGCAGCAAGGGGTTGAGAAACTGTTCGCAAAACTGGCGGTGCCCCGTCCACATCTCGCCGTCCCGGTAGCGGCGGAAGGACAAGAGATCGATGAACACCGGCCGCACGCCGCGAAACTGGATATTGAAGGCGCTGGCATCGGCCAGCGCGATGCCCGCATCGAGGGCCTCGATCTGGATGCCGAGATGCAGCAGCGCCGCCGCCTTCAGCGCCGGAAACGGCCACTCGTACGGATACGATATGAAGGAGAGGCGCGGGTGCTCGACCACATAGGCGGCATCCCGGCCATAGGCGCCCAGCGCCTCGGATGGGACCACCTGGGCACCGAGGACCCGGCCCTCGCCGGCCAGGCGCTCGATCAGGCCGCTGCCGCGGACGAATTCGAAATCGGCGGCCGCCGGACCGGCCACCGTACGGTAAACCTTGCCGTCGCGGTGATAGACCCTCCCGCTGGGATCCCGGAATGAGCCGGGATCGGGCACCGCATCGGTCATCAGTCGTCCTGGCTCTCCGCCGGGCGCGCCGGCCGTGGGCGGCCGAAGAAGCCCTTGATCTTCTGCCAGTAGAGCTTGCCGATCATCAGGGCGCCGGCCACACCGCCGAGCAGGAGCTGCACGATCATGCTGCCGGTGCCCGGATCCAGGTAGGCGACCAGCGGCGTCGCAAGATCCGAGGCCAGCCACGCCAACGGTGACTGAAGCAGGGTGTCGAACGTGGGCATGCCGTTACCTCTCGCCGTAGGCGCGATTCATAGGGGGCACGTGCGCTGCCGCAGGCCCGGTGTCAGTTTTGCGCTAGAAAATGAACAGATCGTTACCGGCCTGGGCGGAACCGGCGGGTTCCCGGTCTCGAGCGGGAAAACACCCGCGCATGGCGATGCGGCCGGGCCCGCGGGCCGATCCGCCTGGACTTCGGGGGCGGCGGCGCTGGTATAAGGGCGCCTGGGGACGGCCGGGCAGGCGGATGGGGGTGGAAACCAGGATGCACTGTGACATCTGTGCGGGGCGTGTGGTGGAGACCGTCGGGACCGCGGACGATTGGCTGGCGGTCTTGCCCGCCGATCCCGCCGACGAGCGCCGGCGCAACCTGGATCGGGCCGGGCGTGCCGGTTGGGCGGCCGATTTTGTCTTCCGCCGCTGCGCCGGCTGCGGCGCTGTCCATGTGGACCCCCTGCCGGATGCGGCGCTCCTCGGCCGCTTCTACGCGCAGTACCACGGCAGCGGCGGCTATGCGGCCAAGGGGCCGAAGAAGATTCGCCGGGCGCTGCGCCGCATCACGGGCTTGCGCCGGGCGGTGGCGGGGCGGTCGTTCCTCGATATCGGCTGCAATCTGGGCTTTGCCGTCGAAGCGGCGCGCCAGGCGGGCTTCGCCGCGACCGGCATCGATATCGATGCGGATGCGGTGGCCGCGGCCGCGCGCCAGTTTCCACAGTGCGCGTTTCACGCCGCAGATATCGCCACCACGGCGGCCCGGGGACGGCGCTTCGATTTGGTGCATTGTGCCGAGGTGCTGGAGCACGTCGGCCAGGTGCAGACCTTCGCCGCGGCGCTGGCGGCTCTCGTGTCGGACGGCGGCCTGCTCTATCTGACGACGCCGGATGCCGGCCACTGGCGCGTACGCCACCGCTTTCTCACCTGGCCCGAGGTCAAGCCGCCGGAGCACATTCGCTGGTACACCAAAACCGCCCTGCGGCATGTCTTCGAGGCGGCGGGGTTCCGGGTGGAGAGATTCCGCCTGAACCTGAAGCCGGGCATCCGCATGCTGGCGCGCCGCATGCCGGACGCGACGCCGAAACGACAAAGGGCCTAGCTGTCGCCAGCCAAGCCCTTTTATCTTGGTGGAGCCGGACGGAATCGAACCGACGACCTCTACAATGCCATTGTAGCGCTCTCCCAACTGAGCTACGGCCCCGTGGCAAATCTGCCGGCCGCCCCATGGGCCGGCCTGCGGCGGGAAGTTAGGAAGCCTCCCGCGGTGGCGCAAGCGAAAAAACCGGACCCGCCGACGGTTGGCGGCTGGTGCGGCGGCTAATCTTCGTCGCCGCTGCTGGGAACGACGGCCTTGGAAACCTCTTCGTCGTCATCGCCCAGATCCGAGGTGTCCTCGATGACCGTATCGTCCTCGTCGTCGTCATCGGGCAGATCGGCCAGATCATCGTCATCGGCGACCAGATCGGCGTCGTCGTCATCCGCCTCGATCTTCTTCGGCTTGACGGGGGCGACCGGCTTGACCGGCTTGGCCGCCGCGCTGGCGCGCGGACGCCGCGACTTGAGCAGGACTTCCGGGTCGAATTGGGTGCTGCATTTGGGGCAGATGATGGGCGAGCGGCTAAAATCGTAGAATTTCGCACCGCAGCTTTGGCAAACGCGCTTTGTGCCCCATGCCGGCTTGCTCAATGAAAGATCTCCCGTGTGCTGCGCCAGTTTGACCTGTCGATGAGGGCCCGGTATTGGCCCGGTCGGTTGAGCTTGTCGGTGAAGCCCGGGCGAGCCAATTGCCACGTTCAACGGGCGCTGTCAAAAGGTTATTCGCATGGCCGGGGGTGCCGCGCGTACGCCCTCGCCGGGCGCGTCCGGAGGCCGCTGTTGCCAGGCTGCGGGGATATGTTACAGACAACCGTCCACCATGACCGCCCGACAAAGGCCCGACAAAGGGCCCGACAAAGGATAGCAACCGCCGTGCACGCGCTCGTCTCGTCCCCCTGCGAGGCCCTGACCGGAACGGCCCAGGTCCCGGGCGACAAATCCATCTCGCACCGGGCCTTGATGATTGGCGGCCTGGCGGTCGGCGAAACCGAGATTCACGGGTTGCTCGAAGGCGAGGACGTGTTGCGCACCGCCGCCGCCATGCGCGCCCTCGGGGCCGAGATCGAACAGGGCGCCGATGGTATCTGGCGCATCTGGGGGCGCGGCATCGGTGGCCTGACGGCGCCGGCGGATGTGCTCGACATGGGCAACTCCGGCACCGGGGTGCGCTTGCTCATGGGCCTCCTCGCCAGCCACCCGCTGAGCGCGATGCTGACCGGCGATGCCAGTCTGCGCTCCCGGCCCATGGCCCGGGTCGCGGCACCGCTCGGCGAAATGGGGGCCCGGATCATCGCCGGCGAAGGCTGCCGCCTGCCGCTGACCATCGTCGGCACCGGCGATGCGCTGCCGATCCGCTACCGGGTGCCGGTGCCCTCGGCGCAGGTCAAGTCGGCGATTCTTCTCGCCGGCCTGAACGCGCCGGGCGAGACCACGGTCATCGAGCCGCACCCGACCCGCGATCACAGCGAGACGATGCTGCGGCATTTCGGCGCCCGGCTGACCACGGAGCCCACCGATGAGGGCCTGGCGATCACCCTGACCGGCCAGCCGGAGCTGACCGGGCGCCGCGTGCGTGTACCGGCCGATCCGTCCTCGGCGGCGTTTCCCGCCGTGGCCGCGCTGGTGCGGCCGGGATCGCGGGTGCACTTGCCCGGGGTCGGCATCAATCCGCACCGCTGCGGCCTGTTCGAGACCTTGCGCGAGATGGGCGCCGATCTGAGCTTTGCCGACCGCCGGGAGGAGGCCGGCGAACCGGTGGCCGATCTGGTGGCTGTGGGCGGGCCGCTGACCGGCATCGAGGTGCCGGCGAACCGCGCCCCGTCGATGATCGACGAGTACCCGATCCTGGCGGTGGCCGCCGCCTGCGCCCGCGGGACCACGGTCATGCAGGGCCTGGGCGAGCTGCGGGTCAAGGAAAGCGACCGCTTGGCTGCGGTTGCCCGCGGCCTGGCGGCGTGCGGCGTGGCGGTCGAGGAAGGGGCGGACAGCTTGGTGGTGCACGGCGTGGGCGGCCGTCCAGGCGCCCGGCCGCGGGGCGGCGCCACCGTCGCCACCCACCTGGATCACCGCATCGCTATGAGCTTCCTGGTCCTGGGCCTGGCCGCTGAGCAGCCGGTGACGGTCGATGACGCCGCTCCCATCGAGACCAGCTTTCCCGGATTTGCCGATCTGATGCGGGCCCTCGGCGCCGGCATCGCGCCGGCCACCGGAAGTCCATGATCATTGCCATCGACGGTCCGGGCGCCGCCGGCAAGGGAACCCTGGCCCGCCGATTGGCGCAAGCCTTGGACCTGGCCTATCTGGATACCGGCCAGCTGTATCGGGCGGTCGCCGCCAAGGTGCTGGACGCGGGCGCCGATCCGTCGGCACCGGCGGCCGCCGAGGCGGCGGCGCGGACGATCAGTCTCCAGGACCTGGACCGCCCGGATCTGCGCCGGGAGGCGGTCAGCCAGGGCGCCTCGCAGGTGGCCGCCATTCCGGCGGTTCGCGCCGCCCTGTTGGATCTGCAGCGAACCTTTGCGCAGGCGCCGCCGGGGGGAAAGCGGGGGGCCGTGCTCGACGGCCGGGACATCGGCACCGTGGTCTGCCCGGCGGCGGATGTGAAGTTTTTCGTCACCGCCAGCCTGGATACCCGGGCCGCCCGCCGGCAGAAAGAGTTGCGGGGTCGGGGAGAGCCGAGTATATACGCGCGCGTCAAGCAGGAGATGCAGGAGCGGGATACCCGCGACAGCGCCCGGGCCACGGCGCCGCTGAAACCGGCGGCCGATGCGGTGCTGTTGGACACCAGCGGGATGGACGCCGACGGCGCCTTCCGGGCCGCGATGGATATCATCGCCGCCCGCACCGCCGCACCACCTGCCTGATCGCCGCCCGGTTTCGGGGCGGCGCCGGAAAACACGACTGCGCCCGGGATGGTCCCGGGAAGACCGCCGGAACCAACCGGCCGGCCCGTAGAGCTTGATGCAACGAAAGGATACTCAATTCATGGCTGCTTCAGCCGCTCAAACCCCCGAACCCGTGGTGAAGGAGCGCTTCGCCGATCTGCTCGATGAATCCCTCGGCACCGCCGACGGGCTGGAAGGTACCGTCCTCAAAGGGACCGTCATCGCCATCGAGGGCGACAGCGCCCTGATCGATGTCGGCCTCAAGTCGGAAGGCCGGGTCTCCCTCAAGGAATTCTCCGATGCCGGGCAGCCGGCCGAGATCAAGGTCGGCGACGAGGTGGAAGTCTATCTCGAGCGCATGGAGAACAAGGTCGGCGAGGCTATGCTGTCGCGGGAAAAGGCCAAGCGCGAAGAGGCCTGGACCTTGCTGGAGAAATCCTTCACCGAAAGCGGCCGGGTCACCGGCGTGATCTTTGGCCGGGTCAAGGGCGGCTTCACCGTCGATCTGTCCGGCGCCGTGGCGTTCCTGCCGGGCAGCCAGGTGGATATCCGGCCGGTGCGCGATGTCGGCCCGCTGATGGGCTCGCCGCAACCGTTCCAGATTCTCAAGATGGACCGTTCGCGCGGCAACATCGTGGTCTCGCGCCGCGCCGTTCTCGAAGAGACGCGCGCCGAGCAGCGATCGGAACTGATCGCCGGCCTCAAGGAAGGCCAGGTGCTGGACGGCGTGGTCAAGAACATCACCGACTACGGCGCCTTCGTCGATCTCGGCGGTGTCGACGGCCTGTTGCATGTGACCGACATTTCCTGGAAGCGCATCAATCACCCCAGCGAGGCGGTTTCCATCGGCCAGCAGCTCAAAGTGCAGGTGATCCGCTTCAACTCCGAGACCCAGCGCATCAGCCTGGGCATGAAGCAACTGGAAGCCGATCCCTGGGAGGGGGTCAGCGCCAAATATCCGGTCGGCACCAAGTTCGTGGGCCGGGTCACCAACATCACCGACTACGGCGCCTTTGTCGAGCTGGAGCCGGGCATCGAAGGTTTGGTCCACGTCTCCGAGATGAGCTGGACCAAGAAGAACGTGCATCCGGGCAAGATCGTCTCGACCAGCCAAGAGGTCGAGGTGATGGTGCTGGATGTGGACGAGCAGAAGCGGCGCATCAGCCTGGGCCTGAAGCAGTGCGGCTCGAACCCGTGGGATACGTTCCTGCAGAACTATCCGGCCGGCACCGTGATCGAGGGCGAGATCAAGAACATCACCGAGTTCGGCCTGTTCGTCGGCATGCCCGGCGATATCGACGGCATGGTGCACTTCTCCGATCTGGACTGGAGCCTGCCCGGCGAAGAGGCGGTGAAGAAGTATCACAAGGGCACGACCGTGAAGGTCAAGGTGCTGGACGTGGACACCACCAAGGAACGGGTCAGCCTGGGCATCAAGCAGCTCACCGAGGATCCTTTCTCCGGGTCGCTCAAGGATCTGAAAAAGGGCGCGGTGGTGACCTGTACCGTGCGCCAGGTGACGGACAACGGCATCGAGGTGACGCTGGGCGATGGCGCCACCGGCTTCATCCGCAAGGGCGAGCTGTCGCGCGAGCGCAGCGAGCAGCGGCCCGACCGCTTCGCCGTCGGCGAAAAAGTGGATGCGAAGATCACGGCGATCGACCCGAAGACGCGCAAGATCGCCCTGTCGATCAAGCAGAACGAAGCCGACGAAGAGAAGAAGGCCATGGCCGACTACGGCTCGGCCGAATCCGGGGCCAGCCTGGGCGAGATCCTCGGCGCCGCCATTTCCAAGGCGGCGCTCGAGCGGGATGGTGCTGCGCCCGCCGATGACGAAAAGGCGGCCAAGAGCAAGACCGGCAAGCCGAAAGCGGCCAAGGAAAAGACCGCCAAGGCGAAAGAGACCAAGGAAAAGACGACCAAGGCCAAGGCGGCGAAGGAAAAGCCCGCCAAGACGAAAAGCACGAAGAAAACAGACGCCAGCGCGAAAGAGGCCGAGGCGGACGACGACGCCTAGGCGCCACGGGCCGCGCGTTGGCCCGCCCTCGATCCGCTGCCGCCGCCCGTTTTCACCCCGCTTTGGCCGCGCCGTGGGGCGGTGGAGAGGCGCGCCGCGCAGGGGCTGCGCGCCGGTTTTGAAGGTTCTTGGTGCACTGCGGAATAAACGTTTATTCTGAAAGGCTTATTCTTGACGGTTGTGAAAGCGTCTGGCACGCTACTGAATTGGTACCGGCCCGGATAAGGTGTTGCTTATGCGAAGTGGGGCGGGGGTGCCGCGGCAAATAAACTAATCGACCGCCGCGGGTCCGCACTTGGCGCTGGGGGGCGTCGGGGCCGATTGTAATTCATGGGAAGGGACACCATGACCAAGTCCGAACTCATTCAACGCATAGCCGAGCTCAACCCGCATCTCTATCACCGCGATGTAGAGCGTATCGTCACCACCATCTTCGAGGAAATCTCCGGTGCCTTGTCGCGCGGCGATCGGGTGGAGTTGCGCGGCTTCGGCGCCTTTTCCGTCAAGCGCCGCGACGCACGGGTCGGGCGCAATCCGCGCACCGGCGATGCGGTGCACGTTTCGGAAAAGCACATTCCCTTTTTCAAGACCGGCAAGCTCTTGCGCGAGCGCCTGAACACCTCGCGGTGACTTGCCCGGCAGGGACTCCGGGCCCGATGGGCGCGGAGCTGGACTGGTGAAGCGACTATCCTGGATTTGGACCCTGCCGCTGATGGTTGTGGCCGTCATCTTTGCCATCGCCAACCGCGAGGCCGTGACGCTCGATCTTTGGCCCCTGGAGATTTCGATTCAGGCGCCGCTCTTCATTCTGACGCTCGGCAGCGTTGCCATCGGCTTGTTCGCCGGCGGGGTGACGGTTTGGTTTTCCGGCGGCCACACCCGGCGGCAGGCGCGCGCCGCCCGCCGCAAAGTCGCCGAGCTGGAGCGGGAGCTGGCCAATCTGCGCCATGCCTATGACAAGGTGCCGCCCGCGCCCGCGCCGGGCAGCGCCGTGGCTCGAGCGCCGAGCGTCCCGGCCCCGACTGCGGCTGCACCGCCATCGCCGCACGGATCCACGGCGGGCGGCGGCGGGCAGCGGATGGCGGTCTAGGCTCCGCGGCCGCCGACACCATGCGAATCATTTCAGCGGCGGAAGTTGAGGCGGCGCTCGATTACGAAAGCCTGGTCGAACGGTTGCGTCAGGCCTTTCGCCGCGACATCACGGTTCCCCCCAGGCACCACCACCAGATCGCCGGCGCCGGCCCAAGCCCCGGGGGCGAGGCGACCTTGCTGCTCATGCCGGCGTGGCAGGCCGGCCGGCATATCGGCGTCAAGATGGTCACCATTTTTCCCGACAATGGCGCCCGCGATTTGCCGGCGGTGATGGGGGCCTATCTGCTTCTCGATGGCCGCACCGGCTCGCCCCAGGCGTTGATCGACGGCCCGGCGCTGACCGCCCGGCGCACCGCCGCCGCCTCGGCGCTGGCCTCGAGCTATCTGTCGCGCCCGGACGCGGAACGCTTGTTGATGGTCGGCACCGGCGCCTTGGCGCCGCGATTGATCGAGGCGCATGCGGCGGTGCGGCCGATTCACAACGTGCTCATCTGGGGGCGCAGCCGGGAGAAGGCGGAGAAGCTGGCCAAGCGTCTCGACCGCCCGGACTTCCGCGTGGCGGCAACCACCGATCTGGAGGCGGCGGCGCGCGGTGCCCACATCATCTCGTGCGCCACCCTCAGCACGACGCCGCTGATCGAAGGCGCGTGGCTGCAACCCGGCCAGCATCTGGACCTGGTGGGCGGCTTTCGTCCGGATATGCGCGAGACCGACGATACCGCCATTCGCCGCGCCCGGGTGTTCGTGGATACCCGCACCGGCGCCACCACCGAGGCCGGCGACATCGTGCAACCGATCGCCAACCGTGTGCTCGATCCCGCAGACATTGCCGCCGACTTGTTCGAGCTGACCCGGGGACAGCGGGCCGGGCGGCGCTTTTACGATCAGATTACCTTGTTTAAATCGGTCGGCACGGCGATCGAGGATTTGGCCGCCGCCGAGCTGGTGGTGGAGAGGGTTTAATGCCGCCCGGCAGGGAGTGACCCGGCTTGGGGTGATCTGGTTTGGGGTGATCTGGTTTGGGGTGACGGGGCCAGCGCCCGGTGCTATACCCGGCGCCATGGTTCAGGACATGATCCGGCCCGCCCCCAAGGACCGCATTTTCGCCGCCCTGGATACGGCGGATCTGGCCCGTGCCCGCCACTTGGCGGCGCTGCTGGGCGATGATGTGGGCGGCCTGAAAATCGGCAAGGAGTTCTTCGCCGCGCACGGCCCGGAGGGTGTCCGTGCCGTGGCCGGGACGGCGCGCCTGTTTCTCGATCTCAAGTTCCACGACATTCCCAATACGGTGGCCGCCGCCATACGCGCCGTGGTGCCCTTGCGGCCCTGGCTGGTGAACGTGCACGCCTCGGGCGGGCCGGCCATGCTGCGGGCGGCGGCGGCGGCCGCGCGCGAAGCCGCCGAGGCGGCGTCGGTGCCGCGCCCGCGGGTCATTGGCGTCACGGTGCTGACCAGTCTGGATGACGATGATCTGGCGGCCGTCGGCCAGCGCGGGCCCGTGCCCGCGCAGGTCCACCGCCTGGCATCCTTGAGCCAGGAGGCGGGATTGGACGGGGTGGTGTGCAGTCCGCGCGAGATCGCCGGCGTGCGGCGCCTGTGCGGCCCGGATTTTCTGCTGGTGATTCCGGGCATCCGCCCGGACTGGGCCGTGGCGGGCGACCAGAAGCGGGTGATGAGCCCGGCCGAAGCGCTGGCCGCCGGTGCCGATGTGCTGGTCATCGGCCGGCCGATCACCGGCGCCGCCGATCCACTCGCGGCGGCGCGCCGCATCACCGGCGACTTGACCTCGGCACAGCTCGCCCGGGCATGAGCCAGACCACGCCGCCCGCGGCGGCGGTGAGCCGCTTGCCGGTGCTGACCATCGTCCGGCACGCCAACACGATTGCCCTCGGCCAGCCCGGCGTCCTGGCGCGGGCGGCAACCCTGCCGTTCCTGCTGTCCATGGCGATTGCCGCGCTGACGGTGACCACTCCGGCGTTCCCCTTGATCTCCGTGTTCCTGGCGGTGGCCGGGTTGGCGCCCTATGCCATCTTCGGCGTCGCCTGGTGCCGGTTTGTGCTGTACGGACCGGACGCCGGCCGGCCGCCCCTGTTTCCGTTCTGGGCGCGCGCCCACTGGCGCTACTTCGGCTATCTGGCCGCCCTGGCCTTCATCGCCTTCGGGCTGGTGGTTCCGCCGCTGCTTCTGGTGACGTTCCAGGCGGTCGTGGCCGCGGATGCCGCGGACTCCGCCTCGGCCCTGCTCATCTTCACCCTCGGCGAGCTGGCGGTCATTCTGGCGGTGGCGGTTCTGATGGTGCGGTTGAGCTTCGTCTTTCCGGCGGCGGCGGCCGATGAAATCTACACCTGGCGCCATTCGTGGGCGCACACGCGCGGGCAGGGC
>DASWJP010000057.1:0-10460 GCA_036397065.1 Kiloniellales bacterium | reverse complement strand
CCGGTCAGCCTGATCTGGCCAACACCACCCACTCGATCACAACCCGCGTCCCGAGGCGGCTTTGACACGTTAACTGCCGCGGACGGCCGTAACGTGCCATGGCCTTGGTTAGGCTGCGAGGCAGCTTTGCCGCCAGACAGCAAGCGTCTCAGCTCGAAACACCTTGAATATACATCGGGATAGAGGATGGCGTTGGACGTAGAAGGCGTTGTAGACTGCAGCGTGGCTCGACAGAAATCCTTGGGCCGATCCCGGCGACTTGAACCGCTGTTGTTTTCGTTCGCGTCGACGAACCGGCTGATGTGAATTCTCGGCTCGATTGTTCGCTCGCAATTCCTGATCGTGAACAGCGGTAAGTCGCTCTTTGCGGATGGCGACAGCGTAGGATCTCAGCTTGTCCGTGATAATGCGCTTCGGCGCGAAGCCCTGCTTCTTCAGCAGCTTTCGCAGCAATCGCCTCGCCGACTTAGCGCATCGTCGTGGCTGGACCAGGAAGTCGAGCACCTCGCCTTCGTCGTCTACCGCCCTCCACAGCCAGTGATTACGGCCACGGATCTTGACAACCATTTCGTCTAGGTGCCAACGCACACTGGCGCACGGACGACCGTGGCGAAGATTGCCCGCAATCAATCGGCCGAACTTCAGAAACCAGCGTCAAACTGTCTTGCTCGAAACATCGATGCCGCGCTCGGCCAGCAGATCCTCGACATCACGAAATGAAAGCGTGAACCGGACGTAGAGCCAAACCGCATGTTGGATGATCTCGGGCGAAAAACGATGTCGTTTGAAGGATTTCGGGGTCATTCCGAGACTATACCGGTCCCTCCCCGCGTCGGCTATCGACTTAATGTGTCAATGCCATCAATAGTCAAAGTCATGGCGGAGAGGGAGGGATTCGAACCCTCGATACAGCTTTTGACCGTATAACGGTTTAGCAAACCGTCGCCTTCGACCACTCGGCCACCTCTCCGCGGTGCGCTCAAAGGCGCGCGAAACCTAACGAATTTGGCCTTCCCGCGAAAGGCTGAAATTGCAACCATGCGAAAGAAGGCGCGAGTCGCTCCGGATCGGTACAGATAAATCCGGGGCCGCTCTAAAACCGGTGCCCCCGCAAGTGGTTGCACGGCGGGCGGTTGGACGGCGTGCGAGCGTCGGGTGCGGGCACGGCCGGCCCGGCAACCGGCAAATCCCGGCCATCGAGGGGGCTCTCGGTTCCGCGGCCAGGGCAAGAGGGGGCAATGTTCGCCGACGATAACGATCTGCGTTACACGGAGTCACAGGGCGTGCCGGATGGCCGGCTGACCCTGGATGATGCCTATCGGCTGGCCCATCTGCCGTTGGTCAACCCGGCACACCCGGATGTGATTCCGCGGCACAATGGAACCGACTACGACATGGGGCGCTATGACCGGGCGCGCATCTCGCTGGTGGCGCCGGTGCCGTACCGGCACCTGGGCGTCTCCGCGACATTCAACCGCGTCCTGGCGGACCTGCGCGCCTCCCCCCTCGGCGGCAAGATCCACTGGGATAGCTTTGAGCAGAGGAAAGACCGTCTGCACCTGACCATATGCGGCCGCCTGGAGACGAAACTCTCGGCGCCCGAGATCGACGCGGCGATCCCGGTCGTCGCCCGCCACGCGGCATTTCGGGTCCGGCTCGGCGGGCCCTGGATCGGGTCCATGAACACGGGCCGGATTTACCTTCCGGTCTACCCGGAGCGAAAGGGGCCTGAGGATTCGCTGCGGCTGGTCCAGCGATCCCTGAACTGGCCTGAATCCAGGCTATACGTGGTTGGTCTGTGGAACCTGACCGATCATCTCGATATGGCGGAAACCAGCGCCCTCCAACATTTCATCGCCCGCTACAGCGGCGAGATTCTCAGCGAAATCCTGATCGATGAGCTGCACCTGACCACGACGCACGACGACATGGCCCTCAGCGGCCAAACACGCAACGTCATGAAATTGCAGCCCATTCATCGGGCGTAAAGGCCGGGCAAATACGGGCTTGGGGGCCGGCGTGGGATCCTACTGATCGCTCCAACGCCGGTAGGCTTCGATCATCTCCCGGCGGCTGTCCTCGACCTCCGCCGGGTCGGGTTGCTGGCTTTCGGTGGCGCGGCCATAGGCCTTGCGCGCCTCGACGAACTCAACCCACAGGTCGGCCTGCAGCAGGGCCGTCGAGTTGCGCCGCTCCTTCGTGCCGTGACCCAAGCCGAGCTCGGCTTCTTCCAGGGCCCGGCGCAGGGTCGCGGCCACGCCGATCTCGCCGCTGGCATAGGCATGACTGAAGGCGCCGAGGATCTTGTCCGTCAACCGCCGGTCGCGGGTCGGCTGGCCGAGCGAGAAAATGATCTGCGAATCGGGGGCTAGATCGTTGGCGACTTTCATTCTGGCGGCCCCTGGGCATGGTCGGCGGGCGGTCCGGGCGGACTTCGCATATCAGGAAACAGGCTAGGGCAAAGCCGGTTAAAGCGGCCTTAAACCGGGCCCGGCGGCCGGACTTTTCCGTGCCGAATCAGGCCATCTACCGGGTGCCTGGCCTGTGGATAAAATCGCTGTCCGGGCTTTCATAAAATTTTAAAAAAATGTCCCGCAAGGTCGTGTCTGGGCAATGTTCGAGGAGGGTACGATGTCTTTATCCAAGCGCGTGGTCGAGACTCTGATCGACCTGGTCGAGATCAAGCTGAGCTGCATGGAAATCTACGACCGCGAGGATTCCCGGGAAGTGGTGGCCCTGGAACAGTGTAAAGCCGAGCTTCAGACCCTGGTCGAGGACGGCAAGGCGACGGCCGCGGCCGTGGTCTCGTTTGCCGGCCGGCCCCGGAGCCGCGCCCGCGCCGCCGCCGGCTGAACCGCTAGAGTGCCGCCAAGGCCTGCTCCAGATCGGCGATCAGGTCTTCCGGCTCTTCGATTCCCACCGATAGACGCAGCAAGTCCGGAGGTACCGGACTGGCGGCTCCTTCGACACTGGCCCGGTGCTCGACCAGGCTCTCCACCCCGCCGAGAGACGTGGCCCGGACGAACAACCGCAAGTGTGCGGCCACCGCCAAGGCCTCCTGGGCGCCGCCGCGCACCCGCAAGCTCAACATGCCGCCAAAGCCGCCCTGCATCTGCCGCGCCGCGATGGCATGGCCCGGGTGGCTTGCCAGGCCGGGATACAGCACCGCCCTCAGCTTCTGGTGACCCTCGAAATGGCTGGCGATGGCCAGGGCATTGGCGCTGGCCTGTCTGACCCGTAGATGCAGGGTCCGCAGGCCCCGTTGCAGCAACCAACTCTCGAACGGCCCCAGGACCGCGCCACCGTGGGCGCGGATGCCGCGAATCCGCGTCCAGAACTCATCCGCCCGAGCCGTCACCAGGGCCCCGGCCACAACGTCCCCATGGCCGTTGAGGTACTTGGTGGCGGAATGGAAGACGAGATCGGCGCCGTGCACGAGGGGCCGGGTCAGGATCGGCGTGGGCACGGTCGAATCGACCGCCAGGCGGGCCCCGGCGGCCTTGGCCGCGGCGGCACAGGCGGCGATGTCCATGACCTCCCAGGTCGGGTTCGCCGGCGTCTCGATCCACAGCAGCTTGGTCTCGCCCGGCCGCAGGGTGCCATTCAAGGCGCCTGGGTCGGCCACATCGTAGAGATCGAGGCCCAGGCCCCACTGGCCGCAGAACTCGATCAGCCAGTCGCGCAGGCCCCAATACATGGCGGTCGGCGCGGCGATCCGATCGCCCGGCTTCAGGGCCATGATCACCGCCGTGGCCGCCGCCATGCCAGAGGCAAACAATAGTGCCCCGGCGCCGCCCTCCAGGTCCGCCAGCAACGCTTCCGGCTCGGAATAGGTCGGGTTTCCGTCCCGGCTGTAGCCGTATTTATCGGCGATCAACCGATAGGACGGGTCGCGGGCAAAGTTGGTCGATGGCCGGAGGATGGGTGCCACGTCGCCCGTCGAACCGGCATCGTGACCGCCATGGGCGACCCGGGTTCCGGGCCGCAGGCCACTGTTCTCGTTCATGACGTTGCGCAACTCCAATCCACGTCAATTGCGACCCCTCGAAGGCCACCCCCACCCCGGCCCTCCCCCATCGAGGGGGGAATTGTATACTTGACTACACAAATCTCCTGCCCATATAAATGGGGACAAGGAGTTAGACATGACAATACCAACCATCTTCACCGACGAAACCAAGGCCCGCCTCTTCCTCGAAGCCCAGCGCTGGCCCGATGGTCCATACTGCCCCTTCTGTGGGCAAGTGGACACCATCAAAAGCCTGCCTGCCAAGGGCGCCACGGGGCCGGGCTGGTATCATTGCCGCGACTGCCGCAAGAAGTTCACGGTTCGCGTCGGTACACTCTATGAGCGCTCCCATGTGCCCCTGCATGTCTGGCTCTATGCCACACACCTGCTTTGCTCGTCAAAGAAGGGCATGAGCGCCCATCAGATCCACAGGATACTCGGCGTGACCTACAAGACCGCTTGGTTCATGGCCCATCGCATCCGCGAGGGTATGCGTGAAACCAAGCCCGGCCCCCTAGGCGGCAAGGGCAAGACCGTGGAGGCCGATGAAACCTATATCGGCGGCAAAGAGAAGAACAAACACCGTAGCAAGCGCAACAAGCGCAATATCGGCGGCCAGGGCAAAGAGATCGTTTTCGCCCTCGTGGAGCGCTCCGGGCGTGTCCGCTCTCAGCAAGTCCCCGAGGTGAGCGCCAAGACGCTTCGCCCGGTTCTAGTTGCCCAGGTTGACCGCAAATCCTTCCTAATGAGCGATGACGCTGGCCAGTACCGCATCATGGGGCCTGAGTTTGCCCGCCATGAGGTTGTGAATCATGGCATTGGTGAGTACGTGCGAGGCACTGCCCACACCAACACGATTGAAGGTTATTTCTCGATCCTCAAGCGCGGGATCACCGGCACCTATCACCATGTCAGCCAGCAGCACCTAAAACGCTATCTGGCCGAATTCGATTTCCGTTACAACGAGCGCTCCGCCCTTGGCGTGAATGACGAGGAGCGCACCATGAAGGCGCTCAAGGGCATCACCGGCAAGCGCCTGACCTATCGGCGGACTAACCAAACCGCGAACGCTTAAGCAAAAGGCGTGTCATTTCTTGCGCTGGAGAAACCGTAATGGCAAGTGAGCTTCTTGCTAGCCTTGGCTTGTTCAAGTCCATGCTCGATACTGCGAAGGGACTGAAGGGCATTAACGATGCTGCCATTCGTAATGCGGCGGTTATAGAACTCCAAGAAAAAATCCTCACCGCACAAGAGCAGCAAATGGCGCTGGTTGAGCGCGTAGGCGAGCTTGAAAAAGAAGTGGCTCGCTCTAAAACATGGGGAACTGAGAAGCAACGCTACAGCCTGACACAATGTGCTCCTGGAGCATTCGCTTACGTGGTGAAGCGATCGGAAGCACGCGGCGAACCCGGACATGCCCTTTGTGCAGCCTGTTACGAGCGCGGCATTAAGTCGATTCTCCAAACGAATGGCTCGATGATGCTTATAAAACACGCTTGGGTTTGTCCTTCCTGTAGGGCAGAGGTGAAAACACACGGCGAACACCTGCCAGAGTTCTCAGACTAACAACCAAAAACCCCGGCTCACTTGGCCGGGGTTTTCTTTGCCCTCTTGCCTTTCGGCGGCACGCTCTTGTCCCGCTCGCGCTTGGGGCGCGGTTGGGGCGGTGTTTTCAGCATCCGCCGTACCGTCTCTAAAAACTTCGGATCGGCCGATGGGTCGGGAGGTTTTGCCATGTCCACAATCATATTCTCGCCCAAGGACAAACGCCACCGCTTGGGAACAGAACTCTCAATGCTGGAGTTTGCCGCTATCGGCTATGTGACGGTTTCCTGGTCCCAACTAGAGCACCTATTGCTTCAAAGCACCGCAGAGTTGGCCGATAAGGCCAACGTGCCTATACCTACGGATGCGACCGCCGCGTCGTTTAAGAAGCGCATTAGGGCGCTCCGTAAGCTCGCCAAAGAGGTAATCACCGGTCCCAAAACCAGACAAAAATTTCTCAACTTGCTGAATAAGATTAGTGGTATCGAACAGAGCCGCCATCGAATCACTCACGGTCTTTGGGATTGGCTGCCTACCGATCCAGACAAATTACATGCTTCCAGTTTTCGTCCGCCATACGAATTTGAAGAACCTTTCGACCATCACAAGCTCGTCAATCTCGCTAAGCGGATAGGTGAGCTCAATTTTCAATTGGCCTACCCAAAAGGCGAGAAGCAAGCGATGGACGACTATGCTCGATCTGCGATGCAGCGTGGCGGGCACGTGAGCAGGCTAGGGATGCAGCTTCTGACGGGGAAAGATATTTCAAGTCATCATCCCCATCTCGCCAGCCTTCTAAAACACAAAGAACCTCCACCTTCATAGCAATGAAAACCCGCTCACGCCATTTGTCGTCGCCAGCGCCAGCCTGTCCCGTTTCACATAGGAGGTGTTTTTGTGTAGTCAAGTATACAATTCCCATCGAGGGGGAGGGAGAAAGAGTGAGCCTGCTGTCCACTTTCCCTCCCCCCTTGTGTGGGAGGGTCAGGGTGGGGGGTGCGAATGGCATGACGGCTGCTGGCTCTAGCTCAATTTCTTGCGCAACAACTGGTTGACCATGCCGGGGTTGGCCTTGCCCTGGGTGACTTTCATGACCTGGCCGACGAACCAGCCCATGAGCTTTTCGTTGCCGGCCTTGATCTGTTCCACCTGCCCCGGATTGTCGGCGATCACCTGATCGACCAGGGCCTCGATGGCGCCGGTATCGGAAATCTGCGTCAGGCCCTTGGCCTCGACGATGTCCGCCGCCGCCTTGCCGGTCTCCCACATCTCCTCGAAGACTTCCTTGGCGATGCGGCCGGAGATGGTGCCGGCGCTGATCAGGTCGAGCAGCTCGGCCAGCTTGCCCGCGCCCACCGGCGCCGCCGATAGATCAACACCGCTGCGATTGAGGGCGGCGAAGTAATCGCCGGTCACCCAATTGGCGGCCATTTTGGCATCGCGCTTGCCATCGGCGACCACGGCTTCATAGAAAGCCGCCGTCTCCTTGTCGTTGACCAGCACGCCGGCGTCATAGGGCGACAAGCCCAGCTTTTCGACAAAACGCTTTTTCTTGGCATCGGGCAGCTCGGGCAGAGCCCGGCGCACCTCGTCGACCCATGCCGGGTCCAAGACCAGGGGCAGCAAATCCGGATCGGGGAAATAGCGGTAGTCGTGCGCCTCCTCCTTCGAGCGCATGGAGCGCGTGGTGTTCTTCGCCGAATCGAACAGGCGGGTTTCCTGAACGATCTTGCCGCCGCCTTCGATGACCGCGATCTGCCGGTGCACCTCGTGCTCGATGGCCAGCTTGACGAAGCGGATGGAGTTGACGTTCTTGGTCTCCGTCCGGGTGCCGAGGGGTCCGCCCGGCTTGCGCACCGACAGGTTGACGTCGCAGCGCATGGAGCCTTCCTCCATGTTGCCGTCGCAGGTGCCCAGATAGCGCATGATCGAGCGCAGCTTGGAAAGGTAGACCCCCACCTCCTCCGCCGTGCGCAGATCGGGCTTGGAGACGATCTCCATCAAGGTGACGCCGCTGCGGTTCAGATCGATGTAGGTCTTGGCCGGATGCTGGTCGTGCAGGCTCTTGCCCGCGTCCTGTTCCAGGTGCAGGCGCTCGATGCCGATCTCGCGGGTGGTGCCGTCGGCCATGTCGAGAACCACCGTGCCCTCGCCGACGATGGGGTGCAGGTACTGGGAAATCTGATAGCCGGCCGGCAGGTCCGGGTAGAAATAGTTCTTCCGCTCGAACACCGAGGTCAGGTTGATCTTGGCGTTCAGCCCCAGGCCGGTCTTGACCGCCTGTTCGACGCTGCGCCGGTTGAGCACCGGCAGCATCCCGGGCATGGCCGCATCGACCATGGACACATTGGCGTTCGGCTCGCCCCCGAAGGTGGCCGAGGCGCCGGAGAACAGCTTGGACTCGGTGATCACCTGGGCGTGTACTTCCAGCCCGATGACCATTTCCCACGGACCGGTCTTGCCTTCGATCAACGCCATGCCCGATGCCCTTCCGCCGCGTCATGTGATGCGAGAAATCCGGGCCCAGTCATAGCATTCCGGAAGCGCGCGTTACCAGGGCAGCCTGCTGCCGTCGTAGTTGAAAAATCCACCGGTATCCTTGGCGGCGAGCCCGCCGATGACCCGGCGCAGGCCGCGGACGCTCTCTTGCGCCGTGATGCTGGCGCCCCGTCCGCCCATGTCGGTCTGGACCCAGCCGGGATGGAATGCCACCACGGTGATCCCCTGCCCGGCCAGGTCGACCGACAGGGTCTTGGTGACCATGTTCAAAGCCGCCTTGGAGGACCGGTAGATGACCGAGCCGCCGCCGCAATCCGCGATGGACCCCATTTTGCTGGACATGTTCAGGATCAGCTTGCGCTCGCTGCGCGCCACATGGGCCACGAAACATTCGGCCAGGCGCAGGGGGGCAAAGACATTGACCGAAAACACCGGCGCCCAAGCGTCGTAGTCGGTTTTTCCGAAGCCGGCCCTGGGGCCATAGACACCGGCATTGTTGAACAGGATGTCGATGGCCTCGCCCTCCAGCTCGCGCGCCAGGCCGGCCACTCTGGCGCCATCGGTCACATCGAGCTTGTGCATCTCGACGGCGCCGTCGAGGGCACGCAGATCTTTCGCCCGGTCGGGCTCGCGACAACAGGCATGCACCCGCCAACCGTCCCTGGCGAAGGAGCGTGTCAGTTCCAGGCCAATGCCACGGTTGGCGCCGGTGATCAGGATGGTGGACATGATATCGCGCCCGGCCCCTAGGCGACCGCGGGGGGCACGTCGCGGCGCGGACGAGCGTTCAACTCGCCGGAGCAATTCGGACAACGCCGGTGCATCTCGATAGCGCAGTTCCGGCAGAAGGTGCATTCAAAGCTGCAAATAAACGCGTCCCCATCCATCGGCAGATCGGCGGAACAGCGCTCGCACGCCGGCTTCATTTCCAAGGCCATGGCCCGGCCCCTAATGCAGCCGTTCGACGGCCATGGCGGTGGCTTCGCCGCCGCCGATGCAGATGGCCGCCACACCCTTGCGCAGATCGTATTTCTCCAGGGCATTGATCAGCGTGATCAAAATGCGCGCGCCGGAGGCGCCGACCGGATGGCCGAGGGCGCAGGCGCCGCCGTGCACGTTCACCTTGTCGGCCGGCAGGTCCATCTCGCGCATGGCCGCCATGGTGACCACGGCGAAGGCTTCGTTCACCTCGTAGAGGTCCACATCGCCGGCGGCCCAGCCCACATGGGCCAGAACCTTTTGCGCGGCCCCAATGGGCGCGGTGGTGAACCAGGCCGGGGCCTGGGCGTGGCTGGCGTGGCCGCGAATGATGGCGAGAGGCGTCAGGCCCCGCCGCTCCGCCTCGGACAGGCGCATGAGCACCAGGGCGGCCGCGCCATCGGAGATGGAGCTGGAATTGGCCGCCGTGACCGTGCCGCCGTCGCGGAAGGCCGGCTTAAGGCGCGGGATCTTGTCCAGGTTCGCCGTGCGCGGTTGTTCATCGGTGTCGACGACCATCTCGCCTTGTCGGGATTTGACCGTCACCGGCACGATCTCCCGCGCCGCGGTGCCGTCGCCGGTCGCCGTCTGCGCCCGTTTCAGGGAGCGGATGGCGAACGCATCTTGGCTTTCCCGGGTGAATTGGAAATGCTGCGCCGTTTCCTCGGCGAAGACACCCATCAGCTTGCCCTTGTCATAGGCATCTTCCAGGCCGTCGGTGAACATATGATCCTGCACGACGCCATGGCCCATGCGGTAGCCGCCGCGCGCCTTGGGCAGCAGATAGGGCGCATTGCTCATGCTCTCCATGCCGCCGGCGACGGTCACGGTGTTCGAGCCGGCGGCCAGCAGGTCGTGCGCCAGCATGGCCGCCTTCATGCCCGAGCCGCACATCTTGTTCACGGTTGTGCAGCCGACGGACTCCGGAATGCCGGCGCCGAACGAGGCCTGCCGGGCCGGTGCCTGGCCCATGCCCGCCGGCAAGACGCAGCCGAAGACCACTTCGTCCACCTGATCCGCCGCCATCCCGGCGCGCTGCAACGCTCCGCGTATGGCGGCGGCGCCCAGTTGCGGCGCGCTCATGGGCGCCAATTCGCCCTGAAAGCTTCCCATGGGCGTGCGCGCCATGCCGACGATGACGATGGGATCCTGCTTTGCCATGACCGCTCCTTCTGAAATTGCTCGCCCTAGTAGATACGAGCTTGTAAGCCACCCCCACCCCAACCCTCCCCCATCGAGGGGGAGGGAGAAAGGTATTGGCACCGCGAGAATTTCCCTCCCCCCTTGTGGGGGAGGGTCAGGGTGGGGGGTGTTCTCCGTGCCGCTGACACCCGCTCAAAACACATTGCCCCGCTTCAATACGGCGTGCCGTCCTTTTTTACATAGGCCTCTTCGCCATCCACATACCGTACGAGCATGTCGATGTCGG
>DASWJP010000056.1:0-6615 GCA_036397065.1 Kiloniellales bacterium | reverse complement strand
CCGGTGGTCATCTGGAATCTGATCCGCCGCTGCAATCTGACCTGCAAGCATTGCTATTCGATCTCCGCCGATACGGATTTCCCGGGCGAGCTGAGCACCGGCGAGGTTTATACGGTGATGGATGACCTGAAGGGCTTCGGCGTGCCGTTGCTGATCCTCTCCGGCGGCGAACCGCTGCTGCGCCCCGATATCTTCGACATCTCCCGCCGCGCCAAGGCCAAGGGATTCTATGTTGGGCTCTCCACCAACGGCACCCTGATCGACCGAAACAACATCGATGCCATCGCCGATGTTGGCTATAACTACGTAGGCATCAGCCTGGACGGCCTGGGCCCGACCCACGATGCGTTCCGCCGCAAGGCGGGCGCCTTCGATGCCTCCCTGGGCGGCGTACGCCTGTGCCGCGAACGCGGCATCAAGGTCGGCCTGCGCTTTACCCTGACCCTGGACAACGCCCACGAACTGCCGGACCTGCTGCGCTTGGCAGAGGCCGAGGACGTCGACAAATTTTACCTCTCCCATCTCAACTACGCCGGGCGCGGCAACAAGAACCGCGGCGACGACGCGCACCACGAGACCACGCGGCGGGCCATGGACCTGCTGTTCGACACCGCCTGGGACTATGCGCAGCGCGGCCTGGACAAGGAAATCGTCACGGGCAACAACGACGCCGACGGGGTCTACCTGATGCTCTGGGCACAGCGGCGCTTTCCAGAGCGGGTCGCGCACCTGCGGGCGAAGCTTGAACAGTGGGGCGGCAATTCCTCCGGCGTCAACATCGCCAACATCGACAACCTCGGCAACGTGCACCCGGATACCTTCTGGTGGCACTACACCCTGGGCAATGTGCGCCAGCGACCCTTCTCCGAGATTTGGCCGGATACGTCCGATCCGGTCATGGCCGGCCTGAAACAGCGGCCGCGGCAGATCGGTGGCCGTTGCGGCGCGTGTCGGCACTTCGCCATCTGCGGCGGCAACACCCGGGTGCGAGCCCTTCAGTTGACCGGCGATCCCTGGGCTGAGGATCCGGCCTGCTATCTGAGCAACGCCGAGATCGGCGTCGAGGCTGACCGGACCCGCCTGGAAAACACGCCTTACCGGGGACGCACCCATGTCGCGGCGGAGTGACATTTTGCGCGCCACGCTGACCGCCGCCGTCCTGCTGCTGGCGACGCCGGCACTGGCGCAAAGCGATGCGGTGGCGCTGTACGGTCAGTATTGCGCCAGCTGCCACGGCGCCGATCGCCTGGGCGGACAAGGCCCGGCGCTGTTGCCGGAAAACCTCGGCCGCCTGCGCGCGGAGGAAGCGTCCAAGGTGATCGCCGAGGGCCGCCCATCGACGCAAATGCCGGGCTTCGCCGAGCACTTGAACGAGGCCGACGTGGCGGCGCTCGCCGCCTTCATCCGCACCCCGCTGCCCGAGGTGCCGCGCTGGGGCGAGGCCGAGATCGAGGCCAGCCGCCTCTTCGATGCGGCGGCGGCGCGGGCACCGGCGAAACCGGTCTTCGCCGCCGATCCGCTCAACCTGTTCGTGGTGGTCGAAAGCGGCGATCATCATGTGACCATTCTCGACGGCGACACCTTCGCGCCGATCCACCGCTTCGCCAGCCGCTTTGCCCTGCACGGCGGGCCAAAGTTTTCGCCGGACGGGCGCTTCGTCTACTTCGCCTCGCGCGATGGCTGGATCAGCAAGTTCGACATCTACAACCTGACCGTGGTGGCCGAGGTGCGCGCCGGCATCAACACGCGCAACCTGGCGATCTCGGCGGACGGGAAGTATCTGGCGGTCGCCAATTACCTGCCGCACAGCCTGGTTTTGCTCGACGCGGCGGATCTGTCCCTGCGCCGGGTCATCCCGGCAATGGATCGTACCGGCACGCAAAGCTCGCGGGTCAGCGCCGTCTATCAGGCCCAGCCGCGCAACAGCTTCGTCGTCGCCCTGAAGGACGTGCCGGAGATCTGGGAGATCGCAACCGACGAGAACGCCCCGCCCGTCTATAGCGGCTTGGTCCATTCCTACGAACCGGGCATGGTCGAGGCCCTGCCCGACAGCCAGGGCCTGTTCGCCTTGCGCCGTATCGCTATCGACGCGCCGCTGGACGATTTCTTCTTCGATCCGGATTACCGCAATCTGCTGGGTTCGACCCGCGACGGCAGCAACGCCGTGGTGGTCAACCTGACCGTCGGCCGGCCGATCGCCACCGTCGATCTGCCCGGTCTGCCGCATCTGGGCTCGGGCATCACTTGGTCATACCGGGGTCGGATGGTTATGGCGACGCCGCATCTCAAGGACGGCAAGGTCAGCATCATCGACATGACCGACTGGCATGTCATCAAGACCCTGACCACCGACGGACCCGGCTTCTTCATGCGCAGCCACGAGAACACGCCCTATGCCTGGGTCGACGTCTTCTTCGGCCCGCACAAGGACGCCCTGCACATCATCGACAAGCGCACCCTGGAGATCGTCCGCACCCTGCGCCCCGAACCGGGCAAGACTGCCGGGCATGTAGAATTCACCCGCGACGGGCGTTTCGCCCTGGTCAGCCTGTGGGAGATGGACGGTGCCCTGATCGTCTACGACGCCGCGACCTTCGAAGAGGTCAAGCGCATCCCCATGCGCAAGCCATCGGGAAAGTACAATGTCTATAACAAGATCACGCTTTCGGCCGGCACCAGTCACTAAGCCCGCCGATCTGGCGGCCGGTGCCCTGATCCTGGCCGGGCATGGCACGACGCGCGGCGGCGGCGCCAACCCGGCCCTGCAAGCCCACGCCGACGCCGTGCGCGCCCGTGGCCAGTTCGTTGCGGTCCATGCCGCGGCGCTCTATGGCACGCCGAGCCCGCGCGAAGCTCTGGCAGCGGCGGCGGCATCGGGTGCCCGCCATATCACCATCGCCCCGTTGTTCATGTGCGACGGGCAGTTTACCCAGACCGTCCTGCCCCGCGCCTTCGGCCTGGATGGGCGGCGCCACCCGACCGGCCCTCGTGTGCGGATGTGCGACCCTTTGGGATTGCGGCCCGAACTGACCGCCTTGCTGTTGCGCCGGGCCAGCGAATTGGCGGTGCGCGCTGGTTGGACGCCGGATGCCACCGAGATGCTGCTGATCGGTCACGGTTCGACCCGCGATCCGGCCTCTCAGCGGGCGGTGGACCGGCACGCGGCGCGGGCGCGGGCGGCCGGGGTGTTTCAGACGGTGCGCACGGCCTTTCTCGACCAGGCCCCGTACTTGGCAGACGTGTTGCGCGCGCGCACGCAGCCAGCGATCGCCGTCGGCCTGTTCGCCGCCGGCGATCTGCATGCGGGTACCGATATTCCCCGGCTGATCGCGGCGCACGATGGGCCGCCCATCCACTGTGTGGAGGCCATCGGCGCGGATCCTGCCATTCCCGATCTGGTGCTGGCCCAGGTTGCCGCCGCGCGCCTGGAACCGGCGCCGGCCTGAGTGTTCCGTTACGCCGCGACCCCGTATTTCGCTTTCGGCCGCTCCCGCCACAGGGCATCGGCCATGGCCTGGGCTTCGGCCGGATCGCCGGCGCGGCCCAGGACCGCCAGGCCCAGGGCGGCGGTGCCGGTGATGGCGGCCACCGGCGCCGGCAAATCGATGTCGCCGCACCAGAGCGCCGCCACGCGCGCCGGGTCCAGCGATTCCTCCCGCCAGGCATAGGACTGGCTGGGCAGCACGGCCGGCCAATCCTCCTCGCTCGCCACACCATCGCGGACCCAGGCGATGCGGCAGGGTTTCAAGGGGTTGCGCTGCACCTCGCCGCCGCCGCCCTTGAAGATCGCGGCATGGGGCTGGCCTTCGAGCAGGGCAACATCCCGATGCAAAACCTGGTACGGCGGATGAAAGACACCCTGCAGCTGGTGCGCCGCCCGCAAGGGGTTGAGCGCGCGGGCCAGCGAGTTGATCGCCGTGCGCACACCCAGCAACGGGCGCAAGTCGAACAGGGCGTGCAGCGGCGGGCAGAGGGATTCGAGCCCGACATAGGCAAAGTTGTTCCGCGCCAGATCGGCCGCGGCGGCGGCGAGAGATACTGACGGCACCACGCCCAGCGCGGCCAGGACGGGGCGAGTGGGCGCATGCCCCTCCGCGGCGCCGGCAATACCGTGCATGAGAACCTTCACGCCATTCTCGGCCAGCAGCAGGGCGGCGAGAGCGAACCACGGCTGCTGGCGATGCCGGTCCGCATAGGACGGCCAGTCGAGATCGACGGCGGCCGGTGCAGTCGGCAGCACCAGGGTCTCGCGGGCCGCCGCCACCATGCCGGCCAATTCGGCGGCCGTCTCGCCGCGGTAGCGTAGGAGCAACAGCAAGGCACCGATCTGTACCGGTTCGGCCTGACCGGCGAGGATCAGGTTCATGGCCGCGTGCGCCTCGTCGCGGCTCAAGGCGCGCGACAGGCTGGGCCCGCGCCCGACAATGCGCAAAACCGACGAAAATTCGTGTCCCTGGCTCACGTGGCTCCTGCCTCCAACCCATCATTCAGACGCCGAGCATACGCGACGCCATCCGGTCATGCCACCTATGGCGGCTCACCCCATGCGGCCGTCAATGGTTGTCGCGCGGACGGCTCTTGTGGGCGATGTCCCGGTACTTGAGCGCCGGCTTGAGCGTCATGCCGTCGGCAAGCTGGCCCACCATCCCGCGTTGGATTTCCTGCCAGGGGGTCTGGCTGTCGGGCACATAGTCGAGCCCACCAGCGGCGAGTCGGCGTTCGATCTCTTTCCGGCGGCTGGCCAGTTCCCGGTCGGAAATCAGAATGTCGGCCGTGCGCTTCTTGAGATCGATGCGCACCCGGTCGCCGGTCTTGAGCAGGGCCAGGCCGCCGCCCACGGCCGCCTCGGGCGAGGCATTGAGGATCGAGGGCGAGCCCGAGGTGCCCGATTGGCGGCCATCGCCAATACAGGGCAGGGCCGTGATTCCGCGCTTCAGCAGGGCGGCGGGCGGGTCCATGTTCACGATCTCGGCGGCGCCGGGATACCCGATCGGCCCGGCCCCGCGCATGAACAGCAGGCTGTTCTCGTCGATCTCGAGCGCCGGATCGTTGATTCGCGCGTGATAATCCTCGCGGCCGTCGAAGACGACCGCGCGCCCCTCAAAAGCATCCGGGTCGTCGGGATTCGACAGATAGCGCGCTCGGAACTCTGCCGCGATGACGCTGGTCTTCATGATCGCCGACTCGAAGAGATTGCCCTTCAGGTTGAGGAATCCGGCGTGCGCCACCAGCGGCGCGTCGCAGGCGCGGATCACCTCGCGGTCCCCGGTGAAACGATCCTGGCAGTTCTCGCCGATCGACTTGCCGTTAACAGTCAATGCCTCGGGGTGCGGCATCTTGCCGGCTTTCAGCAGCTCCGCCACCACCGCCGGAATGCTGCCGGCGCGATGGAAATCCTCGCCCAGGAAGCGGCCGGCGGGTTGCATGTCGACAATCAAGGGGATGGCGTGCCCGATCCGCTCCCAGTCGTCGTTGGTGAGCGCGATGCCCAGGTGCGCGGCGATGGCGTTGAGGTGGATCGGCGCGTTGGTCGAACCGCCGATCGCCGCACAGACGACAATGGCGTTCTCGAAAGCGGCGAGAGTCATGATGTCGGCGGGTTTCATGTCCTCGCGCACCATCTCGACAATACGCTTGCCGGTTTCATAGGCGGCCTGGCCGCGCTCCTTGTGGACCGCGGGGATCGCCGCCGTGCCCGGCAACATCATGCCCAGCGCCTCGGCCAGAACGTTCATGGTGGTCGCCGTGCCCATGGTGTTGCAGAAGCCGGGCGAGGGGGCGGCGGAGGCGATCATCTCGACGTATTCGGCCAAGTCGATCTTGCCGGCGGACTTGAGCTTCTTGGCTTCCCACTTGATGGTGCCCGAGCCGGTGCGGCGGCCCTTGTACCAGCCGTTCAGCATGGGGCCGACGGACAGCGCGATCGCTGGAATATTCACGGTCGCCGCCGCCATCAATTGCGAGGGCGCGGTCTTGTCGCAGCCGGTGGTCAGCACCACGCCGTCGATCGGATACCCAAACAGCGTTTCGACCAGCCCGAGATAGGCCAGATTGCGGTCGAGGGCGGCGGTGGGCCGTCGGCCGGTTTCCTGGATCGGGTGGACCGGAAACTCGAAGGCGATGCCGCCGGCCTCGCGAATGCCCTCGCGCACCCGCTGCGCCAGCACCAGGTGATGCCGGTTGCAGGGCGCCAGATCGGAACCCGACTGGGCGATTCCGATCAGCGGCTTGCCCGACTGCAATTCTTCGCGGGTCAACCCCCAGTTCATGTAGCGCTCGATATAGAGCGCCGTCATGTCAGGATCGTCCGGGTTGTCGAACCAGAGCTGCGAGCGCAGCGTCAGCGTGCGCCCTGCCGGCGTGGTCTTCGACATGGTTCAGTCTCCCCTGCGGTAGCGCTCGAATATCATCGCCGGCTGGGCAATGCGAACGGTCCCAGCGTAAATCAGTTCAGGTGCTTTTCGAAAGCCAGTAGTCCGCTTCCTTTGCGCCAGTGGGTCCGTGGTTGGGCGGCTGGGCGATGTCATCCGACCATATCCGGGATCATCTCGCCGCGACAGATGGCTGGGATCCGGGTGCTGGTTGGGGTGCGGTTGACAGGATCGTGGATAATGC
>DASWJP010000055.1:0-7560 GCA_036397065.1 Kiloniellales bacterium | reverse complement strand
ATGCCGTGCTCCAGAAGCTTTACGGGACCGCCCCGGAGGCCACGCGGGGCCGATATAGCCCGGCCATATGCGTCGGCGCTCGCAAAGAGTCGGTTGAAGGCAAGCCCGATCCCAGGCACGTCAGTACGTCGCATGTCGAGCGCCATAACCTGACCATGCGGATGTCCATGCGCCGGTTCACTCGGTTGACCAATGCCTTCTCAAAAAAGGTCGAGAACCATTGCCATGCCCTAGCACTGTATTTTGTCTGGTACAACTTCTGCCGCCAGCATAAGTCACTTGGTGGCATATCGCCCGCGATGGCTGCCGGTGTCTCCAATACCCTGCATGACATGGAATGGATCGCGGGGTTGATCGACGCTCGCGCCCCCAAGCCCGGACGGCGCGGCTCCTACAAGAAAAAGAATTCAAACTGAGACACTACCAGGGGGCGCGTTGGCGTGGCCCGGGGGGCGCCGCCGGGGCCATGGGCCGGATGGCTGAAACGTGGGCTTTTGCGTACGTTTCACGGGAGCTTCACGCCTTGGTGACTGGTTGCGGCGGACAGGGGGTGTTAGAGATCGGGCCGATGGGCGCCGCCAACCGGCGGGCTGGGCCGGCGATCGGGTTGGGCCGCGGCCGGTTTGCAACCCCTGTAAAACCGAAACCGCACCATGGATGAGCCAAACCAGGCCGCAAAGCCGCAACATTCCCCGATCCGGCGGTTTGGGCCGGTTTTGGTCCTGGCGGCCGGCCTGATCCTGTTCTTCGCCCTGGGACTGGACCAGTATCTCAGTTTCGAGGCCCTGCACGAAAACCGCGAACGGCTGCGCAATTTAGTCGAGGCGAACGGTACCCTGGCCATCGCGGCGTTGATCCTCGGCTATGCCCTGGTCGTCGCCTTTTCCCTGCCGGCGGGCGCGGTTTTGACCATTGCCGCCGGTTTTCTTTTCGGCACGGCCGTGGCGGCCAGTTGCGTCGTGGTCGGTGCCACCTTGGGGGCGAGCGCCGTGTTCCTGGCGGCACGTACGGCCTTCGCCGATCTGCTCCGGGCCAAGGCCGGGGCCGGGATGCGGCGCATGGAGGCCGGCTTTCGCGAGAATGCCTTTCATTACCTGCTGGTGTTGCGGCTGATCCCGATCTTTCCCTTTTGGCTGGTCAATCTGGTCCCCGCGTTCCTGGGCGTGACTTTGCGCACCTATGTGCTGGCGACCTTGATCGGCATCATCCCCGGCACCGTGGTCTACGCCAGCCTGGGCAACGGCCTGGGCGCCATTTTCGCCGCCGGCGAGACGCCCGATCTGGGCATCATCTTCCATCCGGAGGTCTTGCTGCCGATTCTCGCCCTGGCCGCCTTGGCGGCGCTGCCGGTGGTCTATAAGAAGGTCAAGGCGCGCCGCGCCGGTCAGCTCTGAAACGCCGGGACCCGCACATGCCCACCACGATCACACCGGATATCTGCGTCATCGGCGCCGGCTCCGCCGGCCTGTCGGTGGCCGCCGGGGCCTCGCAAATGGGCGCCGAGACGGTTTTGCTGGAAAAGGGCAAGATGGGCGGCGACTGCCTCAACTACGGCTGTGTGCCGTCGAAATCCCTGCTGGTCGCCGCCAAGGCGGCCAACGCGCACACGCGGGCCGCAGAGCTTGGCCTGAGCGCCCCGGCGCCGAAGGTGGATTTCGCCGCCGTATCCGCCCATGTCCACGGGGTCATCGCGGCCATCGCCCCGCAGGATTCGGTGGAACGGTTCGAGGCCCTGGGCGTGCGTGTGGTGCAATCATCGGGCGCCTTCACCGGCCCGCGCGAGGTGGCGGTCGGCGATCTGCGCATCCGCGCCCGCCGCTTCGTGGTGGCCACCGGCTCGCAACCCCTGGTGCCGCCGATCCCGGGCCTGGAGGCCGTACCCTATCTGACCAACGAGACGGTCTTCGATCTGACCGCGCTTCCGGCGCACCTGATCGTCATCGGCGGCGGCCCCATCGGCTGCGAGTTGGGCCAGGCCTTCCGCCTGCTCGGGGCCCAAGTCACCATCGTCGAAATGGCCAGCATTCTGCCCAAGGACGATCCCGAGCTGGTCGACGTGGTGCGCCGGCGTCTGCGTGCCGACGGCATCGACATGCGTGAAGGCACCCGCGTGGTGCGGGTGACCAAGGCGGCGGGCGGCGTCGAGGTCACGGTCGATGCCGGTGCCGGTGAAACGGCGCTGCGCGGCAGCACGCTGCTGCTGGCCGCCGGGCGCCGCCCCGTGGTCGAGGGCCTGGACCTGGACGCGGCGGGCATCTCCCATACCCGTGCCGGGATCACGGTGGATGCCCGCCTGCGCACCAGCAACACCCGGGTGTATGCCGCCGGCGATGTCAGCGGCGGCTATCAGTTCACCCACGTGGCCGGCTATCACGCCGGCATCATCCTGCGCAACGCCTTGTTCCGCCTGCCGGCCAAGGCGGATATGCACGCCGTTCCGTGGGTGACCTACACCGATCCGGAACTGGCCCATGTGGGCCTGGGCGAGGCGGCGGCGCGCCAGGCGCACGGCAAGATCCGCATTCTGCGCTGGCCGTTCGCCGAGAACGACCGGGCCCAGGCGGAACGCCGCACCGACGGTTTCATCAAGGTGATCGCCACCCCGCGGGGCAAGATCCTCGGCGCCAGCCTGGTCGGCGCCCATGCCGGTGAAGGCATTCTTCCGTGGGTGCTGGCGCTCTCCAAGGGGCTTGGCCTCTCGGCCATGGCCGGGGTGGTCGCGCCCTATCCGACCATGGGCGAGATCAGCAAGCGGGTCGCCGGAAGCTTCTTCACCGACAAGCTGTTCAGCGCCGGGACCAGGAAGCTGGTCCGCTTTCTCGCCCATTTCGGCTAGGACGAGACGCGGGCGAACGGCGGGATCGCGCCCGTCTCACGTAAATTTGAACCGAATGCTGGGAACGTGAATCGAGATCGGCCAGGCGAAAGCGCATTGTTTTCCCATGGATGGTCCACTGACCGTCCGGCGCGGAACCCCCTTCGGGGCCCCGCTCGCTGGAATTCAAAAATGGCCGCTTCCCCGGCCCAACTTTTCTAGGAGGCTTTGATGTTGAAGAAGACTTTTGTGGCCCTGAGCGTCGTGACCCTGGCCACTGGCGCCGCGGTTCTGCCGATGGCTTCGGCCAAGGCGGCGGCGGATACGTCGGTTCAGATCGCGGCCTGCGCGCCGAAGAATCCGTGTAATCCCTGCGCAGCCGCGAATCCCTGCGCGGCTGCGAACCCGTGCAATCCGTGTGCGGCGAAAGTGGTGAACCCGTGCAATCCGTGCGCGGCGGCCAACCCGTGCGCGGCCAAGAATCCGTGCAACCCCTGTGCAGCGAAGACTAATTAGCCCGCGCACGGCTAATGTCCGCTGACTGAGGTGCCGGCGCGTCCGCCGCCGACCGACCCCCTCGCTCCCTTGGTCGGTGGCGGCGCGCCACCTCGGCGGCCTTAGGATCCACCCGGGATGCGGCCGCAGTCGCCGGGATTTCTGGCGGATACCCGGAAGGGGGCGATTTTTTCTGCCGCCGATCCGGCCCGTGTTATAAATCCCCCCATGACAGGCAAGAAGCTGAGCCTGCCGCCGCTGGCCAAAAGCCTGTCGGCGCGGCTTTTGCTGTTAACGATCTTCTTTGTGATGCTGGCCGAGGTGCTGATCTATGCGCCATCGATCGGCCGTTTTCGCCTGGTCTACCTGCAGGAGCGCCTGGCCGCCGGCCATTTGGCGATCCTGGCCCTGGAGGCAACCCCCGATAAGGTCATCGACGAAAGCTTGGAGCGCGAGCTGCTCAAGCACGTCGGCGCTTTTTCGGTCGCCTTGACCAAGCCGGGTCAAGGCAAGCTGATGCTGATGACCACGACGCCGGGGCCGGTCGATGCCAGTTACGATCTGCGTCAGGACTCGTTCTTCGGCCTGATCGGCGATGCCGCCATGACCATGCTCGGCGATGGCAACCGGGTTTTGCGTATCCTCGGCGATTCGCCGCACGATGCCGGTATTCAGGTCGAAGTGGTTCTGGAGGAAGGCCCGCTGCGCCGGGAGATGCTCGGGTTTTCCGAGCGCATCCTGGCCTTGTCCCTGGTCATCTCCCTGTTTACCGCGGCCCTGGTTTATTTGAGCCTGCACCTGCTGACCGTGCGTCCCATGCAGCGCATCTCCGACAGCATGGCCCGTTTCCGCAACGATCCGGAAGATGCGTCCTGCGTCATTCGCCCGTCTTCGCGCAGTGACGAGGTGGGTGTCGTGCAGCGGGAACTGGCGACCATGCAGGAAGGCCTGCACCGCGCCTTACAGCAAAAAGCCCGCCTGGCGGCATTGGGTTCGGCTGTTACCAAGATCAATCACGATCTGCGCAACATCCTTGCCACCGCGCGCCTGGTCTCCGATCGCCTGACCAGCAGCGACGATCCGGAAGTGCGGCGGGTGACGCCGACCCTGGTGGGGGCCATCGACCGGGCGGTCAATCTCTGCGCGCATACGCTGAACTTCACCCGCGACGGAGCACCACTGGTGGAGCCGGGCCGCTTCGATCTGGAGACTCTGATCGCCGATGTGGGCAGCGACCTGGCCGGTCTGGTCAACGGCCACGCCGTGCTGCAAAGCCTGCTCGGCGGGCGCTTCGAGATCGAGGCCGACCGGGAGCAACTGCACAGGGTACTCTCCAACCTCGGGCAGAACGCCATCCAGGCGGGTGCCACCCGTGTCGAGGTCAATGCCCGCCGCGACGGCGATCATGTGGTCATCGACGTGGCCGACAATGGTCCGGGCCTGCCGCCGCGTGCCCGCGAGCAGTTGTTTCAGCCCTTCACCGGATCGTCGAAACCGGGCGGCACCGGCCTGGGCCTGGCGATCGCCCGCGAGCTGATGCGCGCCCATGGCGGCGATATTCGGCTGGAGCGCTCGACCGGCGAGGGCACCTGCTTCCGCCTCACCTTACCGGCCGTGCCGGCGGCTTAATCCCTCAAGACGGCCGACCCAGGATGGCGTACGGGCGGCATAGACCGTTGCGCCATTCTTTCCCCTCGCCGGACGGCTCGCACATGCATATATTGCGCCCCGGTCCTTCAGGGAGCGTTTAAATGAAATCCTGTCTTTGCGGCAAGCGCGGCACTCTCGCCGCGGTTATTTTCGCTGTGCTCTGTATCGCCATGCCCGCCGCCGCTCAGATGAAGATGGACGTCATGCAGAAATGGATGACCGTAACAGTCGTGCACTATGCGGTGGTCGGTGAATATTCCGCCGACACGCTCATTGTCGACGCCGGGACAAACGGGCGTGCCGAGGTAAAGGACCAGGTCGAGATCAACTTCGATTGGGACCAGACCGAGGGCAAGCTTGTTGGCGAAGCCACGTTCAAAAATCTCCCCTCCATGATGGGTGCGCTCCGCAATGGCGCGGATGGTTGCCAGGTGCCAACCCTCGATGGCCCGTACGAGCACTTCACCTTGCAGTCGGTAAAACCGGGGATTGGCGCCCAACTCGCGTTGACGGCTCAGCGCGATTATCCTGCCGCCGGCATGCCCAGGAATTGCACCGGCGGATTAGAGTCCGTACCGGCCAAGTCGGTGGTGGTGAACGAAGGTCTCACCGTCCCGGGGACAATGATGCTCGCCATGGAGTTGGAGGCCGGTGGCAACCTAACGATCTCGCCCGCCGGCAATTCGTTGATCTTCACAGACAAGGGCTGGACTTGGACTTACACGCCGACGCCCGTGAAATAATCGCTACTCGCGTCAGCCGGGGCCTCGCTCGTTTGGCGTGCCAGCGCCAAGGCAACCGGCTGATCTTCCGGACTCGCGCCGTCGAGCAAAGGCTGCCCCGCCGGTTCGTCGGCCATGGCGCGAGACAGGACGATGTCGCCGCCGCGATTTTGTGCTTGAAGCCGGGCGGCCAAGTTGGCATCGCCGTTAAGATGGCGGCGCTTTGTAACCGGTGGCCCGTCACGGTCGCGGCTGAAAAGGATATCCGTATGGACGATCACAAGGACTAGGTAATGGTGTATCGGGAAGGGGCGGAGCCCGATCGAACGGCTCAAGGTGTCGTCATCATCTTGGCGTCGGTGCTGACGATGGCTTTTGCGGATGCTGTGGTAAAGCTCGTCAGCGCGAACTTAACAGTGTGGCAGGTCTTTCTCGCTCGCTCGCTTGTCGCAATCCCGTTCGTGATCGTGCTTTCGCTCGCCACGGGCGCCAGCCTCAAACTGCGTGCACCACTGTGGGCCTTCGTTCGTAGCATACTCCTGGTCCTCACCTGGCTTGCCTATTACGCCGCGCTTCCCGTGCTCAGTCTGTCCGTGGCAGCGGTTGCCGTCTACACCAGCCCGATCATGATCGCTCTATTATCCGCCGCATTGATTGGCGAACCGGTTACCAGGCGCCAATGGGGCGGTGTCTTGTTGGGTTTTCTCGGCGTGATTGCAATTTTAAGGCCCGGCACCGAAGCCTTTTCGTGGTTCACACTGTTGCCACTCATGGCAGCCGCTTTTTATGCTCTTGCGATGGTTCTCACCCGGCGCAAATGCCAGGAAGAGTCGCCGCTTACCTTGGCGCTCACCCTACACAGCTCGTTTCTCATTTGTGGCTTGATCGCCACTGTCGTGCTGGCCTTCATTGGCCTCGGCTCCGATATGAAGGCGGCATTCCCGTTCCTGCTCGGTGATTGGGCGCAAATGGGGGCGCGGGAGTGGGGTTTGATGGCACTCCTCGGCGCCCTCTCGGTTGCTTACTTCGTCGGTGTTGCGCGTGCCTATCAAATCGCTGCGCCATCGATCATTGCCACCTTCGACTATGCTTATCTGGTTTCGGCAGCCGTGTGGGGATTCGTATTCTTCTCCGAGAAGCCTGCTCTGCTAACAATTGGCGGAATGATCTTGATCGCGGCGGCTGGCCTGCTCGTCGCGGTGCCATCTTCAAATCAGGCGCCCGTCGAAGAAACTGACTCGACGTAAGCGATGTTCTTGGGCTCGAGAACCATGCTGCTCACCACAATGTCCGGCAAGAATGGCAGAGTAGAGTCAGGAGTGGCTGTTCCGATGGGAGATTATCGTCGTCTGTCGCCGGGCAGGAAGCAGACGCGATTCGACAAAAGCGCTATGGTCCACGCGGTTTTTACGGCTCCAGCCGCAACAGGGTGACCGGCTCGGCGAAGCCTTTCAGGCTGAAGGATTCGCTGGATACCTTGTAACCGTCGAGCAAAGGCTGCACCGCCGGATCGTCGGCCAGGGCACGGGACAGGACGATATCGCCGCCGCGGCTTTGCGCCTGCACCCGGGCGGCCATGTTGACGGTGGAGCCGAAATAGTCGAGGCGCTCGTTGAGATTGACGGCGATCGACGGCCCGTGGTGCAGGCCCATCTTGATGACCAGCGCGTCTTCCCCCGTCCTTTCCTGTTTCCCCGTCTTTTCATTGAAGGCGCGCACGCCGTTCTGAATGGCCAGGGCGGCACGCAGGGCATCGGCCGGATCGCCGAAGGCGGCCATGATGGCGTCCCCAATGGTCTTGACGATGGCCCCGTTGTGGGCGCGCACTTGCGCCGCGAGAAAGGCGAAATGCTCGCGCACAAGGTGATAGGCGGTGGC
>DASWJP010000054.1:0-4141 GCA_036397065.1 Kiloniellales bacterium | reverse complement strand
TACTCCACGGACACGCCCGGCCCTTCGACTCGCAGAGCGGTCACCGCGCCGCCCGCATCGGCCACCCCCGGCACGCGGGCCGCGGCGGCGACCGGCGCCGGCAGGTGGGCGGCGGCGGAAACTTCGTGCGCCGAGTTCATGGCCAGCTGCATGGCAACGGCGGCACCGGCATCGTCCAGGCCGTACAGCAACACCGTGCGCGATTTTTCCGGCGCCGGCATGACTTTTATGGTCACGTCGGTGAGAACCGCGAGAGTCCCGTGCGATCCGGCCAACAGCTTGCTCAGATCGTAGCCGGTCACGTTCTTCACCACGCGGCCGCCGGACTTGAAAAGCTCACCGCGGCCTGAAGCCGCCTGAAATCCGAGAAAGTGATCGCGTGCCGCGCCGGCCTTGATGCGCCGCGGGCCGGACAGGTTGCAGGCGATGGCGCCGCCGATGCTGCCCGCCCCGACGGCACCGCCATAGAGCGGTGCCAGGTCGGCCGGCTCGAAGGCCATTTGCTGATTATTGTCGCGCAATGCGGATTCGATCTCCGCCATCGGCGTTCCCGCGCGGGCGGATAGCACCAGTTCACCCGGCTCGTAAAGTAAGATCCCGCTCAAGGCGGATAGATCGAGGCCATGCCCGGTTTGCATGGGCCGGCCGAAATCGCGCTTGCTGCCGCAACCCACGACCTCCAGAGGTGCTTTTTCCGCCGCCGCCCAGGCCACCACCTCGGCAACCTGTTCGACATTCTCTGGCCGGAATGTGGTGCTCATGCAACCGGTCGCACGCGTCTAGAACCTCGGCAGGTCGGGGAATGGCAGTCGCCCGCGGTGAACATGCATACGGCCAAGCTCGGCGCAACGATGCAATACCGGAAACACCTTGCCCGGATTGAGCAGGGCCTCGGGATCGAAAGCGCATTTGACCCGCAGTTGTTGTTTCAGATCCACCTCGGAGAACATGGTCTCCATCAGATCGCGCTTCTCGACTCCCACGCCATGTTCGCCGGTCAGGACACCGCCCACATCAACACACAGCTTGAGGATTTCGGCGCCAAACTCCTCGGCCCGCTCCAACTCGCCCGGCGTGTTGGCATCGTACAGGATGAGCGGATGCAGGTTGCCATCGCCGGCATGAAAGACGTTGGCGACGCGCAGACCGAACTGTTCGCTCAATTCACGCACGCGGGCGAGCACGATCGGCAGCTTGCCACGCGGAATCGTGCCGTCCATGCAATAGTAGTCAGGCGAGATGCGGCCGACGGCGGGAAACGCGGACTTGCGCCCTTCCCAAAAAGACAGGCGTTCCTCCTCGCTATTGCTCACCCGGTTGGTGACCGCGCCGTTCGCCTTGGCAATCTCGGAGACCCGCTGGATCAAGTAGTCGACCTCGGCCTTGGGCCCGTCCAATTCGACGATCAGCAGCGCCTCCACATCCAGCGGATAGCCGACATGCACGAAGTCCTCGGCGGCGTGAATCGCCAGCCGGTCCATCATCTCCATACCACCGGGTACGATGCCGGCGCCGATGATGGCGGCCACGCAATCGCCGGCCTGCTCGCTGGCGGGAAAACCGAGCAGTAAGGCGCGTGCCGTCTCCGGCGACTTGAGGATGCGCAAGGTGACCTCGGTCACCACGCCGAGCAGACCTTCCGACCCGGTCATCAAACCGAGCACATCGTAACCGCCGCTGTCCAGGTGCTTACCGCCGACGCGAATAACGGTGCCGTCGATCAGCACCATCTCCAAGCCAAGCACGTTGTTGGTGGTCATGCCGTATTTCAGGCAATGCACGCCGCCGGAATTCTCAGCCACGTTGCCGCCGACGCTACAGGCAATCTGGCTCGACGGATCGGGCGCGTAGTAGAAGCCGGCGTTTGCAACGGCGTTGGTGATGCCCAGGTTGGTGACGCCCGGCTGCGCCACCACGCAACGATTGGCAAAATCCACATCCAGGATGCGGTTGAACTTGGCCATGCCCAGCAAAATGCCATCCGCCAGGGGCAGCGCCCCGCCGGACAGCGAAGTGCCGGCGCCACGCGGCACCACCTTGATGAGGTTGTCGTGGCAATAGCGCAGGACCTTGGTTACCTGCTCCGTCGTCTCGGGCAATACGGCGATCATCGGTGGCTGCCGATAGGCGGTCAGGCCATCGCTTTCATACACGCGCAAAGAGGCGGGATCGACGATGACCCCCTCGCCCGGCACGATCGCCCGCAAGGCCGCGGCAATATCCGCGCGCCGCGCGATGACGTTCTGATCCGGCTCAGGCATACGCACTGGTGAATCACTCCATTCGCAGACGGTCGGGTGCCTGCAAGCCTATAGGTGGCGAGGCCAGGCGCGATGATACCACGGATTGAAAAAACTTAGCCGCCGTAAAACTTGGGCGGCCCGGCGCGCAGCCTTAGCCCTGGCGGGCCTTAAAGCGCGGGTTCTTCTTGTTGATCACATAGACCCGGCCGCGCCGGCGCACGATGCGGCAGTCCTTGTCCCGCGCTTTGGCGGATTTCAGTGAATTGACGACTTTCATGATCTCGATCCTCGGGCGCCTCGGCGCCTCTTGAGGCGGCCGGAAAGGAGCGGAAAATAGGCAACGGGTGCGGGCCTGTCAACTCCCGCCTCGGGTCTATCGGTGGCGCGGCCTACCAGTCGCCCATCAGCTTATCGGTATCGCGCTTCAGGACATGTACCCGGAAAACCTTAAGATCGCCGGCTTCGATCACCTGCATGCGCCGGGCCCAAAGCTCGGCCTCGTCCGTTAAGGCCATGTGGACCTCGGGTAAAATACCCGTCTGGCGCACGCGGCTGACGAAGGCGGCCCAGCCGTTGGTGACCATCTTCTGGAACTCGTCGGTCGTATCCTGAGCCACTCGGATGTCCATGTGCAGCTCGGCCAGGGTCTGCCGATAATCCTCGATCGCCCAGGGGTGGGCACCGTTAGGCTCATTGTCGATCCACTTGTCGAGATTGGCGCTGCGCAAATGTGGCTTTGCCAGCACATAGTCCGTGAACAAGAGCTGCCCACGGCTTTTCATGGCCGCCTCTATAGTGGCCAGGAATTCCTTCTTATCTTTGACCGTATAAAGGTATTCTTGTGAAAATACACAATCGGCCGATTTTGCCTTCAGCGTGAAGGCTTCCGGATCGAAAGGCGCAATCGAGGCCTTCTTGGCCATGCCGGCCTTGATGGAGAGGGCCATGGCGGCTTCGGCCAGACCCTTGTCGGCTTCGTATCCGTTGACCCAAACGCCAAAATTTTCGCACATGGTTCGCGCCGCCCCACCCAGCCCGGCGCCGATGTCGACGACGCTCATGGCCGGGTCGAGGCCGAAGAATTTGACCATGTTGAGCACGTGGTCGGCGCCGCCAGGGGTGGAAAATCCATCGCCCCAGACGTCTTGAACCAGGCGCAAGCGGGTGGTTTCCCACCCCTGTTGATCTGCCGCATAGCGCACCTCATGGGTGGGTTTGGGCGCCAATTTCTGCGACGCGGCGGACGGGGCCGGCTCGAACCCTTCCCACCACACCATGAAGCGCTCGCGAAACGTGAGCTTCGTGTCAGGCCCGGACGCCCGGGTCTTTGCGCTTACGGCAGCGCTCATGATGATCCCTGGGGCGAGTCCGCATGGAAAGGCGGTCAGTCCGCCCGGCCTGATCCGCCGACGTTATTTCTAGGTCATTCGTGGTAAAGTTGAGGTTAAATCCGCAATTTAGTCCGGAAATGGGCCCCATTCCGGTCATTCGGCAGTATTACATACCATGGTATGTGATCCAGGCTCCGGGCCCGTCTCCAGCCCACCCATGCTCCCTGCCGCTTAAGCCTTTTCTTAACCATGTTATGGGAAAGGTTGACACATTCGACTTCTGGCATGGCAAAAGAGAGTGGTGTGATGGTACAGCGGTTCAATGTTCAAGAAGGGCAGCGGTACGTGCAACGGTCGGGCCCGATCTATCGGCCTTCTATCTGGAAAGTCGGCTCGATCAGATCCAGCAGCCTGCCCGTCCCGCACGCCCTCCTGGTCAACGTGGACGACCCCCTGCAAACCAAGACCATTTCCTGCACCACCCTGGCCGACCGGATTTACTACGAGTTGATCGGCGATACGGCGGCCACCGCCGTGGCACCCGCGTCCTAACGCCGAACTCCGGTC
>DASWJP010000053.1:0-6523 GCA_036397065.1 Kiloniellales bacterium | reverse complement strand
ATCGGCACCGTGGCGTCTCGCCCGATCATTGCCATGACCTCGGCCATGGCCCTGCTTGCCAAGGGCGATACGAGCGTGGCCGTTCCAAGTCTGGGCCGAAAGGACGAGATCGGCGGCATGGCCGACGCGGTTCAGGTGTTCAAGGAGAACGCCATCGAGAAGGTCAAGATGGAAGAGGCGCAAAAAGAGGCCGAGAAGCGGACCGAGCAAGAAAAACGGCAGGGCATGCTCGACCTGGCCGACAGTCTTGAATCCAGCGTCAAGTCGATCGTTGAAGGTCTATCCGCCTCCGCCACCGAGATGGAATCGACGGCCCAGTCCATGTCGGCCACCGCCGAGGAAACCAACCAGCAGTCGACCACCGTCGCCGCGGCGGCGGAGGAAGCCTCGACCAACGTGCAGACCGTGGCCAGCGCCGCCGAGGAGCTGTCCGCTTCGATCGAGGAGGTTGGCCGTCAAGTCAGCCAGTCGAGCAAGGTTGCCGCGGCCGCGGTGACCGAGGCGGAGGCGACCAACGCCAGCGTCAAGGGCCTGGCCGTGGCGGCGGAGAAGATCGGCGCCGTGGTCAGCTTGATTCAGGATATTGCCGAGCAGACCAACCTGCTGGCCCTGAATGCCACCATCGAGGCGGCACGGGCCGGCGAGGCCGGCAAGGGCTTTGCCGTGGTGGCCAGCGAGGTGAAGAGCCTGGCCAACCAGACCGCCAAGGCGACCGAGGAGATCGGTGGCCAGATCGCCGCCATCCAGGGCTCGACCACCGAGGCGGTCACGGCCATCGGCGGCATCAGCAAGATCATCGGCGAGCTGGATGAGATTGCCGCATCCATCTCCGCCGCGGTCGAGGAGCAGGGTGCTGCGACCCAGGAGATCGCCCGCAACGTCCAGCAGGCGGCCCAGGGCACCGGCGATGTGTCCAGCAACATCGGCGGCATCGCCCAGGCCGCCGGCGAAACCGGTGCTGCTGCGACCCAGGTGCTCACCGCCGCCCAGGGCCTGGCGAAGCAGTCCGCCGAACTGCGGTCCGAGATCGACAAGTTCCTGGCGCGGGTCAGAGCTGCTTAAGACACCTACTCTCAGCGGAGCGGGCGGGCCGGTTTGACCGGCCCGCCCGGAAAATTACGAGTAAACGTCCGATACGATCAACCTGACCGGCTTCGTGCCGAAGCCTGTGCAGGACTTCAAGGTCTGCAAGACCTATCGGAACACGGGCCTGGATGTGAAATCGGCCTAGGATCCCCAATCGCTGTTATGGCGCCCTTTGGTGGCACGCCGCTGCAGGATGCGCCTGTGAACCGGCTTTAGAGGCCGCCGACCGCCTTCTTGCCCGGTTCGGACGACGCGCTCGATGCCGGCTTGAGCGAGGCGATGCTCGTCGCTGCGGACTCGACTGGTTTCTTCGCACCCAAACGGCGGCAGTTGCCTTCCATGTGGGCGCCCGCCTCGATGGATAGGGTCTGGTGGGTGATGTCGCCGTCGACCTTGGCGGTTTTTGCGACGGTGACCGTTGGCGCCTCCACCTGGCCCTTGATGGCCCCGGCGATATGCACCGAATCGGCGGTGATGGCGCCGCTCACCCGGGCGCCCTCGCTGACCGTCACGGTCCGGCTTTTCACGTCGCCCTCGACCACGCCCTTGATCTGAATATCGCCACCGCACACCAGATCGCCGATGATTTTCAGATCGGCACTGATGACCGACGTCTCGCCACTGCCGCGCAGGGTGGACCGGGTATCGCCGATGGCTTGGGTCGGGGCCTCGGACCCCTTGCTGCTATTTGCAAACATTTAGTTCTCCCTTGTTGGCCTTCTTGGTTGAAACCTAGTCGACGTCCAGATGCCGATCGATATGGGGCCGCCAGGGACGGCGGCCTTCCAGGCTGGCGCCCGGCTCGATGTTCAGCACGTTGTGAAAGACGCTGCCGACGATGCGGGCGGTGGTCGCCGCGGTGACCGTATTGGCCCGAACCGGTCCGACCACGCAGCCATGGATGATGACGGACTCGGCGATCAGGGCGCCTTCGATGACGCCGCTCTCGAGTAATTCCACGGACCGGCTGTTGACGGTGCCCTTGATGGTGCCCTTGATCTCCACGTGACCGTCGCTGGTCAGATCGCCAATCACCGTCAGATCCCCCCCGATCACCGTGTAGACCTCGCTGGAATACGGCAAACCTCCGGCATCCGCCCGCCGTGCGCTGGACTCGCGGACGGGTCCGAGGTTCAAGAACATCTAGACAGGCTCCGCATGGCCGCATTCACAACCGCGCCACCGGCCTGTGGCGACCTTAGCAAAGCCGGTCGCGGCGCTCTGTGTCATTTCTGTGTGCGGCGGGCATCAACCGCCGCGGGACACCTCGGTTCCCTCTCGGGACCCGGATGCTCTCCGAGTTTCCCCGATCCCAGGAAAAAAGCAAGGGTGCGGTCGCCGGGTGGATCGACGACCCGCCACGCCGCGTCCTGCCCAATGCGGTTGCCCGACATTTGCCACAGGAGCCGAAAGGAAACGTTCACCGTCCAGGGCTTCTTATGGGGATCGAGATCAGACACCTGTGCCCACGACAAACCCCCAGCGAGGTCCTTATCCATGACACTATTCCCTTCCCGTGCCGGCAAGTCCCGTTTCGCCTCCCGGCGCGGCCGCGAGGATTGGAACGAGGTGCAAATCGGCGCCACGTTCGCCCGCAGCAGCGCCACCCAGGTGATGGAGACGGCCTGCGTGCTCGCCATCGCCGATCCGGAAGGCGCCATCCCGCATGTCCGTTACAATTGCACGTTGCACCGCGCCGACCGGGTCCTCGAGGACGGCCCGCGCACCCTGGCGCTGCCGGCCTTTCTCGCCCGCTTCGAACGTACCCTCTAGACATCTCGCTCGGCGTTTCGGCGGACCAAACATCAAGGCGGGCGCCGGTTCAGCCCCGGGCCGCGCCGCTCCGCCGGTGCTGCCGCGCCCCCATCCGGCGCGGCAGCACCTTTCCCATTGCCCCGCTGTGCTCGCGGTCGCCGCTGGCCGGCAGCGGCCATGGCCATGTGCCGAATATCCGCTGCCGGCCGCAAATCGGGCCGGGTTGGCGAGAATGCCGGTGTTCCGGACATCGGCTCGGCGGAGTTCCCAACTGGGTTGCAACAGGTCTCTACCCCGTGTTGACAGGGGTTTGCATCCGGGCCTAGGCTCGCGCAGGGCTGCGGTCTGCCTTCACGGCAGAGTGTGGCGTCCAAAAATCTATAAAATCCAAAACCTTAAGGGAGGTTTTTTGTGAAACATATGCATCTGGCAGCCGCCGTTGGCCTGGCCGTGACACTCGGCCTGGCGACCGGCGCTCACGCCAAGACCTTGGTGTACTGCTCCGAGGGCAGTCCGGAAGGGTTCAATCCGTCGTTGTATACGGCGGGCACTACGTTTGACGCCTCGTCGCGGCAAATCTTCAACCGCCTGGTCGAATTCGAACGCGGCGCGACCAAGATCGTCCCGGGCCTGGCCGAAACCTGGAGCGTTTCCGCGGACGGCCTGGAATACACGTTCAACCTGCGCAAGGGCGTCAAGTTCCATGCGACAAAGGACTTTACCCCGTCGCGCGATTTCAACGCCGACGACGTGATCTTCAGCTTCGAGCGGCAGCGCGATCCGAACCACCCGTTCAGCAAGATCTCCGGCGGCCAGTATGAATACTTCGCCTCGATGGACATGCCGAACCTACTCAAGGCCGTCGAGAAGGTCGACGACATGACGGTCAAGTTCGTCCTCAATCAGCCGGAAGCGCCGTTCCTGGCCAACATGGGCATGGATTTCGCGTCCATCATGTCGGCCGAACAGGCGGATGCCATGATGAAGGCGGGCACCCCGGAAAAGGTCGACTTGGAACCCTCTGGCACCGGCCCGTTCCAGTTGGTCGCCTATCAGAAGGATTCGCAGATTCGCTATAAGGCGCACCCGGATTATTGGGCCGGCAAGGCGGCGATCGACGATCTGATCTTCGCCATCACGCCGGATGCTTCCGTGCGCTATCAGAAGCTGAAGGCCAATGAGTGCCAGGTCATGCCGTATCCGAATCCGGCCGATATCGAGGCCATGAAAAAGGATTCGGACATCACCATGCTCGAGCAGGAAGGCCTCAACGTCGGTTATCTGGCCTTCAACACCGAGAAAGCGCCTTACACCGACAAGCGGGTGCGCCAAGCGCTCAACATGGCGGTCAACAAGCAGGCCATCATCGACGTGGTGTTCCAGGGCGCCGGCAAGGCGGCGAAGAATCCGATCCCGCCGACCATCTGGTCCTATAACGAAGCGATCAAGGACTATCCCTACGACGTGGAGAAGGCCAAGGCGCTTCTCGCCGATGCTGGGGTCACGGGCCTGAAGACCAATATCTGGGCCATGCCCGTGCAACGGCCCTACAACCCGAACGCCAAGCGCATGGCTGAATTGATCCAGGCGGATTGGGCGAAAGTCGGCGTCGAGGCGGAGATCGTCTCGTTCGAATGGGGCGAGTACCTGAAGCGCTCCAAGCTGGGCGAGCATCAGACGCTTCTGCTCGGCTGGACCGGCGACAACGGCGATCCGGACAACTTCCTCTATGTCCTGCTCGGCTGCGAGGCCGCCAAGGACAGCGCCAACCGGGCCCGCTGGTGCCACAAGCCCTTCGATGATCTGCTGGTTGCGGCCAAGCGGACCGCCGATGTGGCGGAGCGCACCAAGCTCTACGAACAGGCCCAGATGGTCTTCAAGGAAGAAGCCCCCTGGATCACCATCGCCCACTCGGTGGTGTTCATGCCGGTGCGCAAAGAGGTCACGGGTTACAAGATCGACCCCTTTGGCGGCCACATCTTCTACGGCGTGGATATCAAGGGCTAGACATCGCAGCCTGACGTTGCACGGAGCGGGAGGGTCGTAAGGCCCCTCCCGCTCCGGTGTCCTTTCCGTGTGGCCGCATGATTCGTTTCATACTCAACCGCCTATTCATGCTCGTCCCCACGTTTATCGGGGTGACATTGGCGGCTTTTGCCTTCGTTCGGCTGATCCCCGGCGATCCGGTCGAGCTGTTGGTGGGCGAGCGCGGCATCGATCCGGCCCGCCATGCCCAATTGATGCACGATCTCGGCTTCGACCGGCCGCTCTGGCAGCAGTACCTGGGGTTTCTCGGCGAAATTCTGAACGGCAATCTGGGCAAGTCCATCGTCACCAAGCAGCCGGTCCTGTCTGAATTCCTGACCCTTTTCCCGGCCACTATCGAGTTGTCCGTTTGCGCCTTGCTGATTGCCCTCTTGATCGGCTTGCCGGCGGGGATCGTGGCTGGCGTGCGCCGCGGCTCGGCCTTCGATCATTCGGTGATGGCCGTGTCCCTGACCGGCTATTCCATGCCGATCTTCTGGTTGGGGCTGATGATGATCATCCTGTTTTCCGGCTTTCTGCAATGGACGCCGGTTTCGGGGCGTATCTCGTTGGTGTATTGGATCGAGCCGGTCACCGGCTTCTTGCTCATCGACACCTTGCTCTCGGGCGAGAAGGGGGCGTTTGCCTCGGCGGTCAGCCATCTGATCCTGCCATCGATCGTGCTGGCGACCATACCGCTGGCGGTGATCGCGCGGCAGACGCGCTCGGCCATGCTCGAGGTTCTCAACGAGGACTACGTGCGCACGGCGCGGGCCAAGGGCCTGTCGCCGTTTCGGGTCATCGGCCTGCACGCGCTGCGCAATGCGCTGATTCCCGTGGTCACGGTCATCGGCTTGCAGGTGGGCGTGTTGCTGGCCGGGGCGATTCTGACCGAGACCATCTTTTCCTGGCCCGGCGTCGGCAAGTGGCTGGTGGATTCCATCTTCCGCCGCGACTACCCATCCGTGCAAAGCGGGCTGTTGCTGATCGCGTCCATGGTCATGTTGGTCAATCTATTTGTCGACATGCTCTATGGCTTGATCAACCCGCGCATCCGGCACGCGAGGTAAGGCCATGGTCGCAGCCACCGAAGTTCACTCCGAGGAACTGGTGGCGCCGCCGGTCCATCCGCTGCGAGAATTCTGGTTTTATTTCAGCGATAACAAAGGCGCCGTCGCCGGCCTGTTTACGGTGGTGGCCATCGTCTCGATGGCCATACTGGCCGACGTGTTGGCGCCGTATTCGCCGATCGAACAGTTCCGCGATCACCTGTTGGTGCCACCGGTCTGGCAGGAGGGGGGCTCCTGGGCCTATGTCCTGGGCACCGATGCGACCGGGCGGGACATGCTCTCGCGCCTTTTGCATGGCTCGCGCTATTCCCTGTTCGTTGGCGTGATCGTCGTCACCCTGTCGCTCTCGGCCGGCATCTCCATCGGCCTAATCGCCGCCAGTTTCCGCGGCGCCCTCGAGGCCGTCATCATGCGCATGATGGACGTGATCCTGGCCATTCCCAGCTTGCTCCTGGCCCTGGTGATCGTCGCCATTCTGGGCCCCAGCCTGGAAAACGCGATGGTCGCCATTGCCGTTGTCTATTTGCCTCATTTCGTGCGCCTGACCCGCGCCTCGGCGATCTCGGAGATGTCCAAGGACTATGTCA
>DASWJP010000052.1:0-9052 GCA_036397065.1 Kiloniellales bacterium | reverse complement strand
CCAGCATGAACAAGGTCGAGCGCGGCAGGTGAAAATTGGTCAGCAAACGATCGACGGCGCGAAAGCGATAGCCGGGCAGAATGAAGATATCGGTCTCGCCGGTAAAGGGCTGGATGCGGCCCTGCGCATCGGCCGCCGTCTCCAACAAGCGCAGGGCCGTGCTGCCCACGGCGATCACCCGCCCGCCTTGGCCGCGCGCCGCGTTGATGGCATCGGCTGTCGTGGCGCCGATCTCGCCCACCTCGCCATGCATGCGGTGCTGGCGCGGGTCGTCGGCGGTGACCGGCAGGAAGGTGCTGGCGCCCACGTGCAAGGTCACGGTCACCCGTTGGATGCCGCGCGCTTCCATCCCGCGCAATAAATTCGGCGTGAAGTGCAAGCCAGCGGTCGGCGCGGCAATGGCGCCGTCGCGGGCGGCGAAAATGGTTTGATAGTCGCGCAGATCTTGAGGGTCGCCGCCGCGCTCCCGCCCGATATAAGGGGGCAGGGGCATGGCGCCATGCCGGTGCAGGGCAGCGGCCAGATCCGCTTCGCTCAGATCGAAGGCCAATGTCACCTCGCCGCCTTCGCCTTTTTCCGCCACGGTGGCGAAAAAATCGTCGGCGAAATCCACCCGGTCGCCAGGGCGCAGGCGGCGGGCGGGGCGGGCGAAGGCGCGCCAACGGATGCCGCCGTTGCCATCAGCAGAGGCCGCTTCGCGCCGGTGCAAGGTGGCCTGGATCTTGACCTCCCCGCGGCGGCCGAACAGCCGCGTCGGGATGACCCGCGTATCGTTGCAGACAAGAATGTCGCCGGGCGCCAAGAGCGCCGGCAGGTCCCGTATCATGCGGTCGGTTGTTTCTTCAGTATCGACAACCAGTAGCCGCGCCGCATCGCGCGGTACCGCCGGGTGCTGGGCGATGAGCGCGCACGGCAGCTCGAAATCGAAGTCGGCGGTTTTCATAACCATGGGACGTGTTGCTTACGCTACGCCGGTATCGTAACGCAAACCGAGGCTGAGGCGCCGCCGGGTAACATCCCGAACGAAATGAAACGGCCGGTCATGGCGGCCGGCATACGCGGGTCCGCGCATAAGAACCAGGCTGCCGGCCGGCGCCGGTATTTCGCGTGCCGCATGGCCCGCCCTGTCGGCGCAGACGAAGAACCGGGCGGCGCCGCTCAAGGGAATAACCGCGATCAGGCCCTTGTAGCGCAGATGGTCGCGGTGCGCCGTGATGCCCCGATCGCCGCGCTCGTAGCGCTGCACGATAAGATCGTTGAAGTGGAACGGACGGGCCACCGGCGCCGGTGCCATGTACGCGAGCGCCGCATCGACCAGGTGCTCGAAGGCGGCGGCGAAGGCAAGGAACAAGCTCGTGCGTGGAAAGTCCATGCACAACGTGAATTCCTGATGCACGGTCTTCGCCCCTTCGCCGACCACCGGAATCGCCGGGCGGAAGGGGAGGCGGGCGGTCGCCGCCGTCAGCCGCCGCCGCGCGGACGCGTCGAGCAGCAGCAGGGAGGCCGCATCCTCGTCCGCCAGGCGCGCGATGGTGCCGGCCACGGCCGCTGGCGTCGCCGCGAACCAGCCGTTGGGCGTCCCGGAGTTGCCGATCCGAGCGGCTGCCGAAAGGGGGGAGTCGATACCCATAGTCCGGCTATTGTGGGTCGCGCCCCCGAAGCGGGCAAGGGGGGCAGGGTCCGGCTATGTGCATTTGCGCGCGGGTGCAACGCGCTCGGCACATTGCCCCTCTTCCCCCGAAGCAATCCGCGCGCCGCGTCGGACGCCCGCCGTTCGTTGCAGCCGTTCGCACAAACGGGTATGATCGTACCTGAAACCGTCATACCGTCGCGTTGCTACAAGCTGATACGGGGAATTCGAGATGAAACGAGCGATCTTCACGCTTGCGGCGCTTTTTGCCGCGCTGGCCGGTCCGGCCCTGGCGCACACCGGAGTCGGGCCCGTGTCCGGCCTGTCGGCCGGATTCGCGCACCCGATCGGCGGGCTGGACCATGGTCTGGCCATGATCGCCGTCGGCATCCTGGCGGCACAGTTGGGCGGCCGGTCCCTGTGGCTGGTGCCCGCCGCCTTCGTCGCCATGATGATCGTCGGCGGCGGCCTGGCCTTCGGCCACGTGCCGGTGCCGTACGTCGAGCAGGGAATCGCCGGCTCGGTCTTTATTCTGGGCGCGGTCGTCGCGCTTGGACGCCGGATGCCGCTGGCCGTGGCCATGAGCCTGGCCGGGGTGCTCGCCGTCTTCCATGGTCATGCTCACGGCGCGGAGATGCCGGCGACCGCGAGCGGCCTGGACTATGCCATCGGTTTCGCGGCCGCCACGGCGATGCTGCACGCCGTCGGGATCGGCCTTACCCTCGGGGTGCAAAAAGCCGGTGCGACCTTGGCCCCGGCCGCCGTGCGCCTCGGCGGCGGCATCATCGCGGCCGCCGGCGTGACGCTTGCCGCCCTGTAGGAACAGAGTTCGGCGAAAGGCTTGAATCCAGCCGGATTTTCTCGATATCAAGGGCCTGCGATATCCGCCGCGGTTATGCAGGATTGCCCGGCTGTAGCGGGAGAAAATCAATGGCGAACAAAATTATCAGGCTGCTTCCCGATGGCGACCCGGCAACGGGAATGCAGCCTTCCAATCTGACCGATCCCAAAGCGTTTACGAGTGGCGACCGCACGGAACGCAATCACACCTTCTTCAAGACGGCGGACGAGTCCGTTCTCTCCGGGGTGTGGGAGTGCGCGCCCTGCAAGGAAGTGATCGGGAGCTATCCGGTCCACGAAATGATGTCCGTCATCTCCGGATCGGTGACTCTGACGGATGCAGACGGGCAATCCGAAACATTCAAATCGGGCGATGTGTTTTTCATCGCCAAGGGCACGAAGTGCACCTGGCACATCACGGAGACCCTGCGGAAGTTCTATATGATCGTGACGTAAGGCAGCGTCGAGGAGCCTCATCGCACATGGAGCCGATAATTCTCGATACCAAGGGCTTGCGCTGCCCGTTGCCGGTCTTGCGGGCGCGCAAGGCCATGAAATCGGTCGCGCCGGGTGGTGTTTTGGAAGTGCTCGCCACAGATCCGGGGTCGGTGAAGGATTTCAAGGCGTTCTGTCAGACCACCGGAGATACGCTTCTGGCGGCGGAAGAAGCGGATGGTGTGTTCGTCTTCCGCATTCGCAAGGCGGGATGAGAGTTACGGCGCCGTCCCCGTCTTCAACTCCAGGGGACGGCGCATGCGCGGCAGCATCCGGCCGGGGATGGACCCCGATGGCGCTTCGCCGATGACAACGCACCCCATTCGCTCGTAGAAGCCGCGGGCAAACGGGTCCGAATCCAGGAAAAGCGCCTGAACGCCTGCGCTGCTGGCCTGTCGGCACATATGCTCGAACAATATGCGGCCGATTCCCTGGCCGATGAAATCCGGCCGGATGAAAAGGCTGTGAACCTCGGCGCCGTCCTCGCCATCGGGTTCCAGGCTGTAGAACCCCGCAATCTCATCCCCGACCTGGGCGACCACCACCAGCCGTTGCTCGATCTCCGCGGGCGAAACGCTCAACTCAACCCGGCACATGTCCATGAAGGCGTCGTCGTAGCCCCAGTGCGCCTTCGATGTCAGGGCGATGACGGTCAAGGCTTCCGCCTCGTGCGCCTGCGCCGGGCGGACCGCGATCGTCGCGTGGGATGACCACGCCATGGCGGGCTCCTCCGTTGTTAGGATCGGGCAGGATGCGGTTTCAAGATCAGGCAGGCAAGTATTTCACTTTTTCCAGATCACGGGTGCCATGAACCGGTATTTCCGTATGGTCATCGGGCCTCGGCCCGGCTAACACTAGCCGGCCTGCGGAGGAACCGATGACCACGGCACTGTTCACCCATTCTGCCTGCCTGGACCATGACCCGGGTCCCAGCCATCCGGAGCGGCCGGCCCGCCTGCAGGCGGTGCTGGATGTTCTGCAGAGGCCCGAGTTTGCCGCCCTGGAGTGGCGCGAGGCGCCGCGCGCCAGTACGGAGCAGGTGGTCCGGGCCCATTCCACGGCCTATGTGGAGGAAATCCTCGGCGCCGTGCCGGTCAGCGGCCGGGTCGCTTTGGATCCGGACACCTATCTATCGCCCGGCTCCGGCGAAGCGGGCTTGCGCGCCGCCGGGGCAGTCTGCGGCGCCATTGACGCGGTGATGGCGGGCGAGGTGGCGAACGCCTTCTGTGCCGTGCGTCCGCCGGGCCACCATGCGGAGCCGCACCGGGTGATGGGCTTCTGCCTGTTTAACAACATCGCCGTCGGCGCCTTGCACGCCCAGGCGGCGCACGGGCTGCGGCGCATCGCGGTGATGGATTTCGATGTGCACCACGGCAACGGCACCCAAGCCCGCTTCTGGGACGATCGGGAGTTGTTTTATGCCTCGACTCACCAATCGCCGCTCTATCCGGGCACCGGACGGATCGAGGAACGGGGGGTAGGCGGCAATATTCTCAATGTGCCTCTGTCGCCCATGGCCGGATCGGCGGAGTTTCGCCGGGCCATGGACGATACGGTGTTGCCGGCGCTGGCTCGGTTTGCGCCGGAGTTGCTATTGGTTTCGGCGGGATTCGACGCGCACGAGGACGATCCCCTGGCCGGATTGCGGTTCCATGAGGACGATTTTGCCTGGGCCACCGGCGTTTTGATGGCCGTGGCCCGTGATCACTGCGGCGGCCGGCTTGTGTCAACCCTGGAGGGCGGCTATGACCTCGAAGCCCTGGGCGCCAGTGCCGCGGCCCACGTGCGGACACTGATGACCGCCTGAGCCTGAACGCGGCGGTTGTGGCCGGAGGGCACGCTTCGTAAGATCGCGCGAAGACGCGAAAGTAGAGAAACATCAGGGGGAAAGCAGAATGGCGCGCAAGGAAGGCCGCCCCGACATCGCCAAGATGAGCTTCGAGGATGCCCTCGAGGAGCTGAAGGAGATCGTCTCCGCCCTGGAATCCGGCGAGGGCCGGCTCGACGAGGCCATTGAAGCCTATGAGCGCGGCGCATTGCTGAAAAAGCATTGCGAGACAAAACTGCGCGAAGCCCAGGAAAAAATCGAAAAGATCAGTCTCGGTGCCGGCGGCCAGGTCAAGACGGATGCCTTCGATGCGGGCTGAGGCGGTGGTCAGCGACGATTTGCTCGACCGCATGACCGATTGCGCCGAGGCGGTCACCCGCCGGCTGGACACGCTTCTCCCTCCGGTACCGGGGCCGCGCGGCCGTGTGGTCGAGGCCATGCGCTACAGCGCCCTGTCCGGGGGCAAGCGCTTGCGGCCGTTTCTCGCCATCGAATCCGCGGCCCTGTTCGACGTGGCGCCCGAGGAAGCGTTGGCCGCGGCGGCTGCCATCGAAATGATTCATTGCTACTCGTTAATTCACGACGACTTGCCCGCCATGGATGACAGCGATCTGCGCCGGGGCCGGGCGACGGTGCACAAGGCGTTTGACGAGGCGACCGCGATCCTGGCCGGCGATGGCCTGCTGACCGAAGCCTTTGCCGTGCTGGCAGATGCCCGCTGCCATCCCGATGCCGCGGTGCGCGGCGCCTTGATCGCCGGTCTGGCCGCGGCCTCCGGTGCCACCGGCATGGTCGGCGGCCAGATGATCGATCTCTCGCCCGAGCGGGCCGAATTGGACCTGGATGGCATCACCGCCCTGCAAAGCCTGAAAACCGGCGCCCTGATCGCCTTTTCCTGCGACGCGGGCGCCATTCTCGGCGCCGCGGCCGCGCCGCAGCGCGCCGCCCTGCAGGACTATGCCCGGGACCTGGGTTTGGCGTTTCAGATCGCCGACGACCTGCTGGATGCCGAAAGCACGCCGGAACAGCTGGGCAAACCCACCGGCCAGGACGATGCGGCGGGAAAAGCCACGTTTCTGGGGCTTTTGGGGGCCGATGGCGCCCGCCGGAAGGCCCAGGCCTTAGTGGCCCGGGCTTGCGCCCGGCTTGAAATTTTCGGAAAAAAGGCAGAGGTTCTTAAGCGGACAGCACAGTTTGTCATCGCGCGGCGATCCTGACCTCACCAGAGAGCAGGAACGGCGCGCGAAAATTTGTTGAGTAAGTCAGTTCAAGAGGTACGCCGTGAGTCAGGTTGGCCATAACAGCAAGACGCCGCTTTTGGATCAGATTTCCACGCCGGCGGATTTGCGCCGCTTGGAGGAGGGGCAGCTTCGGCAACTGTCCGATGAGTTGCGGGCGGAGATGATCGACGCGGTTTCGGTGACCGGCGGACATCTCGGTGCCGGCCTCGGCGTGGTCGAGTTGAGCGTCGCGGCCCACTATGTCTTCGACACCCCGCGCGACAAGCTGATCTGGGACGTCGGCCACCAGTGCTATCCGCACAAGATTCTCACCGGCCGGCGCGACCGCATCCGCACCTTGCGCCAAGGCGGCGGCCTGTCCGGGTTCACCAACCGCAAGGAAAGCGAATACGACCCGTTCGGTGCGGCGCATGCCTCCACCTCCATATCCTCCGGCCTGGGTTTTGCCGTTGGCCGCGATCTGGCGGGCGGCGACAACAATGTGATCGCCATCATCGGCGACGGCGCCATGAGCGCCGGCATGGCCTACGAGGCGATGAACAACGCCGGTGCCATGAGCAGCCGCCTGATCGTCATTCTCAATGACAATGACATGTCCATCGCACCGCCGGTGGGCGCCATGAGCGCGTATCTCTCGCAGCTCATCTCGTCACGCCCCTATCAGTCGATGCGGCATCTGGGCAAGGTGGTCGCCAAGCGCTTCCCGCGGCCGCTGGAAAAAGCCGCCAAGCGGGCCGAGGAGTATGCGCGCGGCCTGTTGACCGGCGGCACATTGTTCGAGGAATTGGGCTTCTTCTATGTCGGTCCCATCGACGGGCACAATCTGGATCATTTGTTGCCGGTCCTGAAGAACGCCCGCGATAGCGACTACGACGGGCCGGTCCTGGTGCATGTGGTCACGCAGAAGGGCAAAGGCTATTCACCGGCCGAGGCCGCCACCGACAAGTATCACGGGGTCAGCAAGTTCGACGTGGTCACCGGCAAGCAGGCAAAATCGACGCCCAAGGCGCCGGCCTATCAGAACGTCTTCGCCAAAGGGTTGATCGCCGAGGCGGAGCATGACGACAAGATCGTCGCCATCACGGCGGCCATGCCGTCGGGCACCGGCTTGAACTTGTTCGCCGACAAGTTCCCCAAGCGCTGCTTCGACGTGGGCATTGCCGAGCAGCACGCCGTGACCTTCGCCGCCGGCTTGGCGTGCGAGGGGTATAAGCCGTTCGCCGCGATCTATTCGACATTCCTGCAACGCGCCTATGACCAGGTGGTGCACGACGTGGCGATCCAAAGCCTGCCGGTGCGTTTTGCCATCGACCGGGCCGGCATGGTCGGCGCCGACGGTGTGACCCACCAGGGCAGCTACGACGTGACCTATCTCGGCTGCTTGCCCGGTTTCGTGCTGATGGCGGCGGCCGACGAGGTGGAGTTGATGCATATGGTGGCCACGGCGGCGCGGATCGATGATCGGCCCTGCGCCTTCCGCTATCCGCGCGGCGAAGCCCTGGGAATCGAGATACCGGCGCGCGGCACACCGCTGGAAATCGGCAAGGGCCGAATCGTGCGTGAAGGCACCAAAGTGGCGATTCTGTCCTATGGCACGCGATTGCACGATTCTCTCAAGGCGGCCGACGAATTGGCAGCGCGCGGCCTTTCGACCACGGTCGCCGATGCGCGCTTTGCCAAGCCGCTGGATCATGATCTGATCCGCCGCTTGGCGCGCGAACACGAGGTTCTCATCACCGTAGAGGAGGGTGCGATAGGTGGCTTTGCCGCCTTTGTCATGCAAGACCTGGCGCTGGCTGGCGTTCTCGATTCGGGCGTCAAAATCAGGCCGTTGACCTTGCCGGATGTCTTTATCGATCATGAAAAGCCGGAGGTTCAGTACGAACAGGCTGGCTTGGATGCCAAAAGCATCGTTGCCGCCGCGTTGCATGCGCTCGGCCGCGAGCGCTTGGAGTCTCCGGCGCGCGCCTGATCGGCGCTCGCACGCCTGTAATCCGAGCCGGCCGATCGCCGGCGCCTCTGTCCGGTCGCTGCTGATTGGCGCCGGATGTCGTCATGGTTGGTCTCATGTTTAGAGAGCCTACAGACAGTGCGGCTATAGCCGCAGTCGCGCCGCCCATCACGCGAGTCTGGTGGGGTGAGATGATGGCAATGATCGCGTTGGCCCTGCCCCTGGTCGGGTCGCAGTTGGCGGCAATTGCCATGGTGACGACCGATGTGGTGATGATGGGCTGGCTGGGGCCGACGCAATTGGCCGCGGGTGCCTTGGCCAATGCCGTGTACATGCCCATCATGCAGTTCGGCTTCGGCGTGGTGACGGCGGTTGCGCCCATGGCGGCACTGGCCCTTGGCGCCCGCGACTACCGCGGCGTTCGCAACTCGGTCCGGCAGGGTTTCTGGGTCGCCGCCGTATTCGGCGCTCTCTTCGCGATACCTCTCTGGAATTCCGCGCCGCTGTTCATGCTGATGGGCCAGAATCCGGAATTGGCGGTCTTCGCGCAGGAATATCTCCGCGCCATGCTGTGGGGGCTGATTCCGTTGTTCTGGGTGATCGTGCTGCGCGGCTTCTTGACCGCGCATTCCCGGCCGCGTGCGGTGTTCGTGGTCATGGTGGCCGGCATCGGCGTAAATGCCCTCGGCAACTATGCCTTGATGTTTGGAAATTTTGGATTTCCCCGCTTGGAATTGGTCGGCGCCGGACTTAGCACGGCGATCGTCGACGGATTCATGGCGCTGATACTGATTGCGTTCGTGCTGTTGGACGGGAGCTTGCGCCGTTATCGGTTGTTCACCCGGTTTTGGCGCGGCAATTGGTCGCGCTTCGTCGAGGTCTTGCGGCTGGGCATGCCGATTGGCTTGATGATCCTGGCCGAATCATCTCTGTTCGGCGCCGCCGGCTTACTCATGGGCTTGATCGGCACGGCGGAACTGGCGGCCCATGCCATCGCCTTGCAGTGCGCCGCCGTTGCTTTCATGGTGCCCCTGGGCATCAGCCAGGCGGTGACCGCCCGGGTTGGC
>DASWJP010000051.1:0-17380 GCA_036397065.1 Kiloniellales bacterium | reverse complement strand
GATGTGGGCGGCGCCGGGCTGACGCGCCTGGATGCGGCGATCGTGTTCGAGGAATTGGCGGCCGGCTGCACCTCCACGGCGGCCTATATCTCGATCCACACCATGGCGGCGTGGATGATCGACCGTTTCGGCGATGACGCGCAGCGACAACGCTTCCTGCCGCCGCTGACCTCCATGCAGCACTTCGCCAGCTATTGCCTGACCGAGCCGGAGGCGGGCTCGGACGCGGCGGCCCTGGCCACCCGCGCGGTGCGCGACGGCGACGACTATGTGCTCAACGGCAGCAAGGCCTTCATCTCCGGCGGCGGGCGCAGCGACATCTACGTGGTCATGTGCCGCACCGGCGCCGCCGGGCCGAAGGGCATTTCCACCCTGGTGGTGCCCAAGAACACGCCGGGCCTCTCCTTCGGCAAGCAGGAACGCAAGCTGGGCTGGAACAGCCAGCCGACGGCGATGCTGAATTTTTCCGATGCCCGCGTGCCCGTGGCCAATCGTTTGGGCGCGGAAGGGGACGGCTTCAAGATCGCCATGATGGGACTCGACGGCGGGCGCATCAATATCTCGGCGTGCTCCATCGGCGCCGCACGAGCGTGCCTGGAGGCCAGCCGGGCTTACCTGCTGGCGCGCAAGCAGTTCGGCCGGAAGCTCGCCGACTTTCAGGCGTTGCGCTTCACCTTGGCGGATATGGCCACGGAGCTGGAGGCGGCGCGCCTGATGGTGCACCGGGCGGCTCAGGCCCTGGACGACGGCGATCCGGAGGCGACTCAGCACTGCGCCATGGCCAAACGCTTCGCCACCGACATCGGCTTTACCGTGTGCGATCAAGCGTTGCAGTTGCACGGCGGCTACGGTTACCTGCGCGACTTTCCCATCGAACGATTCCTGCGCGATGCGCGGGTACACCGCATCCTGGAGGGCACGAACGAGATCATGCGCGTCATCATTTCCCGGCGGCTGTTGGCCGAATGACCGAGTCCGATATCCTGTTCGACGTGCGCGGCCGCGCCGGGGTGATCACCCTGAACCGGCCGCAGGCGCTCAACGCCCTGACCCTGGCCATGATCGAGGCGATGGATGCGCGCCTGACCGCCTGGGCGGCCGATCCGGCGGTTGAGGTGGTGGTGGTGCGCGGGGCGGGGGAGCGGGCCTTCTGTGCCGGCGGCGACGTGCGCGTCATCTGGCAGGCGGGCAAGGACGGCGATCCACTGACCCGCGATTTCTTCCGCGCCGAATACCGCCTGAACCGGCGCATCAAGACGTTCCGCAAGCCCTATGTGGCGCTGATCGACGGCATCGCCATGGGCGGCGGCGTCGGAGTCTCGGTGCACGGTAGCCACCGGGTGGCCACCGAGCGCACCGTCTTTGCCATGCCGGAAACGCGCATCGGCCTGTTTCCCGACGTGGGCGCCTCGTTCTTTCTGCCGCGTCTTGCGGGCAAGCTGGGCCTGTATCTGGGTTTGACCGGCGCCCGCCTGCGCGCCGCCGATGCTGTGTATGCGGGTATCGCCACCCACTATGTGGACAGCGCGCGGCTGCCCGAACTGGAAGCGGAGATGGCCGAGGCGGGCGGGGACGTGGGGCCGGTGCTGGCGCGCTTCGCCGGGAACCCGGGCAAAGCCGGCTTGGCGGACCGGCGGGCGGCCATCGACCGCTGCTTCGCCGGAAACACGGTCGAGGGCATCATCGGCGCCCTTACCGATGAGAAGGGCGAATGGGCGGAGGGGGTATTGAAAGATCTGGCCGCCGCATCGCCGACCAGCCTGAAGATCACGGTCGAGGAGCTGCGCCGCGGCGGCAAGTTGGAATTCGATGGCTGCATGACCATGGAATTTCGCTTGAGCCAGGCGTGCCTGGCGCGTCATGACTCCTACGAGGGCATCCGCGCTGCCGTGATCGACAAGGACAACGAGCCGGACTGGCAGCCGGCGACCCTGACCGGGGTGAGCGCCGAACTGGTGGCCGCCCATTTCGCGCCGCCGCCGGGCGGCGACCTGACGTTCGACTGAACGGGAAGCGAGGCGATCATGGCGACCATCGGATTCATCGGCCTGGGAAACATGGGCGGTCCCATGGCCGGCAACCTGGTCAAGGCGGGGCATAAGGTAAAGGGATTCGATCTGGTCCCGGCCTCGGTCAAGGCGGCCGAAAAGGCCGGGGTGGCGGCCGTGCCCGGTATCGCCGAGGCGGCGCGGGACGTGGACGTGGTGATCACCATGCTGCCGGCGGGCGAGCACGTGCGTCAGGTCTACATGGGCGAGGGCGGCGTGTTCTCGGCGGCCGGGAAGGGGACCCTGGCCATCGACAGCTCGACCATCGACGTGGGCAGCGCCCGCGCCGTGCACGCGGCGGCGGCGGCGGCCGGCATCGACATGCTGGATGCGCCGGTCTCCGGCGGCGTGGCCGGGGCGGCGGCGGGCACCCTGACCTTCATGGTCGGCGGCGCCGATGCGGCGTTCGCCCGCGGCAAGCCGATCTTCGAGGCCATGGGCCGGGCCATCGTGCACGCCGGCGGGCCGGGCAACGGCCAGGTGGCTAAGGTGTGCAACAACATGATCCTGGGCATCACCATGATCGGCATCTCCGAGGCCTTTACCCTGGGGGAGAAGCTGGGCCTGGACCCCAAGAAGCTGTTCGACATCAGCTCCAAGGCCTCCGGTTCCTGCTGGGCCATGCTCAACCATCTGCCGGTCCCCGGCATCGTAGAATCCTCTGCCGCCAACCGGGACTACAAACCCGGCTTCGCCGCCGCCATGATGCACAAGGACCTGAAGCTGTCCCAGGAAGCGGCGGCCCAGGCGGGTGCCGCCACGCCCCTGGGGGCGCAGGCGGCGGCCCTCTATACCCTGTTCGTCAACGCCGGCCACGGCGGCCAGGACTATTCGGCGATCATCAAGCTGCTCCAGGGCCGCTAACCGCCTGAAACAGATGGTTTAGGGCCCTTTTGCGGACCATGGTTTCCAGAAGTTTCCCATTTCGGTTAAGGCATCTTTAACCGGGTCTTCCCTAAACTTCTCGCGAAACCAACCGGCCTGTATTCTGAACTGCGTGGCGAGGACACCGTGAAGGCAGCCTATCTCGAGACCATCTCCCTGGTGGAGCGCTTGCACCGGCAGTGCCTGGAAGTGGTGAAGGCCGAGTTGGACCGGCGCGGCGTGCGCGACCTGAACAACGTGCAGGCCCTGATCCTGTTCAACATCGGCCAGGAGGAGTTCTCGGTGGGCGAGTTGACCCAGCGCGGCTACTACCTCGGCTCCAACGTCTCCTACAACGTCAAGAAGATGGTCGAGCACGGCTATCTGATCCAGGCCCGCTCGCCGCACGACCGCCGTTCGTTCCATGTGCGGGCATCGGAGAAGGGCGTGGAAATCTTCCGCGGCCTGAGCAAGCTGTTCGACGAGCATTCGGGCAAGCTGGGCGGCGCCCAGTTCACCCAGGCGACCCTGGACGAGGCGAACGCGACCCTGCGCCGCCTGCAGCAGTTCTGGTCGGGCCCGCAATCCGCCGCTTCGCGCCTGACCTCGGCGGCCTGATCTAGCCGACCCGCGTTTTCTCCAGGCGCTTTTCGTCCCATTCCAGACCCAGGCCGGGCGCGTCGCCCAGGCTGATCCACCCGTCCGTGTCCGCTTCGATGGCGGATTTGGGCGATCGTGTCGATCTTTAAGGCGGTCGAACCACTCGCAACCCGCCAATCCCTCGCCAGCATCGTCCCGCCCGTGCTACGCATAGGCCCCCACGATGACGGAAAGAGTGTGCGCTATGTTCGAGTCGGAGCTTGCCCTTCTCGGCGACCGGGTCGCCTTCGGTGCCGGACGCATCGCCACCCTGGGGGCCGAAGTGGTGGCCCGCGCCGGGGCCAAGGCGCGGGTGCTGCTGGTCGCCGACGCGGGGGTGGCTGCCGCCGGCCTGACCGCCGCGGCGGAAAAATCCCTGGCGGCGGCGGGCGTCACCGCGCGCACCTTCACGGACGTGCGCAGCGACCCGCTGGCGGCCCAGATCGACGCCGCCGCGCAAGCGGCGCGCGAGATGAAGGCGACCATGATCGTCGGCCTGGGCGGCGGCTCGGCGGTGGATGTCGCCAAGATGGCGGCCGGGGTGGCCGCCGGCGAGGCGCCGGCCGATAGCTACGCCTTGCAGTGCGACACCTTCGGTGATGCGGTCTTGCCGATCATCGCGGTGCCGACCACGGCCGGGACCGGAGCGGAGATGACCCAATCCATGGTCTTCACGTCCGCCAATGGCGCCAAGGTGTGGGCCGACGCCGGCAACCTGCGGCCGGTCCTGGCGCTGCTGGATCCGGAACTGACGGTCGGCCTGCCGGCCAGCCTGACCGCCGGCACCGGGGTGGATGCCCTGGTGCATGCCATGGAATCGGTCACCAGCCACCGCACCAAGCCGCAGACCCTGGCGCCGGGCCTGGCGGCGATCCGCCTGGTTCGCAAATACCTGGCCACGGCGGTGCGCGAGCCGAAGAACATCGAGGCGCGCTCAGGCATGATCATCGCCGCCGCCCTGGCTGGCCGGGCCATCGATTCCGGCGGCACCACCATTGCCCATTCCCTCGGCCATGCCCTGGGCGCGGTCGGCCACGTGCACCATGGCCGCGCCGTGGGACTGAGTTTGCGCGTGGCGCTGCCAGGCAACGTCGAGGCGGCGCCGGCCCCGCACGCCGAGGTGGCGCGCGCCTTTGGCGTGGCGGGCACGTCCGATGAGGAATTGGCGGCGGCCCTGCCGGCGGCCTACGACGCCTTCCTGCGCCAGGTGGGCTTGCGCATCGACATCGCCGACAGCGGCCTCAAGCCGAGCGACGCCGAGCGCCTGGCGGCAGAGGCGATGAAGCCGGAAAACGACCCCATGCGCAAAGCCACTCTGCGCCCCATCGAGCAGCCGGAAATGCTTGGATTGGCGCGGGTGCTGCTGGCGGCGGGCTAGTCCTCACTGTTCGAGAGTCACCCCCACCCTATCCCTCCCCCCTTGTGGGACCTTTGCGGAAAGGGCGTCTTGTGGGGGAGGGCCAGGGTGGGGGGTGAGCCGATTTCCGCTACCGCGGCCGCACTCACTCCATATCGATCAGCAGGCGGATCTTGCCGCGCGCCAGGCGCGGGTCGATGGTGATCTGAATGGGGCCGGTCTTGCCGCCGGTGATGCGCACGCCGCGCTCGCGCAGGACGGCATTGCCGATCTCCGGTACATCGAGGTTGCCGATGACCTCCTCGGTCACCCCGGCGCCGCGCAACAGATCGAGCAGGCTCGGGCCTGCGGCGGCCGGTTGCGGCGGCGAAGGTACCGGCTGCGCTGGCGCGGGCTGCACCGGTTGCGGCGCCGGCTGTTCCGCCACCTGGACGGGCTGGAGTGAGATGTTGAGCTCGTCGAGCACCTCGTCGAGATGGCAGGCGAGGGCGTATTCCGCCGTCGGCGCCGGGTCGGACTCGCCGGCGAAATGCAGGCCCAGACCCTCGCCGGTCTGCGGGTCGTACCACAACGCGCCGGAATCGCCGGAGCCGCTGATCTCGATGTTGTCCGGATTGCCGGCGGCGGGCGTGCGGATCAGGAAGCCCTCGATCTCGTGGGTGCCTACCGAATAGGTGATGCGGTAGCGGCCCATGCCGTCGACCACACCCGTGGTCACGCCGGTGGTCCGCCCGGACTTGGCCACCGTATCGCCCAGGCCAGCCCGGCGGGTGGCGGTCACGGTCACATCGGTGCGGTCCTGGATACGCGAGACTTGGCGCTCGCCGTTGAGCACGGCGATGGCGGCATCGCCACGCCGGCCCAGGTACATGCGGTGCAGATGGCCGATGGTATCGGTCTCGCGTCGGCCGCCGTCGAAGCGTCCAGGCTGCATGATCGGGTCGCCGGGTTGGGCGAAGATGGAACCGGCCAGCACGTGCCAGTTGCTCAAGATGCATTCCGCGCCGGTCGTCCGGTCGAAGACCACGGCGGCGATGGTTCCGGCCGAGACCAGGGAATGGGACACGCTGATCCCCGGCCGAATGGGATTGCGCCGGTGGCGGCGGGCCAGCAGCGCCAGGATGCCCTCGGCCGATGGCGAATAATGCCCTTGGATCACATCCACCGGGATGCCATCGATGTCTTTCGGGAAAATGTCCGCGTCGCTCAGGGCTTCCAGCGGGATCTTCTCGCGCACGTGGATGCGCACCGCGATCTCTTCCGTGCGCACCCCCGCATCGTACTTGTAGCCGATATCTATGCCCGTGACGTTGGCGCGCTGGCCAAAGGTTTTTACAGCCTTCTCATAAGCTTCTTGAATTTTCTTACGATCCGGCTTCGGTTCGTCGGGCATGCATTTCCTCGTTGCAACGATTCAATACGGCGTGGCGCTGGTCGGCGTGACCCTGGCGCCGCCTTACGAGAACGCCTGAATTCCGGTCTGGGCGCGGCCCAGGATGAGGGCATGCACATCATGCGTGCCTTCATAGGTATTCACGGCCTCCAGGTTCATCACATGCCGGATGACGTGAAACTCGTCGGCGACGCCATTGCCGCCATGCATGTCGCGCGCCATGCGGGCGATATCCAAGGATTTGCCGCAGGAGTTGCGCTTGGCCAGGGAGATGGCCTCCGGCGCCGCCTTGCCTTCGTCCATCAGGCGGCCCAGGCGCAAGCAGACTTGCAAGCCCAATGTGATCTCGGTCTGCATGTCGGCCAGCTTCTTCTGGATCAGTTGATTGGCGGCCAGCGGGCGCCCGAACTGCTTGCGCTCCAGACAGTAGGCGCGGGCGGCATGCCAGCAGAATTCGGCGGCGCCCAGGGACCCCCAGGCGATGCCGAAGCGGGCGCGGTTGAGGCACCCGAAGGGGCCCTTGAGTCCCTGCACGTTCGGCAGCAGGTTTTCCTCGGGAACGAACACGTCATCCATGACGATCTCGCCGGTGGTCGATGCGCGCAGACTGAACTTGCCCTCGATCTTGGGCGCCGACAGGCCCTTCATGCCCTTTTCCAGGATGAAGCCGCGGATCACGTCGTCATCGGTCTTGGCCCAGACCACGAACACGTCGGCGATGGGCGAGTTGGTGATCCACATCTTGGCGCCCTTGAGGCGATAGCCGCCATCGGCTTTGCGGGCGCGGGTGGTCATGCTGCCGGGGTCGGAGCCGGCATCCGGCTCGGTCAGGCCGAAACAGCCGACCAGTTCGCCGGTCGCCAGCTTGGGCAGGTATTTGCTGCGTTGCTCCTCCGTGCCATAGGCATGGATCGGATGCATGACCAGGCTGGACTGCACGCTCATGGCCGAGCGATAGCCGGAATCCACCCGCTCGACCTCGCGCGCGACCAAGCCGTAACAGACATAGGACACGCCGGCGCCGCCATAGGCTTCCGGCAAAGTAGAGCCGAGAAAGCCGAGCTCGCCCATCTCGTTCATGATCTCGCGGTCGAAGCGCTCCTCTCGATTGGCGGTGACGATGCGCGGCATCAGACGGTCCTGGGCATAGGCGCGGGCGGCATCCCGGACCATGCGCTCCTCCTCGTTCAACTGCTCTTCCAGGAGCAACGGGTCGTCCCAGGCGAAGGTGGCCTTGCTTGCGGCTTTGGCCGGCGTCTCGGCAGCGCGGGGGGCAGGGGTCATCGGCGTCTGGTCCTTTCGCTCTGGCCACTGTGTGGGGGCCAGTGTTTGGCAGTCGGGCGGACGGATTCGATACTCGTCGTCAACCCATACTCTAGACCATCCGCGCCGCCAGAAAAGAGGGCCATGGCGGATTGCGGGAACGGTCTTAAGGCTTTCTTTGCCATGGCTGGACAAGATTCGGCCATGGACGACCAGGGCGGAATCATCATCGAGTTTCACCGGGTTGGGGCCTACGTCAAGGTCTCGGCGGTCGATCCGCGTTCCCTGACCGAGGTGTGTATTGTCGGCGATCCGGCGGCCGGAGAGGAGGCACTGGCCCGTGCCGCCATTCGCAAGCTCGAATACGTGATGGCCCGCAAAACGGGTGGTCCGGCACCGGCCCGTCGCCGTTCCCCAGCCTAGAAACAGCGACTCTCTCTTTCCGTCGGCTGCCGGTGCACCGTGGCGCCTAGCCTCTTGCGGTCGCCACGCCGTCGCGCTATCAAGCGAGACAAGAACGAGAAACGTAATAGGGTGGCAATCGCGTTCCCTGCGGGGGCGCTTCGAATCGACAGTGGAGCCTCGACCACAGGCGCCGGTTGTATCCGGTTGCTTGGGAGGGAGGGGTGTTGCAGCGGCTTACCCGGCCTGAGCGTGGGTTCGCCGCGGCCTGGCACGACTGATTCGAGGACCCAGCCGGGACCGGCCGAAAGGCAGGCATGCAACACAGCTTTGCGTACTTTCTCGACCAGTTGATCAACGGCCTGACGCTGGGGTCGATCTACGGCCTGATCGCCATCGGCTATACGATGGTCTACGGCATCATCGGCATGATCAATTTCGCCCATGGCGAGATCTTCATGATCGGCGCCTTCGTATCGATCATCACGTTTCTACTGCTCGGCATGGCCGGGATCACATGGGTGCCTTTGGCACTCATTATTGTTTTGGTGGTCTCGATGACCCTGACCTCCATCTACGGCTGGACCCTGGAACGGGTAGCCTATCGGCCGCTGCGCCGTTCGCCCCGGCTGGCCGCGCTGATCACCGCCATCGGCATGTCGATCTTCCTGCAGAACTACGTCCAGCTTCTGCAAAGCGCGCGGAACAAGCCGATGCAGCCCGTGGTCAGCGGCAGCGTGGAAATATGGCAGCAGCAGGACTACATCGTCTCGCTCAGCTACATGCAGATGATCATCATTGTCGTGACCGTGCTGCTGATGATCGTCTTTACCACGATGATCGTGCGGACCACCTTGGGCCGGGCCCAGCGCGCCTGCGAGCAGGATCGGGATATGGCGGCGCTGATCGGCGTCAATGTGGACCGGACCATTTCGCTGACCTTCGTCATGGGCGCGGCCTTGGCCTCGGTGGCCGGCCTGATGTTCCTGCTCTATTACGGCGTCATCGACTTCTACATCGGCTTTCTCGCCGGCATCAAGGCGTTCACGGCGGCGGTCCTGGGCGGCATTGGATCGCTACCCGGCGCCATGCTCGGCGGCATTCTGATCGGCCTGATCGAAGCTTTTTGGTCGGGCTATTTTACCGTCGAGTACAAGGACGTGGCGGCATTCTCCGTCCTTGTGCTGGTACTCATCTTCCGCCCAACGGGATTGTTGGGTAAACCGGACATCGAGAAGGTCTAGGCCGTGGCGATAACCACAGCCGAGGGCATCGTCCTTCCCCCGCTCAACCCCGCGGCCATGGTGCGCGAAGCGTCCATCACCGCGCTGGTGGTCTTCGCCCTGGCCATCAGCCTGGTCGGCTTCGAGACCGTGGATGCGACCGGTGCCGTGGAAATCCGCACCCGCTTCGGCGATGTCGCCATGGCCATGGCGATCGCATTCGCCGCCCGCATCGGCTTGATCCTGCTCCGTGAACACCGGCCCCTCCCGGTGCTGGTTTGCGCCCCGGTGCTGGCGGTGGCGATGCTCTTGCTGCTGCTCTCGGAAACGATCTTCGGCGTTGAAATCGGGTCTGGTTTGAAGCGGTTCATCCCGTTCCACGACTCGATCGTCCTCTGGGGTGTCATGGTCGTCACGGTGGTTCTCGCGGCGCGGGCCGGATTTGCGCTCAGGCACATGAGTTCCACCCTGACCGCGGAAGAGCGCGATCAGCGCATGGACCAGATCGGCGCCGGCGTACAGCGCGCCGCGCGCCTGCTGGGTCCGCTGCTGTTGGTTTTCGCCATTGCCCTGCCGTTCATGCCGTTCGCCGACCGGCGTTTGCTCGATATCGGTATTCTGGTCCTCACCTACGTCATGTTGGGCTGGGGCCTGAATATTGTGGTCGGGCTGGCCGGCCTTCTCGATCTGGGGTACGTGGCCTTCTACGCGGTGGGCGCTTACAGCTTCGCGCTCTTGGCGACCGAGTTGGATGTCAGCTTTTGGCTGGCTTTGCCGTTTGCCGGGCTGATGGCCGGAACGGCCGGCGTGATCCTCGGCTTTCCCGTGCTGCGCTTGCGGGGTGATTATCTGGCCATAGTCACCCTGGGCTTCGGCGAGATGATCCGCATCATTTTGTTGAACTGGTACGAATTCACAAACGGCCCGGACGGCATATCGGGGATCTCGCGTCCCAGCTTCTTCGGCATCGCGGAATTCGCCCGGGAGGCGAGTGGCGGCCGGACTTTCCACGAAATGTTCGGCCTGGAATACGCGTCCGTTCAGCGGATCATCTTTCTCTTTTACCTGATTCTCGGCCTGGCGATGATCGTCAACCTCTTCACTATGCGCATTCGCAAGTTGCCGATCGGCCGCGCCTGGGAGGCCCTGCGTGAGGACGAGACGGCATGCCGGTCCCTGGGCATCAATCCGCGCAACACCAAGCTGACGGCATTCGGCATCGGCGCCATGTTTGCCGGGTTTGCGGGCTCGTTCTTCGCGACGCGCCAGGGATTTATCAGCCCCGAAAGCTTCACGTTCATTGAATCGGCGGTCATCTTGGCGATTGTCGTTCTGGGTGGATTCGGCAGCCAGATCGGCGTCGTGGTTGCCGCCGTGATCCTGATCGGCCTGCCGGAATTCTTCCGCGATCTGCAGCAGTACCGCATGCTGGCCTTCGGCATGGCGATGGTCCTGATCATGCTGTGGCGCCCGGCCGGCCTGTTGGCGCACCGGGAACCGACGTTGCGGCTATTCGGCCGCGATAAGAAGCCGGAGGCAGGCTCATGAGTGCCGCCCTCGCCGATACCGCTCTTGCAGCCGAAATTCCAGGTGGCGGCACGCCGCTGCTGACGGTCGAACATCTGACCATGCGTTTCGGCGGTTTGGTGGCGATTGACGATATTTCATTTCAGGCCGCCTCGGAACGCATCACCGCGATCATTGGCCCGAATGGCGCCGGCAAGACAACGGTGTTCAACTGCCTGACCGGTTTCTACAAGCCAACCGTCGGGCGCCTGACCCTGCATCATCCAAAGGGCATTTTCCTGCTGGAACGGTTGGAAGGCTATCGGACGGCGCAGGTGGCTCAGGTCGCACGGACGTTTCAGAATATCCGCCTGTTTCCGCACATGACGGTCTTGGAAAACATGATCGTCGCCCAGCACAACAAGCTGATGCGCGCCTCGGGCTACACCGCGGCCGGCTTGTTTGGCTTCAAGGTCTATCGCGACGCCGAGGCGAAGGCGGTGGATCTGGCCAAGTACTGGCTCGATCATACCAAGCTCACGGAAAAGGCCGATTGGGAGGCCGGCAATCTGCCTTACGGCGATCAGCGCCGGCTGGAGATTGCCCGGGCCATGTGCACGGAGCCGGTCTTGCTATGTCTGGACGAGCCGGCGGCCGGGCTCAATCCTCGAGAATCGCACGATCTCAATACGTTGCTACGTTATATTTGCAACGAGCATAAAATCGGCGTGCTGCTCATCGAGCATGACATGAGCGTGGTCATGGGGATCTCGGATCACATCGTGGTGCTCGATTACGGGCGCAAGATCTCCGACGGAACGCCTCTGGATGTCCGCAACGATCCGGCGGTCATTCGCGCCTATCTGGGGCAGGAGGAGCACGAGGAACTGCCGCCCGAGATCATTGCCGGTGTCGGCGGCGCATCGCAGGGCAAAGACGATGCTTGAGGTTTCCGGCCTGCATACCTTCTACGGCAACATCGAAGCGTTGCGCGGTGTCGATGTCTCCGTCGGGACTGGACAGATCGTCAGCCTGATTGGCGCCAATGGGGCCGGCAAATCGACGCTGCTGATGAGCATATGCGGCAATCCGCGGGCGGCACGGGGAAGCATTCGCTTCGATGGCCAGGATATCACCCGGCAGCAGACCTACGAGATCGTTCGTTTGGGAATCGCCCAGTCGCCGGAAGGCCGGCGCATTTTTGCGCGCATGTCGGTTTTGGAAAACCTGCAGATGGGCGCGGTGACCACCGACCCGGCGTATTTCGAGGAGGATTTGGAGAAGGTTCTCGACCTGTTTCCCATCCTGCGCAACCGGCGCACCCAGCGCGGCGGCACCCTCTCCGGGGGCGAGCAGCAGATGCTGGCCATCGGCCGGGCCTTGATGAGCCGCCCGCGCCTACTGCTGCTCGACGAGCCATCCCTGGGCTTGGCGCCACTGATCGTGAAGCAGATTTTCGATGTGATCGAGAGCATCAACCGCGACGGTGTCACCGTCTTGTTGGTCGAACAGAACGCCTATCACGCCCTGCGCCTGGCGCACCATGCCTACGTCATGGCCAATGGCCGCATCGTGCTGCAAGGCGGTGGCCGTGAGCTGCTGGCCAACGAGGAGGTGCGCAAGGCGTACCTCGAAGGCGGCTGAGGCGGGGAGCGGCGCAATCATGGATATACTCGGCACCACCTGGCCCGTCTTCATCGGCATCACGATCCTGCTGATGGGTTTTGCCAGTTTCATGACCGGCCAGGCCGTGGCCAGCACCTGGCGGCCCATGTGGCAGGTCGTGCCCTACACCCTGTTGCTTGGCTTGGCGGATCGGTTTCTGACCTGGGGGCTGTTCGACGGCCAGTTGTTTCTGCTGTCCGGATATATCGCCGATTCCCTGGTCCTGATGGCCATCGCCGCGCTCGCCTATCGCCTGACCCTGGCGCACAAGATGGTGACCCAGTACCCCTGGATCTACGAACGCACCGGCCCGTTTACCTGGCGCGAGAAAACCGGGGCATAACATACTTACGGAATTAAGTTTCTTTAGCTCGAGTGACAGCGTAATACTCTGTCGTTCCGAACCCCGGATGGCGCCCGCCGACGCGCCGGAAGGGCTTGCCGTGACCCTGGCAAGTGCTAAAGTACCGTCGGCACTCAACCTCGGCCCTACGATGACATCGCAGATTGTGGGGGAGCACGGAAGTTTCGATCCCAATTGTCATGAATTAGCAGGGAGTTAGCAAATCATGCGTAAGAGCGCACTTGGTATCCTCTCCGCCGCCGCGATCACCCTCGGCTTCGCCGGGGCCGCGCAGGCGGATATTAAGATCGCCACCGTCGGTCCGATGACCGGCCAATACGCCTCGTTTGGCGAGCAGATGAAGCGCGGCATCGAGATGGTCGTACGGGACCTTAACGCCGCTGGCGGTGTTCTCGGCCAGAAGATCGTTGCCTCGGCTGAAGACGACGCCTGCGATCCGAAGCAGGCGGTCGCCGTTGCCAACAAGCTGGCCTCCGAGAAGGTCGCCTTGGTGGCCGGGCATTTCTGCTCCGGCTCGTCCATTCCGGCTTCGGCGGTCTATGCCGAGGAAGGCATCCTGCAGATCTCGCCGGCCTCGACCAACCCGGCGCTGACCGAGGATGCGGCGGCCAAGGGCTGGACGAACGTCAACCGCGTGTGCGGCCGTGACGATGCGCAGGGCATCGTCGCCGGTAAGTTCCTGGCCGACGCCTACAAGGGCAAGAAGATCGCCATTCTGCACGACAAGACCGCATACGGTAAGGGCCTTGCCGACGAGACCAAGAAGAACCTGAACGCCGCCGGCATGCAGGAGGCCATGTACGAAGCCTATACCGCCGGTGAAAAGGACTACTCCGCCCTGGTCTCGAAGATGAAGGCCGCGGGCATCGATGCGTTCTATGTCGGTGGCTATCACACCGAAGCAGGCCTGATGATCCGTCAGGCACGCGAGCAGGGATATAACCCGCAGCTGGTCTCCGGCGACGCGCTGGTTACCGACGAGTTCTGGAAGATCACCGGCGATGCCGGCGAGGGCACCCTCATGACCTTCCAGCCCGACCCGCGCAAGTTCGCGGCGGCGGCGAAAGTGGTCGATGCCTTCAAGGCGGAAAACTACGATCCCGAAGGCTACACCCTGTACACCTACGCGGCCGTGCAGGTGTGGGCCCAGGCTGCCACTGCGGCTGGCTCCACCGACACGGAAAAAGTTGCCGCAAAGGTGCGTGGCGGTACCTTCGACACGGTCATCGGCACGCTCAACATCGACGACAAGGGTGACGTGAAGAACCCCGAGTACGTCTGGTATGTCTGGCACGCCGGCAAGTACGCGGAGCAATAAGCTCTTCAGATCAAGTCGGGCGGCCTCCGCCGCCCGCACAAAAACCTACGGCCCGGCGATATTCCCGCCGGGCCGTTTCTTTTTGGTCCCTGGCGCCGCTGGAGGCCAGCGTCGCCGATGCGATATCAGGCTGTTTCCGAGCTCCGCCTTGCCTTGTGGCCGAGGCCGATCTTCTTGGCGAAGTCCGAGCGCCGCTTGGCATAGTTGGGCGCGACCATGGGATAGTCCGGCGCCAGGTGCCACTTCGCCCGGTATTGATCCGGGGTCATGTCATAGGTGGTGCGCAGGTGCCGCTTGAGCATTTTCAACTTCTTGCCGTCTTCCAGGCAGACGATGTAGTCGGGCATCACCGACCGGCGTACCGGAACCGCAGGTTTCTGCGGTTCAGCTTCACTGACCATCTTGCCGTCCAGGTTGGCCAGGGTCTTGTGCACCGCGCCAATCACGGTGGGCAGATCGGTGGTCGCCACGGTGTTGTTGCGGACGAACGCGGATACTACTTCCGCGGTCATGCGCAAGAGATCGGCAGACGTCGGATCGCTTGAATCTTGATCACTCATTTTCCTGAAGTCCGTTTTTAGTGCTCTGGAAGAAAGGGACAAAAATGCCATGACAGTTGAATAGTGTCAATTTCTAATAACGGTGAAAATTTTACTGCGACTGAATTTGTTTTCGTTTCTACACAGGCGCCCTAACTTTGACACTCGACCCGGACAGGATTTGCCTGGGTGCTTTCGCAGCCCATTTCCCGTCCTTGGAAGGCCGCTCGAAACCTTGTGGTGGGTTTCCATGGAAGGGCGACATATGGTAGGGTCCTCGGCTGTTTTCATGCCAAAGTGCTGGGTCTGACAGGCGTTTTACGGGGGCTGGCTGGTCGGGATGTCCGGGAAATCTGTTGCCGTCGGCTCGGACCACGCCGGTTACGAGATGAAGGGCGCGCTCATCGATGAGCTGCGGACCCTTGGCTGCGAGGTGCTGGATCTCGGGTGCGACGGGCCGGCTTCGGTGGATTACCCGGATTTTGGTAAGGCGGTGGCCAACGCGGTGGCGGAAGGCCGGGCCGACCGCGGCGTGATCGTGTGCGGAACGGGCATCGGCATTTCGATTGCCGCCAATCGCAATCCGCGGGTGCGGGCGGCGTTGTGCCACGACGAGACATCGGCCCGCCTGGCGCGCGAGCATAACGACGCCAACATTCTGGCCCTGGGCGCCCGGCTGGTCGGGCCCGAGGTGGCCAGGGGGTGCTTGCGGGTATTTTTGTCGACGGAATTTGCCGGCGGGCGGCACACGGCACGGGTCGCAAAGCTGGGCAACTAGGGTACAGGTCCGAACAGGGAGGACGGGGAGTTATGAGTTTAGCAAATATTGCGCCAGGGAAGGCGGCGGCCGGCGGCTTCTTCGAGGCCAGCCTGCGCCAGTCCGATCCGGCCATCGCCAAGGCCATCGCCGGCGAGCTGCACCGGCAGCAGGATCAGATCGAGTTGATCGCTTCGGAGAACATCGTCTCTCGCGCCGTGCTCGAGGCCCAGGGATCGGTGCTGACCAACAAATACGCGGAAGGCTATCCGGGCCGGCGCTACTATGCCGGCTGCGAATACGTGGACGTGGTGGAGCAGTTGGCCATCGACCGCGCCAAACAACTTTTCGACTGCGCCTTCGCCAATGTGCAACCCCATTCCGGCGCCCAGGCGAACCAGTGCGTCATGCTCGCCCTCTGCCAGCCCGGCGATACCATCATGGGCCTGTCCCTGGCCGCCGGCGGGCATCTGACCCACGGGGCGCCGCCCAACCTGTCGGGCAAATGGTTCAATGCCGTGCCCTACGGCGTCAGCCGGGACACGTGCCAGATCGACTTCGACGAGGTGGAAAGCCTGGCGCGGCAGCACAAGCCGAAGCTGATCATCGCCGGTGGCTCCGCCTATCCCCGCACCATCGATTTCGCCCGCTTCCGCAAGATCGCCGATGCGGTCGGCGCCATCTTCCAGGTGGACATGGCGCACTTCGCCGGCCTGGTAGCGGCGGGTGTGCACCCCAGCCCGTTACCCCATGCCCATGTGGTGACCACCACCACTCACAAGACCCTGCGCGGCGGCCGCGGCGGCATGGTCCTGTCCAACGATCTGGAGTTGGGAAAACGAATCAATTCGGCGGCCTTTCCCGGCTTGCAGGGCGGGCCGCTGCTGCATGCCATCGCCGGCAAGGCCGTGGCCCTGGGCGAGGCGTTGCAGCCGGAATTTAAGACCTATGCCCGCGCCATGGTGGAGAACGCCCGCGCATTGGCCAAGGTGCTGCTGGACAACGGCTTCGATATCGTCACCGGGGGCACCGACACGCACCTGATGCTGGTCGATCTGCGGCCCAAGCGCTTGACCGGTAAGGCCGCCGACGAGTGCCTCGATCGTGCCGGCATCACCTGCAACAAGAACGGCGTGCCCTTCGATACGGAGAAGCCGACGATCACCTCGGGCATTCGCCTGGGCACCCCGGCGGCGACCACGCGCGGCCTCGGCGTGGCTGAATTCCGCCAAGTGGGCGACATGATCACCCGCCTGCTCGACGGCCTGGCCAAGGACGGCGAGGGCAATACGGCGCTGGAAGCATCAGTTCGCGAGGAAGTGCGGGCCCTGTGCCGGCGCTTCCCGATTTATCCGGAGCTGGCGGTCTAGGCGCCGGTACGGCGGAGGTAAACCATGCGCTGCCCGTTTTGCGGTAACGACGATACCCAGGTGAAGGACTCCCGGCCGACCGAGGATAACTCGGCCATCCGCCGGCGCCGGCAATGCCCGAATTGCGGCGCCCGCTTCACCACGTTCGAGCGGGTGCAACTGCGCGAATTGACCGTGCTCAAGTCGAACGGCAAGCGCGAGCCCTTCGACCGGGACAAGCTGCTGCGCTCCATGACCATCTCGTTGCGCAAACGGCCGGTGGAGCCGGAGCGTCTCGACCGGGTGGTCAATGGCATCGTCCGCCGCCTGGAGTCATCGGGCGAAAGCGAGATTCCGGCCAAGCTCATTGGCGAGCTGGTGATGGACGCCCTGGCTTCCCTGGACCCGGTCGCCTATGTGCGCTTCGCCTCGGTCTACCGCAATTTCCGCGAGGCGCGCGATTTTGAAGAATTCGTCGAAAAGCTCGGCGGCGAGCCCTAGTCCAAGCCGGTCACGCAGCAGCATGAAGATGGGCGCGGGCGCCGATCTGGCGCACATGCGCGCGGCCCTGGCCCTGGCCGGCCGCGGCCTGGGGCGCGTGGCGCCGAACCCGGCGGTCGGCTGCATCCTGGTCAAGGACGGCCGCGTGGTTGGCCGCGGCTGGACCCAGCCCGGCGGCCGGCCCCATGCCGA
>DASWJP010000050.1:0-9346 GCA_036397065.1 Kiloniellales bacterium | reverse complement strand
CCGCGCTCGGCCAGAACCACGACTTCCGGCGGCCGGGTCTTGTCCTTGCCTTCGCCGGCTGGGGCGCCGGCCTGGGCCAGATTGTCTGCCCCCTGCTGATTTTGTCCCTCCGCCAGGCGCAGATCCTTGGGCTGCGTACCGCCGGCGGACATGCCCGATAGCGGCTGATACACGGCGGGCTGGGCGCGGACCTGGTCGGCCGCATAGATTTGATCTTCGAGGGCCAGCAACCGGCGCCGCTGCTCCTCGAGGGCGCGCTCCTGGGCATCGATCTGCAGCCGGTGCTGTTCGATCAAGGCCTGCAGTTGTTCAAGGTTCGCTGCCGGCTTCGCCTCTTCCCCAAAGGCCGCCGCGGAAAACATCAGCGCGACGCCGAGGGTCATGCCGCTGGCGGCGGTACGGCGCACCAGCCGTTCCAAGCCCCTGCGTCTGTCGTGGTTTCCCATCACGTTCAAGTCTCCCCAAATAGGTCTCATGTCGTGTGCCTTAGCGTCCCCACAGGCCTTTGGCCCGTCTCAGCATGGCCTTTTTCCACTCCAGGCCCCGAAGGGCATCCGCGCTTCATAGCGCCCCGCGCTGGCCGTCCTGCTGGCACCTTCTGTCGGCTTGGGTGATGTCAACGACCAACCGAGCGCACAGCGAAACCACCACTTCGACAATGGAGAAAATAGCAGAATCCCCACACGTCGAGTGGCAATGAGAAACAAATCTAGATTAACGCATCGTTAACGTGACGATCAACCCATTCAAGAAAAGGGATGGCTTTTACTAGTACGGCGTGTGTTGGAAGTCACAATGGCACTGCCTCAAGTTATGCCCAGCAACTCAATGGTTGGCGGAACCGGCCCCGATTGGGCGGCTTGTCCCCGCGCGCCAACGGCCTTGGGGTGTTATGCCAAATGATTGAAAACAAAAAACAATCCCCAACGCAGCCAGGTGCTGGCGGCGCTCAACTCGAGCGCGTGCAATGGCAGAAGTAACTAGTTGCCGGTCGAAATACCGTGCTCTTTCAATAGCCTGTATAGAGTCACCCGCGAGACCCCGAGCACTTCCGCGGTCTGTTTTATATTTTGGCCATTCTGTTCCAGGGTCCCGAGCAGCAAGTTGACCTCGGCCTCGCGCTTGGCCTGTTTCAGGGTGGTGACGCGCTTGGCCGAACGGGACGCGGGGTCGTAGCCGTTAACGGTGTCCCGCCGCGCGGCCGTGCTGACCCCATTGCCGCTCTGCATGCCCAGGGGAAAGCCCAGGTCGCGGGCGGTGATCTTGGGCCCGTCCGACATGACCACGGCACGGCGGATGCAGCTGACCAGCTCGCGCACATTGCCCGGCCAGCCATAGAGGCGCAGCTGACGCAGGGCCTGCGGCTCGAAGCCCTGGACCGGGCGCTTCATCTCATCGGCGAATTTTTGCAGGAAAAAGGTGCTCAGCAGGTCCACATCGTCGCCCCGCTCGCGCAAGGGCGGCATGCGCAGGGTCAGGACATTCAGGCGATAGAACAGATCCTCGCGGAAGCGGCCTTCCTGGATGGCTTTGGTCAGGTCCATGTTGGTGGCCGCCACGACCCGCACGTCCGCAGTGATGGGCCGGTTACCGCCGACCCGGTCGATGGTCTTTTCCTGCAGGAAGCGCAGCAGGTGTGGCTGCAGCTCCAACGGCAGGTCGCCAATCTCGTCGAGGAAGACCGTGCCGCCCTGGGCTGCCTCGATCCGGCCGATCTTGCGTTGGTAGGCGCCCGTGAACGCCCCTTTCTCGTGCCCGAACAACTCGGAGCCGATCAGGGTTGGCGGCAACCCGGCGCAATTGATCGGCACGAAGGGCCCTGCGGCGCAGTTCGAGCGCTCGTGCAGGGCCAAAGCCGCCAGCTCCTTGCCGGTGCCGCTTTCGCCGGTGATCAGAACGGGTGTGTCGGTCGGCGCGAACCGCCGGATGGCTTCGAAAGCCGTGCGCATCACCGGGCTGTTGCCGACCAGATAGGGGCCCTTCTGATCCGCCCCATCAGGATCGCTTTCCCGATGCGCGATCACGGCTTGGCGCAGACGATCCAGGACCGCGGGTTCTGCTTGGGTCATATCCAGGAGGAGGGCGGCCAGGGCCTCGGCGCCCAGCGAGAGCAGATCTTCACGCGTGAGGGTCGTCGCGAGGTCTTCGGGTGATCTCTCCGGCATGGACATCAACGGACCCTCCCTGGTCCTCAACCGCCTTCCAGATACGTCCGGAAAGCCCCCTTTACCCGTGGCCCAATAACCCTCGAACTCTCGAACAGGTCCACGTTACCTGGCACTCTGATGACGGAACGGAGTGTACGGATTCTGCAACAGATCGTCCAGTCCGTTATCACTTCGTTAACCCTGTGTTGGACAGATATATGTGGTTAAAATCCATTAAGATTAATTATTTATGAAGCGATGCACCGCCCTGGAGGCGGCGCCGGCGCGGCTGCTCCGCCGATCCGGGCCAAGCCAGCTGGACCGCGACTCGGGCCGCCGGAACGGGCCGCAGTGACCCTGGACAAGGGCCGGTCAGGACCGCACAGTCCGGCCCATGAGCGATACCGATAGGGATGCCGAGGACGATGCCGGACTGGGCAATGAGCAATCCCGGCTGTCCGGGCGGGTGCGCCGTTATGCGCGGGTGGGCGGCAGTGTCGGCGGCCTGGCGGCGCAACTGGCGGGCGCCCGGTTTCTTGGAATAAAGCTCGATCGCGGCCAGCATTCGGCGGGCCTGCGGGCAGCCTTGGGGGGTCTCAAGGGCCCCTTGATGAAGGCGGCGCAGATTCTGGCCACCATCCCGGATGCCCTGCCACGCGAGTATGCGGAGGAATTGCGCCAGCTGCAGTCCAATGCCCCGGCCATGGGCCCGCAATTCGTCCGCCGGCGCATGCGCGGCGAGTTGGGCCCCGGGTGGGAGAAGCGGTTTCGCTCGTTCACCCATGAGGCGGCCGCGGCCGCCTCCCTCGGCCAGGTGCACCGGGCCACCGGCCTCGACGGCGCCGATCTGGCGTGCAAGCTGCAGTACCCCGATATGCTCTCGGCGGTGGAGGCGGACCTGCGGCAGCTGCAGCTCGCCTTCGCGGTGTACCGGCGCTACGACCGGGCCATCGATCCGACCGACATCTACAAGGAATTGGCCGAGCGCCTGCGCGAGGAGTTGGACTATGTGCGAGAGGCGCGGCACATGCGCTTTTACGGCGCCGCCCTGGCCAAGGAATCCGGCGTGCGGGTGCCCGAGCTGGTGGCCGAGTTGTCGACCGGGCGCCTGCTGACCATGACCTGGCTGGAGGGGGTGCCGCTTCTCGAGTACATCGCGCAGACTGAGGATCAGGATCTGCGCAACCGGGTGGCGACCAACATGTTCCGCGCCTGGTACGTGCCATTCTATGACTACGGTGTGATCCACGGCGATCCGCATCTAGGCAACTACTCGGTGCGCCCGGACGGGACGATCAACCTGCTCGACTACGGCTGTGTCCGTGTGTTTCCAGCCAGCTTCGTCAAGGGCGTGATCGATCTCTACCATGCCTTCGAGCGGGACGACCCGGAGCTGGCGGTTGCCGCCTACGAAAGCTGGGGCTTCCAGAAACTCAGCAAGGAGCTGCTGGAGACGCTCAACATCTGGGCCCGGTTCCTCTATGGCCCGTTGCTGGAGGACAAGCCGCAACCCATCGTCGAGGGCGACAGCGGCCTTTTTGGCGCCGAGGTGGCCGGCCGCCTGCACGAAGCGCTGCGCCGCCTGGGCGGCGTCCGGCCGCCGCGCGAATTCGTGTTGATGGACCGGGCCGCCATCGGCCTGGGTTCTGTCTTCATGCACCTCAAGGCCCAGATTAACTGGCACCGGGTGTTTCAGGGCCTGATTGCCGACTTCGATGCCGCCGCCCTGGCCAAGCGGCAGCGCAAGGCTCTGACCGCGGCCGGCCTGACGCCGGCGGATTAGTCCACAGCACCGCCTTGCCACGACGGTGCCGGCGCGGCAAAAGGAACGCCCCATGCGTTCGTCCAACGCGATCAGACCGAGGCCGTCATGATATTGGCAGATCCGCAAATCTGGGCCAGCTTGCTGACCCTGACCGTGCTCGAGATTGTTCTCGGCATCGACAATGTGGTGTTCATTTCGGTCGCCACCGAGCGGCTGCCGATCCAGCAGCAACCCGCGGCGCGCCGGATGGGCTTGGGCCTGGCGTTGGCCACCCGCATCCTGTTCCTGCTGGCGGCGGTGTGGATCATCGGCCTGACGGCGCCGTTGTTCCAGGCGTTCGGCCAAGACGTCTCGTGGCGCGACCTGCTGCTGTTCGCCGGGGGCCTGTTCCTTCTGTGGAAGGGGACGCACGAGATTCACGAGACGGTGGAAGGGGCGGGCCGGGTCCGGCCGCATGCCAGCGCCGCCGCCTTCGCCGCGGTGGTGTTTCAGATCGGCCTGCTGGATATCGTCTTTTCCTTCGACTCGGTTTTGACCGCCGTTGGCATGGCCGACCATTTGTGGGTGATGATCACCGCCGTAGTGATCTCCATGGCGGTCATGCTGTGGGCGGCGGAACCGGTCAGCCGCTTCGTCTCCGCGCATCCGACCGTCAAGATGCTGGCGCTCAGTTTCCTTCTGCTCATCGGCATGGCCCTGGTCGCCGAGGGACTGCACGTCGAGATTCCCAAGGGCTACCTCTATTTCGCCGTCGGATTTGCCTTGGCGGTGGAAGGGCTCAATCAGGTGGTGGCCAGACGCCGGCGCAAGGCGAATGCGGCGTCATCGGGTGAAAAGTCTTGAACGTCCGTCGATCCAAGGCCATTAAGGGGGCCGCGCAGTGGAGGGGACGCCAAGCATGAAAATCGCCATCCCGCGGGAACGGCGGGCACACGAAACCCGCGTCGCCGCCTCACCCGAAACGGTCAAGAAACTTGTGGCCCTCGGCTGCGAGGTGGTGATCGAGAAAGGGGCGGGCAGCGATGCCGCCTTTCCGGACGAGGCCTACAAGCAGGCCGGGGCGACGGTCGCCAAGGATGCCAAGACGGCCCTGTCCGGCGCCGATGTGGTGCTCAAGGTGCAGCGGCCCATCGCCGGCGGCGCCGGCGACGAGATCGGCCTGCTGAAGAAAGACGCTATCGTCATCGCCATCCTGGACCCGATGCGCGCCGGCGACGACATGGCCGCCCTGGCCAAGGCCGGGCTCACCGCCTTTGCCATGGACATGATGCCGCGGATCACCCGGGCGCAATCCATGGACGTGCTGTCGTCGCAGGCGAATCTGGCCGGCTACAAGGCGGTGCTCGATGCCGCCGCCGAATATGGCCGGGCCATGCCCATGATGATGACCGCAGCGGGCACCATCGCCCCGGCTCGGGTGCTGGTCATGGGCGCCGGCGTGGCCGGCCTGCAGGCCATCGCCACGGCGCGGCGCCTGGGTGCCATCGTCTCGGCCACGGATGTGCGCCCGGCCGCCAAGGAACAGGTGGAAAGCCTTGGCGGCACCTTCGTCGCGGTGGAGGACGAGGAATTCAAGCAGGCGGAAACCGCCGGCGGCTATGCCAAGGAAATGAGCGCGGCCTACAAGGCCAAGCAGGCGGACTTGATCGCCGAGACCATCAAGAAGCAGGACATGGTCATCACCACGGCGCTGATCCCCGGGCGGCCGGCGCCGGTGCTGGTGTCCGCCGACATGGTCAAGTCCATGAAACCCGGCTCGGTCATCGTCGATCTGGCGGTCGAGGCGGGCGGCAACTGCGCCCTGAGCCAGCCGGGCAAGGTCGCGGTCAAGCACGGCGTGCGCATCGTCGGGCACATGAACGTGCCGGGGCGCCTGGCCGCCGATGCCAGCGCGCTCTACGCACGCAATCTGTTCAACCTGCTGCAATTGATGATCGACAAGGACAGCAAGGCGCTGGCCATCGACTGGGACGACGAGATCATCAAGGGCATCTGTGTCACCCGCGGCGGTGCCGTGGTGCACCCGGCGCTGGCCGGTAAGGGGAGCTGACGTCCATGGATTCGCAAACCTTCATCGAACGCGCGACCGACGTCGCCAACCAGGCCCGGGCGCTGTCCGACAGCGTCGCATCCCTGGCCAGCGAGGCCAGCCGCCTGGCGGGGCAAGCCGGCGGCCATGCCGGACTGTCGCCCCTGGTCGTCGGCCTGACCGTATTCGTGCTGGCGGTGTTCGTCGGCTATCACGTGGTCTGGCGGGTGACTCCGGCGCTGCATTCACCGTTGATGGCGGTCACCAACGCCATTTCCTCGGTGATCATCGTCGGCGCCCTGATCGCCGCCGGCCCGGCCGAATTCGGCTTTAGCGAGATCATGGGCTTTCTCGCCGTCACCCTGGCCGCCGTGAATATTTTCGGCGGCTTCATCGTCACGCAGCGCATGCTGCAGATGTTCAAGAAGCGCAAGTAGGGGGGGCGGATATGAGCGTCGATCTCGCGGCACTGCTGTATCTCGTCGCCTCGGTGTGTTTCATCATGGCCCTGCGCGGCCTGTCCCATCCGACCACCAGCCGAGCCGGTAACGCCTATGGCATCGGCGGCATGGTCATCGCCATTGCCACCACCCTGGCCTTGCCGGGGGTGGTCAGCTATTCGCTGATTGTCGCCGGCATCCTGGTGGGCGGCGCCATCGGCACGGTCATCGCCCTACGCATCAAGATGACGGCGCTGCCGCAATTGGTGGCGGCGTTTCATTCGCTGGTCGGCCTGGCCGCGGTGTTCGTCGCCGCCGCCGCCTTCTACAAGCCGCAGGCCTATGGCATCGGCATGCCGGGCGAAATTCACCTGAACTCGCTGATCGAGATGTCCGTGGGCGTGACCATCGGCGCGATCACCTTCACCGGCTCGGTGGTGGCCTTCGCCAAGCTGCAGGCGCTGATCACCGGCAAGCCGCTGGTCTTCCCCCTGCAGCACCCGATCAATGCCGCCATCGGCATCGCCATCGTGGTCCTGATCGTCTGGCTGACCATCGACCAGTCGGCCACGACGTTCTGGCTGATCGTCGCCTTGTCGCTGCTCATCGGCCTGCTGCTGATCCTGCCCATCGGCGGCGCCGACATGCCGGTGGTCATCTCCATGCTGAACTCCTATTCCGGCTGGGCGGCGTGCGGCATCGGCTTCACCCTGGAGAACAACCTGCTGATCGTCACCGGCGCCTTGGTCGGCTCCTCCGGCGCCATCCTCAGCTACATCATGTGCAAGGGCATGAACCGCTCGATCATCAACGTGATCCTGGGCGGCTTCGGCACCGAGGGCGGCACCGTATCGGCCGCCGCCAGCGCTGGGGACAAAACCGTGCGCACAGGCTCCGCCGACGATGCGGCCTTCCTGATGAAGAACGCTAAGTCGGTGGTCGTCATTCCCGGATATGGCATGGCGGTGGCCCAGGCGCAGCACGCCCTGCGCGAGATGGCCGATATCCTGAAGCGCGAGGGCGTGAAAGTGCGGTACGCCATCCACCCGGTGGCCGGGCGCATGCCGGGGCACATGAACGTGCTGCTGGCGGAGGCCAACGTGCCCTACGACGAAGTCTTCGAGATGGACGAGATCAACCGCGACTTCGCCAGCACCGATGTCGCCTTCGTGATCGGCGCCAACGATATCACCAACCCGGCGGCCAAGACCGATCCGGCCTCGCCCATCTACGGCATGCCCATCCTCGAGGTGGACAAGGCACAGACGGTGTTGTTCATCAAGCGCTCCATGGCCAGCGGCTATGCCGGCGTCGACAACGAGCTGTTCTTCCGCGCCAACACCATGATGCTCTTCGACGACGCCAAGAAGATGTGCGAGCACATCGTCAAGGCGCTGGAGGCGTCGTAGCCGGGGCACAATCCTTCGTGCCGTCATCCCGGCAGCAGCGGAGGCCGCTGGGTGGTTCTACCGCGTTTGCTGTCCTCAATTGTCCAGTTAGTGCGAGTTCGGACGACAGCAGAATTGTCAAAACCATATGCTGTACAAAATTTGTTAGCTGAATGGTTGGCATCCACATTGCCAGCCTGCCGTGCGACAGAGAGCAGTAATGCCACTGCCGCAAGCGATCAGACAAACTTAGCTACACTATCCACTATCCACGATCAGCTACAGAGCTACTATGCGTGTTTATCACTTTCTCAATGCGAAATACGGCCTTGAAGCATTAAAAAAACGCCGATTGAAGGTCTCTCGAATTGACGACCTCAATGACCCGTTTGAAATGTTGGGGACCGATCTTTCCGACCGGAAGTTACGCCAGGCTTTTTTGAAAACGAAAAGCGACTTAGCCAAGGACTGTGGGTTGCTTTGTTTTAGCAAACGCTGGAGAAATCCGGTGTTGTGGAGCCATTATGCTGATAGGCACCGCGGCCTTTGCTTGGGTTTTGATGCCCCGGATGGCTTATTATTCAGTGTAACTTACACCACCAAACGAACCGCCCCAGACAAGCTTTTCTCCGATGATCAATCGGTCAAAGAGAAGGAAATGGAAAGAATACTCACCACAAAGTTTAATCACTGGCGATATGAGGACGAGGCGCGCTTCTTTGTTCGCTTGTCGGATATGGATTCATATAGCGGCCATTATTTTTTTGAATTCTCGGAAAAACTGAAACTCACGCAGGTTCTTGTAGGCGCTGAAGCGAGCATTTCCCGCAGTGATATCGAGGAGGCTCTTGGGAAAGAAAATGCTTATATAGAGCGGCTCAAGGCGCGAGCGGCCTTCAAAACGTTTAACGTTGTGCGGAACCGGAAGCAATCTATGTGGATCTAACTTGATTGATGGTTTCCAGAAACACTAAACAGAAGGCGTAATCCCATGATCAAAAGCAAGACCACAGTTTTTGTTGCTGGCCTCTTGGTGATCGGAGTCTGTCAAGCGGAATTGGCGAACGCAGAAGACAGAGTGGATCGAAACGTAAAGATCATGCTCGAGGCGGCAAGAATGCTCGAACTTTCACGAGCTTCCGATGGATACGCCTACCTCCTAGTGAAACAGGAAACGGTCCGTGCTCCCGTGGCTGTGATCTTTGGATACGTCGACAACGCCGCAGCGTGCAAGGAGATCGCTGAGGTATTGTCCATTGCCCCTCGTGCCGGGACGTTTAAGTGCAACCCGATCTACTAATGCTCATCAATATGGTCTGAATGTTTCCTCGGCCACGTCATCTCAGCCCCTCGGATCCGGCCGGAGGCCGGCCCGAGGACAGGCTCCGCGAAGCGGAGAGCCGGGATCCATTTCGCGGCTTGGTCGGATGGATAGATCCCGGATCGGCCCTGGCGGGCCGTCCGGGATGACGATTGGGTCTGTCAAATGGGCACGGCAAAACACCCGGCGGTGGCCGGGTGTTTCTGAAATTCTGATGGGATTTTTCGAGGCGCCGACCGAGCGCCCCCGAAAGGAC
>DASWJP010000049.1:0-2407 GCA_036397065.1 Kiloniellales bacterium | reverse complement strand
GCGCCGGCGAAGTCGTCGGTGGGCACGCGGCCTTTGTCGCGGGCGTACCAGCCCAGCATTTCGCCGTGGCCGGTGTAGCCGATCAGCTTTTGAATCCGCTCGGGATAGGATGCCGCGATGTGCCGCGGGATGGTCAGGTACTGGTTTACCTCCTGGCGCAGCCAGCCCAGGCTATAGGTGCTGATCAACCCGGCGCGGGCCCGGTTGGATTTGTTGGCGCCGCCGCCATGCCAGACCGAACCCAGATAGAACAGGGCCGAACCCTTGGGCATGGGCGCTTGTAGCACGGTGTCGCCTTCCTTCGGCTGACGCGGCGATACCCAGCGATGGCTGCCCGGCACCACCCGCGTCGCGCCGTTTTCCACCGTGAAATCGTCGAGCGCCCAGATGACCGAGGCTTGCAGCTCCAGGCCCGGCAGGCGGATCGGATAGATCGAATCGTCCCGGTGCAGTTGTTGGGCGCCCTCGCCCGGATGGATCTCGATCGCCGTGCTGCTGCCGATCTGATAGTCGTGGCAATGGGGCAGCAGCAGGGGGTCCAGGATCTCCAGCATCCGTTCGTGACCGACGATCTCCGCCGAGGCGCGCGAGATGTCGAGCACGCTGTTGATGCGCAGCGTCTTGTAGCCGTTGAAGTCGCTCTCGGTCGAACGGCCCACCGTATCGAACGGCTGGCGCAGATCGGCGCGCACCCGGTCGGCGAGCTCGGCGGAAACGAAGCGTTCCACGATCGCCACGCCGTCGCGCCGGATGGCGGCGACAATCTCCGCGACGGGGGCATCGCCCGCGAAACGTTCGATATCCATTTTCAATGATCCTTGTTGATGGTGAGTCGATCGGGCTACGGGCCACACCGCGGTTGCGGCATGGCCCGCTGTTTTCTTAGCTCAACTGCACGTACGTCGTCTTCAGCTCGGTGTACTTGTCCATGGCGTGCAGGGACTTGTCGCGGCCGAAGCCGGATTGCTTGAAGCCGCCGAAGGGCGTGGTCATGTCGCCGGCGTCGAAGCAGTTCACCCACACCGAGCCGGCGCGCAGGGCCTTGGAAGCCTTCATGGCCTTGTTGATGTCGCTGGTCCACACCGCCGCGGCCAGGCCGTAGATGGTGTCGTTGCCGATCTTGATCGCTTCGTCCGCGTCCTTGAAGGTGATGGTGGCCAGCACCGGGCCGAAGATTTCCTCCTGGGCGATCTGCATCTTGTTGTCGACCTTGTCGAAGACCGTCGGCTCGATGTAGTAGCCGCCGGTTTCCGCCAGAACGCGCTGGCCGCCCATGGCCAGCTTGGCGCCTTCCTTCCGACCGGCCGCGATATAGCCCATGACCCGATCGGTCTGGGTATTGTCCACCATGGCACCGATCTGGGTGGCCGGGTCCAGCGGGTCGCCGACGCGCATCTTCTGGCCGACGGCCATGACCTTTTCCAGCACCTTGTCCTTGACCGACTCTTCGACCAGCAGGCGCGAGCCGGCGTTGCATACCTCGCCCTGGTTGAAGAAGATGCCCCAGGCGGCGGCGGTAGCGGCGGCGTCCAGGTCCGGCGCATCGGCCATGATGATGTTCGGCGTCTTGCCGCCGCATTCCAGGCCGACTCGCTTCATGTTCGATTCGCCGGAATATTTGAGGAAGTACTTGCCGACCTCGGCGGAGCCGGTGAAGGCGATGGCATCCACGTCCATGTGCCGGCCGAGGGCCTGGCCGGCGGTCTCGCCAAACCCGGGCACCACGCCCAGCACGCCATCGGGAAGGCCGGCCTCCGCCGCCAGTTCGGCGATGCGGATCATGGTGAGCGGCGATTGCTCCGCCGGCTTGACGATGATCGAGTTGCCGGTGGCCAGGGCCGGACCCAACTTCCAGGCCGCCATGAGCAAGGGGAAATTCCACGGCACCACGGCGCCGACCACGCCGACCGGCTCGCGGGTGATCATGACCACGGCGTTGTGCGGCGACGGGGCGATCTCGTCATAGACCTTGTCCACCGCCTCGGCATACCAGCGGATGCACTTGACCACCGCCGGGATATCGATGGCGGCGGCATCGCGGATTGGCTTGCCCATGTCCAGGGTTTCCAGCAGGGCCAGTTCGGTGGCGTGCTTTTCCATCAGCTCGGCGAAGCGGAACAGCACCCGCTTGCGGGCGCTCGGCGCCTGGTGACTCCAGCGGCCGTCCTCGAAGGCGGCGCGGGCGGCCTTGACGGCGCGGTCCACGTCTTCCTTGTCGCAGGCGGCGACCTTGGCCAGAACCTGGCCGTTCACCGGGCTGACGCACTCGAAGGTCTTGCCGCTGGCGGCGTTGACGTACTTGCCGTCGATGAAGGCCTGGTTGCGGTAGGACAGGCCCTTGGCCTGGCTTTTCACGGAATCGAGCGAAAGGGCTGCGGACATGGGTTGAGGCTCCTGATCTGTGGTT
>DASWJP010000048.1:0-9062 GCA_036397065.1 Kiloniellales bacterium | reverse complement strand
GGCCATGGGCCGGATGCCGCCGAAGGCGGCGATGATATCATGGGCGGCGGCACCGGTCGCATCGGACGATGACGGGCGCGCTTCTCGCGCCTTCCCGCTGTCTGCGGCGGCCTCGTCCAGCCGCGCCAGCAGCGCCGCCTGCTCCGGCCGCGCCGCGACCCAGGTGTGCGCCCAGGCGATGGGCGCCAGCCGCGCCGCCACCGCGTCGCTCAAGCAGATGGCGTGCAACCGGGCGCAATCGCCGGCGAGACCGGCTTGTTCCACCAGGCCGACGAACGTGCGCGCCGTGCGCGGCGAGAAAAAGACCGCCGCATCCAGATCGCCGTTGGTCAAGGCTCGGCGCAGGGTTGGCGACAATTCCACCGCCGGCTGGGCCTCGTAGAGCGCCACCCGGCGCAAGGTGAAGCCGGCATCTTCCAGCGCACCTTGCAGATCGCCGGCCAACTGGCTGGCCGCCGGATGAAACAGAGCGCCCTTGGCGGGATCGAGGCGGGCGCGCACCAGACGCGCCAGATCCGCCACATCGCCGCCGGCGCTCTCGAAGGCCGTGAACCCGGCATCGCCCGCCGCCTGGGCGCTGCCATCGCCAACGGCGAAGACCGGCAGATCGCGCACCGCCGTCAGATCGGCAAAGGCGCGCACCCCGTTGGCGCTGGTGAAGAGCAGTGCCTGCAAGCCGTCGAGTTTTAGAGGCAATGGCACATCGGCGCGCCGCTCGATGCTCAGCATGGGTTCGACCATGGTGTCGTGGCCGCGCGCCCGAAGGGCGTCGACCAGCGGGCCGACATCTTCCAGCGGGCGGGTGACGAGAACGCGCATGGCTGTCTCCTACCTCCCGGTTCCGGTTGGCTGCTGATCGGCCAGGGCGGCGAAGAACGCCATCCCGGCGGCGGCGCGCAATTCCCCGCCCACGGCGCGGCCCACGGCGAGCGCATCGGCGATGGCGCCGCGCCGTTCGGCGCGGTGCGCCCGGCTGCCATCCGGCATGGCAACCAAGGCGCGCAAGTAGACCTGATCGCCGGCGATCTCCGCCGCCGCTCCGATCGGCGTGCGGCACGAGCCGTCGAGGACGTCGAGACATGCCCGCTCGGCGGCCACGCACGTGGCCGACGGGGCGTGGTCGAGGGCGGCGATGAGATCGCGCGTGCGGTCGTCGTCGGCCCGGATTTCCACGCCGATGGCCCCTTGCGCCGCCGCCGGCAGCATGTCGTCCGCGCTCAGAATGGTTGCCTGCGCCGCCACCTCGTCGGCCAGGCCCAGGCGGCGCAATCCGGCCAGGGCCAGGAGCGTTGCGTCCACCTCGCCCTCGCGCAGCTTGCGCAACCGCGTCTCCACGTTGCCGCGCAGGGGCACCACCTTGAGATCCGGGCGGACGAGCAGCACCTGCGCCTGGCGGCGCAACGAGGCCGTGCCGATCACCGCCCCCTGGGGCAAGGCCGCCAGGCTGGTGGCCTTGGCGGCGAGCAGCACATCGCGCGAATCCTCGCGCGGCAGGATGGCGGCGATCACCACGCCCTCGGGCAGCCAGGTCGGCACGTCCTTCATGGAATGCACGGCGGCATCGATGCGCCGATCCAGGAGTGCTTCTTCGATTTCCTTGGTGAACAGGCCCTTGCCGCCGATCTCGGAGAGGGCGCGGTCTTGCACCTTGTCGCCGGTGGTCTTGATCACCACGATCTCGACCGCATCCTCGGCGGCCAATTCGGCATGGGCGGCGGCCAGGCGGGCGCGCACGTCGCGCGCCTGGACCAGTGCCAAGGGACTGCCTCGCGTGCCGAGGCGGAATGCTGCCTGCGCCCTCATGGGCCAAGCATTACGGCCTCAACGCCGGGCGTGCAAGGTTGGCGCACCATATGCCGCCCGCGAGATCCCCCGCAAGATCATTGGCCTTGGCGGCGGACGCGCGCTAGTCTCCGCCGCCATGATTGTCCTTGGCATCGAAACCAGCTGCGATGATACGGCCGTGGCCCTGGTCGACGGCGAGCGGCGCATTATCGCCAATCTGGTGCTGGCGCAGTTGGCCGAGCATCGCCCGTACGGCGGCGTGGTGCCGGAGATCGCCGCGCGCAGCCATCTCGACCATCTCGATTCCCTGATTGCCCGGGCCATGGACGAGGCCGGACTCGACTTCGCCGATGTGGACGGCATCGCCGCCACCGCCGGGCCGGGCCTGATCGGCGGCGTGTTCGTCGGCGTGATGACCGGCAAGGCCATCGCCGCCGCCCGCCGCCTGCCGTTTCTGGCCATCAATCATCTGGAAGGCCACGCCTTGACCGTGCGCCTGACCGGCGACGTGCCGTTTCCCTATTTACTGTTGCTGGTCTCCGGCGGCCATTGCCAACTGGTCGCCGTGGAGGGTGTGGGCCGCTATCATCGCCTCGGCACCACCATCGACGATGCGGTGGGCGAATGCTTCGACAAGGCGGCGAAGCTGATGGGTCTGGCCTATCCCGGCGGGCCAGCGTTGGAGGCTGCTGCACAGGGCGGCGATACCACACGCTTCGATCTGCCGCGGCCGATGATCGGGCGGGATACCTTGGATTTTTCCTTCTCCGGCCTGAAGACGGCGGTGCGCCATCGCATCGCCGAGGTGGGGCCGGATGAAATGACCGCCGACTCATCGACCGTGCGCGATCTGGCGGCCTCGTTCCAGGCGGCGGTGGCCGATGTGCTGGCCGACCGCTGCACCCGGGCGCTGGCGGTGTTTCAAGATCGATGGAATTGCCCCGGACCGTTGGTGGTGGCCGGAGGAGTCGCCGCCAATCAGACCCTACGCGCCCGCTTGGCGGACGTGGCAACAGCGTGCGGCACCGAGCTGATCGCGCCACCGCCCGCCCTGTGCACGGATAACGGCGCGATGATCGCCTGGGCGGGGATCGAACGCCTGCGCCTCGGCTTGACCGATTCCCTGGATTTTGCGGCCCGGCCGCGCTGGCCGTTGGATGAAGTGCATGGGCAACCGGCGGCATGATCCAGAGCCCGCAACACATCGCCGTCATCGGCGCCGGCGCCTGGGGCACGGCGCTGGCCATGGCGGCGCGGCGCGCCGGCCGCGACGTGCTGCTCTGGGCTCGCGACGGGGCGCTGGCGGCGCGGATCAACACGCATCATGAGAATCCGGACTATCTTCCCGGCGTGCGCCTGGATGCGGCCATCCGCGCCAGCGCCGATGTGCCCGAGGCCGCCGCCTGCGATGCCGTGCTGTTCGCCGTGCCGGCGCAGCATGTGCGGACCATCGCCGGGACCTTCGCCGCCGCGCTTGCCGATGACCGGCCGGTGGTGGTGTGCGCCAAGGGCATCGAGCGGAGCACCGGCGCCCTGATGTCCGAGGTCCTGGCCGAGGTCCTGCCGGGACGGCCGGTGGCCGTGCTCTCCGGCCCGACGTTTGCCGGCGAGGTGGCGCGCGGCCTGCCCACCGCCGTCACTTTAGCGGCATCGGATGCGGCCCTGGCCGCCGCCTTGGCCGAGGCCTTGGGAAGCCGCACCTTCCGGCCCTACGTCTCGGACGATCCGCTGGGCGCGCAGATCGGCGGCGCGGTGAAGAACGTCATCGCGATTGCCTGCGGCATCGTCGCCGGGCGCAGCCTGGGGGCGAATGCCGGGGCCGCCCTGATCACCCGCGGCCTGGCCGAGATCGCCCGCCTGGGCGAAGCCATCGGCGCCCGGCGGGAGACCTTGATGGGCCTGTCCGGCCTCGGCGATCTGACCTTGACCTGCACCAGTACGCAATCGCGCAACTTCACCCTCGGCCAGGCCCTGGGCGCCGGGCAGACCCTGGGCCAAGCCCTGGCCGGCCGGCACACCGTCGCCGAAGGGCTGCATTCCGCCGCGGCGGTGGTCAGCCTGGCCGCCAAACACGGGGTCGAGGCGCCCATCTCCGCCGGTGTGGCCGCCATCCTTGAAGAGAATGCGAGCATCGACGAAACCATCGCCGCCTTGCTCGCCCGTCCGTTCACCGCCGAGGCGCGCTAGCCCCGCCATTACAGGAGTCCACCATGCATTTCGCCATCGTGTGTTTCGACAAGCCCAACAGCGACGAGATCCGCAAGACCAACCGCCCGGCGCATCTGGAGTATTTGGAAAAACACCGGCCGCAGATTCTGGTGACCGGCCCGATGCTGGGCGACGACGGAGAGACGCCGATCGGCAGCCTGCTGATTCTCGATTTCAAGGACAGGACCGCCGCCAAGGCCTTCGCCGCCGGCGACCCTTACAACAAGGCCGGCCTGTTCGAGAGTGTGACGGTCAAAGCCTGGCGCAAGGTCTTTCCGTAAGGCTTCCCTCTACCGCCGGCCACCGGCCAGGCGCGTCGAGTCCGGGTGAGCGCGCAGGCGCGCCATCGCCCAGACGCCGAGCGCCGGACCGATGGCCAGGGGCGCAAAGGCGAACTGCCAGCCGAGCCAGTCGATCCACAAAGGCATCAGGTGGATGGTGATCAGGGTCAGGGTGAAGCCCAGCGCGGTCTGCAGGGTCAGCATGGTGCCGACGAGAAAGCGGTCGGACAACTCGGCGACGGAGGCCGAGAACTGCGCCGAATCGGCGACGATCGACACACCCCAAATCAGGCACACGGCGGTCACCAGCCACGGCGGGCCGCCATAGAAAAATCCTACGGTCGCCGCGCAGGTCCCCGAAACCGCCATGGCCAGCATGGTCAGGGTGGTGCGCCCTAGACGGTCGGCGATGAGGCCGCCCGCCAGGCACCCGGCGGCGCCGATGCCAATGGTGGCGAAGGCCGCCAGCTTGGCCGCCGGAGCCGCCACATCGGGGCTTAAGGTGCGGGCGAAACTGGCCTGCAGGAAAATGCCGATCCACGCCCACATGGCATACAGCTCCCACATGTGGCCGAGGTAGCCGAGGTTGGCCAGGCGCAACGGCTTGATCTTCCAGGCCCACAGCACGAAGGCCGGGCGGAAGGGCGGTGCGGCTTGCAAGTTCGGGCCGATGCCGGCCAGATTGATGGCCAATCCGGCAACGCCGGCCGAGACCGAGGCGGCGATCAGGGTGAAGCGCCAATCGACACCGCCCAGCGCATTGAACAGGTGCGGCGCCGCCGTGCCCAGGGTCAGCGCCCCGACCAGCAAGCCGACCAGCAGGCCCAGATCGCCGCGCGCCCAGGTGGCGGCCAGCTTCATGCCGACCGGATAGACCCCGGCCATGCAGGCCCCGGTGACGAAGCGCAACACCGGCAACCATGGGGACGTAGGCCCCACCGCCAGGATCGCCAAATTCGCCGCCGCGGCGATCAAGGCGGACGCCATGAAGAAGCGCCGCGGGTCCAGGCGGTCGGCCAAGCCGAGCAGGGCGCTGGTCAGGCTGCCGGCGACGAAGCCAGCTTGTACGCTGCTGGTGAAGAGGGATTGGGTGAACCCGCTCAAATGAAACTCGGCGGTCAGCGCCGGCAACACCGCCGAGGCGGAGAACCACAAGGCCATCGCCGCCACTTCGCACAGGCTGAGGACCGCCAAGGACCCCCATTTCGAATTTCGCAACACGGTGGCTTTGATATCCTTAGCATGGGGGCGCGGGCGGTTTTCACGCGCCGGGCAACCTGCTAACAGTCTAGAGAGAAAAACACGACGTGAAAAACAATGGGCGAGGCGGATGATGGCGCATTGGCTGATGAAGACCGAGCCGGGCAGCTGGTCGTGGGACGACCAGGTGCGCGACCGCACCACCCATTGGAACGGCGTGCGCAACCACCAGGCGGCCAACAACATGAAGGCCATGAAGCGCGGCGATACGGTCTTCTTCTATCACTCGGTCGACGAGAAGCGCATCGTCGGCATCGTCGAGGTGGTCGGCGAATACCACCCCGATCCAAGCGATGCCACGGGCCGCTTTGGCATGGTCGAGGTGGCGGCGGTCAAGCCGATGACGCGGCCCGTGACCTTGGGCGAGATCAAGGCCGAGCCCAAGCTGGCCGGGCTCGCCCTGGTGCGCCAATCGCGCCTGTCGGTTCTGCCGGTGAGCGCGGCGGAGTGGGCCTTGATCTGCCGCATGGGTGAAACCGCCCCGTGACCGGGGGCGCCACCGACGCGCCGGGCCGCATCCTGTGCCGATTGGACGAGATCGAGGACGGCGAGGGTAAGGGCTTTACCCTGGGCGACGGCGCGGCGCGGCAGGATATCTTCGTGGTCCGCCAAGGCGGCGATGTGTTTGCCTATGTGAACAGCTGCCCACACCAGGGCACGCCACTGGATTGGACCCCGGATCGATTCATCAGCGACGAGAGCGGCCTCATTCTCTGTGCCACGCACGGGGCGCAATTCGCCATCACCGATGGCACCTGCCTGTCGGGGCCGTGCATCGGCGCGCGGCTGCAGCCGGTGCCGGTCTCGGTCGATGCGCGCAGGCGGGTGGTCTTGCGCCGCGGCGCCTGAGCCGGTCGGCCGCTAACCCGCCGAGCGGGCAGTGGTGGTGCCGTGCGCCTTCTTGGCCGCGGTCTGTAGTCCCGTCAGAATGCCTTGGGCCATGGCATCGCCTTGATCGCGGAGCCCTTGGCTGAGCACCAGGGTCATGAAATCCACATGGGCATCGATGATGTCCAGATTCTGAGCCGCCACCTCGGGATTCTTATCGATGAAGAGATGCAACAGATCGCCGGCGGTGGTCAGCAGCGGATAGCCATAGGTCGCGCCCTGCCCCTTGATCTCGTGGGCTTGCATCTTGATACGCGCGAGAACGGCGGGATCGGCCGCCCGATGCAGGGCGGCAACCGATTCCTTCAGGGATAACAAATCATCGCGGATCCACGATTCGAAATCTTCCTTCATCTCGCTCAGGGCAGTCTGCGCGGCGGCCACCATCTGATCGAGATTGGGGCCCGGTTTGTTGCCCACCTTGGCGCGCAACATATTCGGCGGTTGGAAAACATTTGCCTTGTCGTCGGCCATGGCAGAGCATCCTCTTGTGACGAGCAAAGTGTGCCCGAGCCTGATCGGCTACGGGTGTGCGCGGCGTTCTAGAAGCCTGTGCGCCGCTCCGGGCCCTTGTAGTTGATGTTCACGCTGCGCCGCCGGCAGGGCCCGAAGTAGTGTTTCGTCTTCACGAAGGGCCGCGGGCTCTGCACGATCGCGGCGATGCGCGAATAGAGCGACTTGAGCGAGATCGGCTTGGCCAGAATTTCGTTCACGCCGGTATCGCGCGCCTCGATGACCCGGCACATCTCGGTATGGCCGGTCAGCAGGATGATCGGGACATAGGGGTTCGGGCTATCGGCGCCCTTGCGCACGAGGCGGACAAAATCCAATCCGTCGAGCGGTTGCATCGCCCAATCGGTGATGATGATGTCCGGATGCCACTGGCGCATCTCCATGAACGCAACCGCGGCGTTGTCGCTGAAACGAATGTTCTTGACCCGCATTGAGTTGAGAATCGCCTTGACGACGGAATGCATGTGCTTGTTGTCGTCTACGACGAGGATGCTCAAAGGCTCCAGGTTGATGGTCATCTCATCCCTCTCCCTGCGGGACGGCAGGCACTAGCTTAAATGGTGCGGCGCCAACTCGCGAAGCGGTTCGCGAAATTGGCGCGCCGGCTAGGCCCGAGCCCGAGTCAGCTCTTAGCTGGCACGGACCTGAACCAGGAACTTGTCGACTTCACCACGCAGTTTTTCCGACTGCTTGGCAAGTTCGCCAGCGGCTTCGAGCACCTGTGTGGCCGAAGTGCCGGATTCGCTGGCCGCGGCGGTAACCCCCGAGATATTGCTCGAAACCTCCGTGGTGCCGGCCGAGGCTTGCTGGACGCTGTGGGCAATTTCCTTGGTCGCCGCCCCCTGCTCCTCGACGGCGGAGGCCACACTGCCGGAGATGTCGTTGATCTGTTCGATCGTCGTGCTGATTTCCTTGATCGCGGTCACCGCATCGGTGGTCGCCGCCTGGATCGCGGAAATTTGGCCGGCAATCTCCTCGGTCGCCTTGGCAGTTTGCGTCGCCAGGCTCTTGACCTCGGAAGCCACCACGGCAAAGCCCTTGCCGGCCTCGCCGGCGCGCGCCGCCTCGATCGTGGCGTTGAGGGCCAGCAGGTTGGTCTGGCTGGCGATGTCGCTGATCAGCTCGACCACCTCGCCGATCTTTTGCGCCGCCGAGGCCAGGCTTTCCACTTGCGCGTTGGTCTTGCTTGCCTGTGTTGACGCCTGGCTGGCGATGCGGCTGGATTCGGCAACCTGACGGCCGATCTCGGAGATTGAGCTGGCCAACTCTTCGGCGGCGCTGGCCACTGTCTGCACGTTGGTGGACGCTTCCTCCGCGGCGGCGGCGACCGAGGTCGCCTGGCGGTTGGTTTCCTCGGCCGTGGCCGCCAAGCTTTGCGCGGTTGCCTGCATTTCGGTTGCGGAGGACGAGACGATCTCGACGACACCTTTCACGTTGGTCTCGAAATCGTCGGCCATGCGCACCTGCGCCGTAATCACGGTCCAGGACAGCATGGGCCCAATGTATGTGCCGTTCTTGTCCATGATCGCCGAGACCCTGAGATCGAGGGTTTCGTCGCCCAGCTTGATCTTGGCCTTGTGCGGCAGGTTCTTCGGATCGGAGAGGATCTTGCGCTGGTGCGAAGGCACCTTGTGGAAAATATCGACGTTGGCGCCGAGCAACTGGTCAATCTTGACCGGCAACAAGTGCTCCAGCGGCTTCAGCGTATCGCGGCTCGTCTTATTGACGTAGTTGATGGTGAAGTCCTTGGGGTACAAGGTCATCACATTGACCGGCATTTCATCGACCATCTGCAGCAACCGTGTGCTTTCGGCGTCGGCCTTGACCTTGGCGGTGACCACACTCCAGGTGAGCATCGGGCCCATGTAGGCGCCGGCCTTGTCGTGGATCGGGGTGACCAGCAAGTCCAGGGTCTCCGGGCCGACCTGGATCAGGGCCTTGTGCGGCAGGTTGTTCGGATCGGCGAGCAGCTTGCGCTGGTGCTTGGGGTTCTTGTGGAAGACGTCGATGCAGGTGCCGACCAGTTTGTCGGCCTCGATCTCGAGAATATCCTCCAGCTGCTTGACGGCGGTGAGGGAGGCCTTGTTGGCATAGGTGACGTTGAAGGTCTTGAGGTCGCAGACCATG
>DASWJP010000047.1:0-1871 GCA_036397065.1 Kiloniellales bacterium | reverse complement strand
GTCGCCGAATACCAACGGCGTTTGCTCGCCGGCCAGTCATGTCCGTTACCAGCGGCGCGACGGCACTGTTGTCACCCGCCTGGGCGATTTCACCATCGACGCGGCCGGCGAAGGGCAGCCGGTCGGATACCCGACCTTGTGCAAGGGGCGGTTCGTGGCCGGCGATCGCACCGGGCATTTGTTCGAGGATCCGGTTTCGCTCAATACCATCGACATGCTGGCCAAGTTCGCCGAGATCGGCGTCCGCGCGCTGAAGATCGAGGGCCGCCAGCGCGGCCGCGCCTATGTGACGCGGGTGGTCGGCGCCTACCGCCAGGCCCTCGACGCGCTGGCCCGCGGCGAGGTTCCGGAAGATACCGGTGTCCTCGATGCCATGAGCGAAGGGCAGCGCAAAACCACCGGCGCCTACGCGAAGTCATGGCACTAACACCCAGACCCTCCCCGACCGCCGCCTTGACCCTCGGCCCGCTGCTGTTCAACTGGCCGGCACGGCAACGGCGGGACTTCTATTTCCGCATGGCCGACGAAGCGCCGGTGCAGGCCGTCTGCCTGGGCGAGGTGGTCTGCGGCAAGCGGGAACCATTCGTCGCCGCCGATCTTCCCGTGGTGGCGGCACGTCTGCGCCGGGCGGGAAAGCAAGTCCTGTGGTCCACGCTGGCGCTGGTCACCGAGGCCCGCGATCGTGCCTCGCTCCGCGCGACTCTAGCCTTGGCGGAGGACGCGGCGGGCGATCTGGTGGAGGCGAACGATCTGGGCGCCGTGGCGGTGCTGACCGGCCGGCCCCATGCCATCGGCCCGTACGTCAATGTCTACAACGAAGGCACCCTGGACCATCTTGTGCGCGGCGGCGCCCGGCGGGTGGTGCTGCCGTTCGAGGTGCCTGCCCCGTCGATTCGCGCCCTGGCCGCGGCCGCCGGACCGGCCGAGTTGGAGGTGCAGGTTTTCGGGCGCACGCCGTTGGCCATCTCCGCCCGGTGCTATCACGCGCGGGCGCTGGGGCGAAGCAAGAATTCCTGCGATTTCGTCTGCGGCCTGGACGCCGATGGCATGGCCGTCGAGACTCTGGACGGGCAGCCGTTCCTGGCGATCAACGGCACGCAAACCCTCTCGCATACGATCGGCAATCTGGCCGGCGAGGTACCGGCCCTTTTGGCCATGGGGGTCCGCCGCTTCCGTCTGTCGCCGCACCATCTCGACATGGTGGCGGTGGCCGAGACGTTCCGCGCCGTGCTCGACGGCCGCATGGCCGGGGCGGACGCACACGTGCGCCTCGCCGAGTTGGCGCCGTTCGCGCCCTTCGCCAACGGCTTCTTCCATGGCCGCGAGGGCGCGGCCCAGATCGGCCCCGGCGCGACCATGTCGGACTGACCCCCCCCTTTCCCTTGCCTTGCCGTGGCGGGGCCGTGCTAGCCTTGCCGCTCCCAACATTGGAGTCGGGTGAGACGTGGACGTGATGATCCTTGCCGTGGTCCTGGCGGCGCTGGCCGCCGGGGCCTTGATCGCCCTGCTGCTGCGCGGCCGGGGCGGCGGCGGCCAGGCGGAATTGACCGGGCGCCTGGCGCAGATGGCGGAAAGCCAGGCCGCTGTCCAGGCGCAGTTGGCCGAGCGCCTGCAGGCCCAGGAACGGGCGGTTAGCAAGGCGCTGGAGGAGCGCCTGGGTGATTTCGCCAAGCGCATGGGCGACCATTTGCAGGAATCCTCGACCCGCAGCCAAAACTCCCTGACCGATTTGCGCGAGCGCCTGGCGGTCATCGACAAGGCGCAGAAGAACATCACCGAGCTCTCCACCCAGGTGGTCGGCCTGCAGGACATTCTGGCCAACAAGCAGGCGCGCGGCGCCTTTGGCGAGGTGCAACTGCGCGATATCGTCG
>DASWJP010000046.1:0-19088 GCA_036397065.1 Kiloniellales bacterium | reverse complement strand
TCATGAGCCTGTTCGAAGGGCGGGATCTTCTGTGCATCCGCGGCGAGCGGCGGGTTTTCGCCGGCCTCTCCTTCGCCGTGCCGCCGGGCGGCGCGCTTTTGCTCACCGGTCCCAACGGCAGCGGCAAATCCAGCCTGCTGCGTCTGATGGCCGGGCTGCTGCGCCCCGCCGCCGGTGCCATGACGTGGGCCGGTTCGCCGGTGGCCGAGGATGCGGAGGCGCACCGGGCGCGGGTGCGTTACGTGGGCCATCTCAACGCCCTCAAGACGGTGCTCACAACCGCGGAAAACGTGGCCTTTTGGGCCCGCCTGGCCGGCGCTGGCGGCGCCGACGTGGAGCGCGCCCTGGCCGGATTTTCCCTGACCCCCCTGGCCCATGTGGCGGGGCGCCTGCTGTCGTCGGGGCAACGGCGGCGGGTGGCCCTGGCCCGCCTGTTGGCGGCGCCGGGGGATCTATGGCTGCTCGACGAGCCGTCGGTGGGCTTGGATCAGGCGTCGCTCGCCGCCCTCAGCACCGCCATCGCGGCGCACCGGGCCGGCGGCGGCCGGGTGGTGGCCGCCACCCACACGCCGATCGACATGCCCGGCGCCGAGACCCTGGACCTGGGCGCGTTCGCCAGCCCCGTTCCGGTCCTGACCGAGGCCGGCTGGTGAGCGGGCTGCTTGCCGTGATCGGCCGCGTGGCGGCGCGCGATCTGCGCCTGGCCCTGCGCCAGCGCGGCGATGCGGTCATGGTGGTGCTGTTCTTCGTGCTCACGGCGCTGCTGTTCCCCTTCGCCGTCGGGCCGGAGCCGAACCTGCTGGCGCGCATCGCCGCCGGGGTGATCTGGGTGACCGCCCTGTTGGCGGTGCTCTTGTCCCTGGAGCGCCTGTTCCTTGCCGATTACGAGGACGGCTCCTTGGAGTTGCTGGCGCTGACCCCCACGCCCCTGGGCCTGGTGGTGCTGGGCAAGGTGCTGGCCCATTGGCTGACCACCGGGGTGCCGCTGGTCGCCGCCGCCCCGCTGGTGGCCGTGTTCTACAACATGGATGCAACCGCCCTGCCGGTTCTGGTCCTGGCCATGGCCTTGGGCACCGCCAGCCTGAGCCTGACCGGCGCCGTCGGCGCGGCCCTGACCCTGGGCGCCCGGCGCGGCGGCGTGCTGGTGCCGCTGCTGGTTTTGCCGCTGTATGTTCCCGTCCTGATCTTCGGCGTCGCCGCCGGCGATGCGGCCCTGGCCGGTTTCAGCGCCCGGCCCTATCTCATGTTCCTGGCGGCGATTCTGCTGCTGATGCTGGTGGTCGCCCCCCTGGCGGCGGCGGCGGCCTTGCGGCAGGCTCTGGAATGATTAGGTATACCTCACGATTGGCGCGCACCAGGGAAGGGCCGCGGCCGTGAACATGCACCGTTTCGCCAACCCCGGGCGCTTCGTCCGCCTGGCCGAAAAAATCCTGCCGTGGAGCGGCGGTTTTGCCGTTTTGGCTTTGGGCGCCGGCCTGTACCTCAGCCTGTTCGCTTCACCCGCCGACTATCAGCAGGGCGAAAGCGTGCGCATCATGTATGTGCACGTGCCGGCCGCCTGGATGGCGTTGTTCGTCTATACGATCATCGCCGCCGCCAGCGCCTCGTCCCTGATCTGGCGCCATCCGTTGGCCGATCTGGTGGCCCGTGCCTCGGCACCTGTGGGCGCCGGCTTTACATTTCTGGCCCTGGTCACCGGCTCCCTGTGGGGCAAGCCCATGTGGGGCACCTGGTGGGTGTGGGACGCGCGCCTGACCTCGGTTCTGGTGCTGTTTTTCCTGTATCTGGGGCACATGGCGCTGAGCCATGCCTTCGACGATCAAAGCCGCGGCAACCGGGCAGCGTCGATCTTGGCCTTGGTCGGCTTCATCAACGTGCCGATCATCAAATTCTCGGTGGATTGGTGGAGCACGTTGCACCAGCCGGCCAGCGTGATTCGCCTGGATGGGCCGACCCTGCATCCATCCATGCTGTGGCCGCTTCTGGTCATGGCCCTGGGATTCAAGCTCTATTATGTGAGCCTTCTGCTGTTGCGGGTGAAAAGCGAATTGCTGGCCGCGCGGCTGCGCGCCCGGTCCCTGGCCGCTGTGGATGCGGCCTAGGCGAACTTGACGTACATCAGGGAAGACCGGCGGCGCGAACCTTAGAGTGCTGAAACCGCGCGAGGCCGCGCATCGGGTGGAACACCGCAGAGGAATATGGATCAGGCGCAGACATTCTTGGCGATGGGCGGCTATGGCGGCTTCGTCTGGCCGGCCTTTGTCCTGACCGCGGCCGTGCTGGTCGGCCTGCTGGTCACCACCCTGCGCCGCCTGCGCGCCTTGGAGGGCGATCTGCTGCGCCTGCAAGCGTCCGAGCCGCCTGCTGACTCCGCGCACCACCTCGGCGGGGCGGGGCGATGACCCGCAAGCGCAGGCGCCTGTATGTGGTTCTGGCGGCCATGCTGGTCCTGTCCGGGGCCGCCGCCCTGGTGCTCGGCGCCCTGCAAAGCGAGATCACCTATTTCTTCAGCCCCACCGATCTAGCCGCCGGCGGCGCCCCGGCCGGCCGCTCCATCCGTTTGGGCGGCCTGGTGGAGGAAGGCTCGGTGCAACGCCTGGACGACGGGGTGACCACCGCCTTCCGGGTGACCGATCTGAGCCACAGCGTGCCGGTCACCTATCGCGGCCTGTTGCCCGATCTGTTCCGCGAGGGCCAGGGCGTGGTCACCGAAGGCACCATTGGCGCCGACGGCACCTTTACCGCCCGCGAGGTGCTGGCCAAGCATGACGAAACCTACATGCCCCGGGAAGTCGCCGATGCCCTGAAAAAGTCCGGGCAATGGCGCGACCCGGCGGAGACCGCGAAATGATTCCGGAGATCGGCCACTTCGCCCTGATCCTGGCACTGGTGGTCGCCCTGGTGCAGGGCAGCGTGCCGATCATCGGCGCCGCCCGCGGCAACGCCCAGTGGATGGCGGTGGCCCGCCCGGCGGCGTTGCTGCAGCTGGCTCTGATCGCGATCGCCTTCCTGGCGCTGATGTGGGCCTACGTGGTTTCCGATTTCACCGTGCTCAACGTGGTGCAGAATTCGCACACCGATAAGCCGCTGCTCTACAAGATCAGCGGCGTGTGGGGCAACCACGAGGGTTCGATGGTCCTGTGGGTGCTGATCCTCGCCGCCTTCGGCGCCGCGGTCGCGGTCTTCGGCGGCAACCTGCCGCCAACTTTACGCGCCCGCGTGCTGTCGGTGCAGGCGTGGATCGCCATCGGCTTCCTGGCCTTCTCCCTGCTCACCTCGAATCCCTTCGCGCGCGTCTTTCCCGCGCCCCCGAACGGCAACGATTTGAATCCGCTGTTGCAGGATCCGGGCCTGGCCTTCCATCCGCCCATGCTTTATGCCGGCTACGTGGGCTTCTCCATGGCCTTCTCCTTTGCCATCGCCGCTTTGATCGAGGGCCGGGTCGATCCGGCCTGGGCTCGTTGGGTGCGGCCGTGGACCTTGGCCGCCTGGTGCTTCCTGACCGCCGGCATCGCGTTGGGCAGCTGGTGGGCCTATTACGAGCTGGGCTGGGGCGGCTGGTGGTTCTGGGACCCGGTGGAGAATGCCTCGTTCATGCCCTGGCTGATGGGCACGGCCCTGTTGCATTCGGCCATCGTGGTGGAGAAACGCGATGCCCTGAAGGCCTGGACCGTCCTGCTCGCCATCCTCACGTTCTCGCTCTCCCTGATCGGCACCTTCATCGTGCGCTCCGGCCTGCTCACCTCGGTGCACGCCTTTGCCACCGATCCGGAGCGCGGCCTGTTCATTCTACTGCTCTTGTGCGTGGCCATCGGCGGCTCATTGATTCTCTTCGCGCTGCGCGGCCCGGCCCTGCAGGCCGGCGGCCTGTTCGCGCCGGTCAGCCGCGAAGGCGCCCTGGTGCTCAACAATCTGCTGCTGGTGGCCGCCTGCGGCACGGTGTTCCTGGGCACGCTCTATCCGCTGTTCCTGGAAGCGGCGACCGGCGACAAGATCTCCGTCGGACCGCCGTTCTACAACAAGACCTTCGTGCCGATCATGGTGCCCTTGATCGCAGCCATGGCGGCCGGGCCGTTCCTGGCCTGGAAGCGGGCCGATCTGGCCGGCGTGCTCGGCCGCCTGAAACTGGCCTTCGCCGCCGCCGCCGCCGCCGCCCTGGGCGCCGTCGCCCTGGAGGGCGGACCGGTGCTGGCGGTCCTCGCCATGGGGCTGGCGGCGTGGCTTTTGGTCGGCACCTTGGCCGAGTGGGCCGATCGCATCAAATTGTTCCGCGCGCCGCCCGGCGAAAGCCTTCGCCGGATTCGCACCCTGCCCCACTCAGCCCACGGCATGACCCTGGCCCACGCCGGCCTGGCCATCGCCATGGCCGGCATGACCGCGGCGGCCAGTTGGAAAGCCGAGTCGGTGCAGACCATGCGCCCGGGCGAAAGCGTCGATCTGGCCGGTTATACCTATCGCCTCGACCGCGTGGATGCGGTGCAGGGGCCGAACTACACCAGCGACATGGCACTGGTGACCATCAGCCGCGGCGGCCGCCAAGTGGCGCAAGTGACCCCGGAAAAGCGCCTGTATCCGGTCCAGCAGATGCCGACCACCGAAGCCGGCATCCACACCACCGGCATGGCCGATCTCTATGTGGTGATCGGCGATCCGGACGATGCCGGCGGCTGGACCGTGCGCCTCTTCCACGAACCCATGGTGCCGTGGATCTGGGCCGGTGTCGTGCTCATGGTCATCGGCGGCGGCGTTTCGCTCAGCGACCGGCGGTTGCGTATCGGGGCGCCGTCACGGCGCGCCAAGGCGCCGGCAGGGGCCGCCGCGGCCCGGGCCTAGCATGGCCGAAACCATGACATCCGGCATGATCCTCCGCCGACGATTGGTGTTTCTCGCACCCGTCGCGCTTTTCGGCGTGCTGGCCGGCTATTTCGTCTGGGGCCTCAATCCGGACCGCAATCCGCGCGACCTGCCCTCGGTGATGATCGACCAACCAGTGCCCGAGTTCGCCTTGCCGCCAATCGAAGGCATGGAGGGACCGGGCCTGAGTGACGCCGATTTACGCACCGGCGAGGTGACCCTGGTCAATTTCTTCGCCTCCTGGTGCGTGCCCTGCCGGTTGGAGCATCGCTACCTGTTGGAACTGGCGAAGGACGACAAGGTGCATTTGTACGGCGTCAATTATAAGAACGAGCCGGCGGAGGCGCGCGCCTGGCTGGCCGAACTCGGCAATCCCTATGGCCGAATCGGCGCCGATGCCACCGGCCGGGTCGGCATCGATTGGGGCGTCTACGGTTTGCCGGAAACTTTCATCATCGACCGGACCGGCCGGATTCGCTATCGCCGCGTCGGGCAGATCGACCAAGTGACTTTGGACCGGGAGATTCTCCCGTTGCTCCGGGAGTTGTCGAAATGAGGACGTGGCTGCTGGCGCTCGCCCTGAGCCTGGCGATAACCGCGCCGGGCTGGGCCGTCTTGCCGGACGAGATCTTGGACGATCCGGTCTTGGAGGCGCGCGCCCGCGCCTTGTCGCAGGATATTCGCTGCCTGGTGTGCCAAAACGAGAACATCGATTCGTCGAATGCCGATCTGGCCCGCGATCTGCGCATTCTGGTGCGCGAGCGTCTGGTGGCCGGCGACAGCGACGCGGACGTGAAGGCCTTTCTGGTCGTCCGCTATGGCGACTTCGTGCTGTTCAATCCGCCGATGAAATTGGAGACCTTGGTGCTGTGGTTCGGCCCGGCCTTGATCGTGCTGCTCGGCGGCGGCGGTGTGATTGCGTATTACGCACGCCGGCGGCGCAACCCGGCGGCGGGGCCGGCACCATTGAACGCCGATGAGCGCCAGCGGTTGGAGCGCCTGCTGGCCGACACGGATACGGATGCGAAGGTGGCGGAGCCTCGTTCGCGATGATCTTCTGGAGCATCGCAGCGACCCTGACCATGCTGGTCGTCGCCGGTTTGCTGGTGCCGCTTTTGCGCCGGCCGCGGGATACGGCCGAACGCAGCGCCTACGACTTGGCCGTCTATCGGGATCAGCTGGCCGAGATCGGCCGGGACTTGGCGCGCGGCGAGATCGGCGCGGAGCAGGCCGCCACCGCGCGAACGGAGGTGGAGCGCCGCATGCTCGCCGCGGCCCCGGCCGATCCGCCGCGAAACAAGCGCGCCTCCGCACCACGGCGGCCGGCCCACAAAGCGGTGGCGATCGGGCTGGTCATTGCCGTGCCCGCCTTGGCAGTCGGGTCATACCTGTTCCTCGGTACTCCCGGCGCCCCGAGCCAGCCGTTCGCCGAACGGCGCACCACGGCGGACGCCGATACCCAATCGACACCGGCCCTGACCGAGATGGCCGATCGTCTGGCCGCGCGTCTGGCCAATGAGCCTAACGATTTGGACGGGTGGCTGCTGCTGGCCCGCACCTACGGCGCCCTGGGGCGCTTTGCCGAGGCGGCACGGGTTTACACCCAGGCCATCGAAAACGGCTTTGACGCCGCTGAGATGCACGCGGCCCAGGGCGAAGCCTTGACCGCCGCCGCCGACGGCACGGTCACCCCCGAGGCCCGCCAGGCCTTCGCCGCCGCCCTGGAGCGCGACCCGGCGGAGCCGCGCGCCCGCTATTACGGCGGCATGGCCATGGCCCAGGATGGCCGCCTGCGCGAGGCGGTGACGGTGTGGTCCGCATTGCTGCGCGAGGCGCCGCCGGAGGCCTCCTGGCGCGACTTCGTCGCCGGCCAGGTGCGCCAGGCGACCGCTGCCCTGGGCGAAGACCCGCCGTCCGAGGCGGTCGAAACGGCCCCCCCGATGGCCGACGTCCCCGGGCCAAGCCAAGGCGATGTGGAGGCCGCCGGCCAGATGAGCGATGAGGAACGGGTCGCCTTCATCCGTTCCATGGTCGAGCGCCTGGCCGCCCGCCAGGAGGCGCAGCCGGATAATCTGGAGGGCTGGCTGCGCCTTGTGCAAGCCTACGGTGTATTGGGCGAGGTGGACCGTGCCCAGGCGGCGCTGGCGCGGGCCGAGGCTCTGGTTCGGGATTTGCCCGCCGATGCGCCAAACCGGGCCGCCGTCGAGGCGGCACGCCAAGGCCTGCCGGCGGCCAACTAGGCCTTGCCGGCGGCAACCTCGGCCCGCCTTTTTGCTTTGAACGGCGCGCCAAAGGCCTCTACCCTGCTCTCCCATGACCTAAGAAATATCTTTAGAAAATAGCTCTAGACTAGAAGGTCAAAGGGAGATTTCAGGCCCATGGCGGAACCCGCCACCAGGCCAGCAGCGGCTGAACCGGCCCTCGTCTGCGAGGACGTGCACAAGAGCTTTGGCGCCCTCGAGGTGCTCAAGGGCGTCTCGCTGACCGCCAATGAGGGCGATGTCATCGCCATGCTCGGCTCCAGCGGTTCGGGAAAAAGCACCATCTTGCGCTGCATCAATCTGCTGGAAACCCCGGATTCGGGCCGTATTTCTGTGGGCGGCGAGCTGATTCGCATGACCAGGAACAAGGCCGGCCGGGTCATCCCCGCCGATCAGAACCAGGTCGACCGCATCCGCGCGCGCCTGGGTATGGTCTTCCAGCAGTTCAATCTGTGGTCGCACATGACGGTGCTGGAAAACGTGGTGGAAGCGCCGATTCACGTGCTGAAGATCCCTAAGGCGGAGGCCCACGAGCGCGCCCGGGCGGTGCTCAACAAGGTCGGCCTGGACGATAAGCTGGACTATTACCCCTCGCACCTGTCCGGCGGTCAGCAACAGCGTGCCGCCATTGCCCGGGCCTTGGCCATGGAGCCGGCCGTCATGCTCTTCGACGAGCCCACATCCGCCCTCGATCCGGAACTGGTGGGCGAGGTCATGCGGGTCATCCGCCAGCTGGCCGAGGAAGGCCGGACCATGATCGTGGTCACCCACGAGATCGGCTTTGCCCGCGAGGTATCCTCGCACGTGGTCTTTCTTCATCTCGGCCGGGTAGAGGAGGAAGGACCGCCGCGGGAGGTGTTCGGCACTCAAAAATCGGAGCGCTTCCGCCAATTCCTGGCGAGCAATCTGTAAGCGGACTCGACAACTCAAGACACAACAAACGAAAGGAACAAACACATGCTGAAAAGGTTTTTAACGACGGTCATCGCGGCCGTCGCCATCGCCATGGTAGCCAGCACCGCTTCGGCGCAGATGAAGAAGGTGCGCATCGGCACCGAAGGCGCGTACCCGCCCTTCAACTTCATCGATCCCGATGGCAAGCTGCAGGGCTTCGACGTGGAAATCGCCAAGGCGCTGTGCGCCGCCGCGAAGTTCGATTGCGAGTTCGTGGTTCAGGATTGGGACGGCATCATTCCCGGCCTGCTGGCCAAGAAGTTCGACGCCATCATTGCCTCCATGTCGATCACCGAGGAGCGCAAGCAAAAGGTCGACTTCACCGACAAGTACTACAACACGCCGGCCAAGTTCGTCGCCAAGGAAGGCGCGAACTTCGAGATCACCAAGGATGGCCTGAAGGGCAAGTCTGTGGGCGTGCAGCGGGCCACCATCCACGAAAACTTCCTGCGGGATAATTTCGGCGATGTGATCGATATCAAGTCCTATGCCACACAGGACGAGGCCAACGCCGATCTGGTGGCCGGCCGCGTCGATTTGGTCTTGGCCGATTCGGTCGCCCTCGACGAAGGCTTCCTGAAGACCGATTCCGGCAAGGGTTTTGCCTTTATCGGTCCCGGCTACAACGATCCCAAGTGGTTCGGCGATGGCGCCGGCATCGCCGTGCGCAAGGGCGAGCCCGAATTGCTCGACGGGCTGAACGCCGCCCTCAAGCAGATCTTGGCCGATGGCACCTACAAGAAGATCAACGACAAGTACTTCGTCTTCGACGTCTACGGCGGCTGAGCACACACCGCCGATTGCACGGACGCACCATGCCGGCCGCCCTTAGTCACGGGGCGGCCGGCGTGCGCGGCCGGCAGGTGCGGATGGGGTCGATCTGGTCCGGAGCAGCTCGAATACAGCGATGTTCGATCTAAAAGGATATGGCTGGATGCTGTGGGACGGCGTCCAGTTGACGATAGCCGTTGCCATCTGCGCCATGTCGGTCGCCTTGGTGCTGGGATTGATCGGCGCCTGGGGCAAGCTTGCCGAGGCGCGCGCCCCGCGTCTGATCGCCGAGATCTATACCACGGTCATTCGCGGCGTGCCCGAGCTGATCCTGATTCTGATCGTCTATTACGGTGTGCCGACGTTGATCCAAGACATCGCCGAATCGTTCGGCATCGATATCTTCATCGACTTCAACTCGTTCATCGCCGGATTCCTGACCATCGGTTTCGTCTATGGCGCCTTCGCCACCGAAGTCTTCCGCGGCGCCTATCTGGCGGTGCCGCGCGGCCAGATCGAAGCCGCCTACGCCTTGGGCATGAACCGTATGCTGATGTCCCGGCGCATTCTGTTGCCGCAGATGTGGCGTTTCGCCCTGCCCGGCCTGGGCAATGTGTGGATGGTGATGATCAAGGCCACGGCCTTGATCTCGGTCATTCAACTGCCGGAGCTGTTGCGCAACGCCGACATCGCGGCGCGCGCCGTGCGCCAACCCTTCACGTTCTATTTCGCCGCCTCGCTCATCTATCTGGCGATCACCATCGTCTCGATGATGGTGCAACACCGCGCCGAGGGCTGGGCCAATCGCGGCGTGCGGCGAAGCTGAGGGGCGCGGCATGGAATTGATGTGGAATAGCCTGCCGCAACTGCTCGACGGCACCCTGCTGACCCTTCAGATCACGGCGGTCAGCGTTGCCATCGGCCTGGTGGCGGCGGTGCCCCTGTCCATGTTGCGCCTGTCCCATAATCCGCTCCTGTGGATGCCGGTCTATGGCTATATCTTCTATTTCCGCGGCACGCCGTTCATCGTGCAGTTGTTTCTGATCTATTACGGCAGTGGACAGTTCAGCGAAACCCTGCAAGCCTGGGGCCTGTGGGTGTTCTTCCGCGAGGCGTATTTCTGCGCCATCCTGGCGCTGACCCTGAATACGGCGGCCTATACGGCGGAGATCTTCCGCGGCGCCATCCTGGGCGTGCCCTTCGGCGAGATCGAGGCGGCCAAGGCCTGCGGCATGTCGCGGGGCCTTTTGTACCGGCGCATCATCCTGCCCAAGGCGTTTCGCATCGCCCTGCCGGCTTATTCCAACGAAGTGATCATCCTGCTGCAGACCACCTCCATCGTCTCCATCATCGCCCTGATGGATATCACCGGGGTGGCACGCGTCATCATCGCCCGCAGCTTCGAGCCCTATAAGCTGTTTTTCGTCGCCGCGATCATCTATCTGGTGATGACCTATAGCATTCTGTTCGTCTTCAAGAGAGTGGAGTTCTGGCTGTCCGGCCACCTGCGCGACCGGCCCGGCGACACGGCCAGGGCCGCGGCGGATCTGACCGCTTTGCGCTAGAGTATTCCGATCAGTCTAACCCGCTAGGCCTGCTGCCGGCGCTTGCCGGCCAGGATGCGGCGGTCGATATCGGCGCCTTCGGGAACGCTCAGGCCGGCCAGGCGCAGGGCCTTGAGGATGATGGCCCGCTGGGTCGTGCCTTCTTGCGCCGCCAGGATGCGGATTTGGCGGATGACCGAGCGGGGCAGGGTCACCTGAAAGGCCGCATCGCCCGCATCGTCCTGCGGATCGTCCGGCTCGAGGGCGAGCAGGGTCTCGATCCCCACGCGCGCGGCGGCGAAGAAATTCGCCTGGGCCACTTGCGCCTCGTCCCGGCGGGCCCGCAGGTCGACCACCTCGCTGAGCGCCGGCGGCTGATTGCTTTCTGCCCCCCGGCCGCTGCCGGTTGCGGCGGCGGCCGGCCGGGGCTGCGCCGGCGGCACCAGGGCGCCGGGCCGGCGGCCGGACAACGCCGCCGGGGCCTGGAGGGCGGGCGGCACCTGGGCCGGCGGCGGCACGGCCGCGGGCCGCGGCGCCATGAAGATCGGGGTCTCGGGCAGCGGCTCCTGGGGCCGCCGCATGAACTTCGGGATGTTGCCTAAAAAAACCTCGTCGTCCGCCATCAAGACGCCCTCGTAACTTCATGAAGTTCATAACTTATGGACAATAAGGTTAATGCTTGGTTAAGAAATATCTTGAATTTATCCTATTTTTCAACATCTTGTACTATGATTCCCGGTGCCTCGAATCTTGCCAGCATCGCGTGCATGTGAGAATTTGTCCATGCGGCCGCGCCGGTCGCTGCGCTATACTGAGCGCCGGGGCGAGGTCGATCAGGACAACAGGAGCCGTACGTGACCGGACGGCGCATATTTGGGCGCCGGTCTGATGGGGTGGGGGGCATCGGTGGCCGGATCTTGATTGCCGTCATGGTGGGCGGCGGTCTGGGCTTGCTTTACGAGCTCAAGACGTCCACCCTGCAGGCCGGCATCTTTTCGTTCTTTGCCCGCGATCTCAACTTCGAACTGGCGGATGGCCCCAACCCGGATGCCCGGTATCCGAGCCAAGGGCCCTATGATGTCCGGCTTGGGTATGACCGCCTGGGCGGATTCGTGCGCCGGTTGGCGGCGCGCTCCTATGCCGTCACCGGCCAAGCCCGCCTGTCGCCGGAGCTGGAGCGCCTGGTGGCCCGCGGCGGCTTCGCCATCTACCAGGAAAAGACCCAGGGCGGGCTGACCATCCTGGACCGCGACCGGCGGCCGGTGTTCGCGACCCGCTATCCGACCCGCGCCTATGGCAGCTTTGCCGAGATCCCGCCGGTCCTGGTCAACACCCTGCTGTACATCGAAGACCGCGGGCTGCTGAATCGCCAGCCGACGCACAACCCGGCCATCGACTGGAGCCGCATGCCCGTGGTGGCGAATGCCGCCTTCCTGCGGCTGTTCGACGACGAGGCGGATGTGCCGGGCGGCAGCACCCTGGCCACCCAGATCGAGAAATACCGTCATTCCCCCGGGGGCCAGACTTTGGGGGCCGGCGATAAATTGCGGCAGATGCTGGCGGCCACCCAGCGTGCCTATCTGAATGGCCCCGATACCTTGGCGCGGCGGCGGCAGATTGCCGTCGACTATCTGAATTCCACGCCGCTGTCGGCGCGGCCCGGCTTCGGCGAGGTGAACGGCCTGGGCGACGGGCTCGAAGCCTGGTACGGGGTCGGTTTTGCGGCCGCCAACCGCTTGTTGCGGCAGATCGCCGCGAAACCGACGCCGCTGGACGGCTTGCTCTATCTGACCGCCGGGTTGGCCGGCGAGTCGGGGCCCTCGGTGGCGCCGCAAGACGTGACGGCCCAGGCACGGGTCTACAAGCAGGCGTTGAGCCTGCTTCTGGCGCAACGGCGGCCGTCCGGCTATTTGTTGAGCGAGCGGCCGGCCCTGCGCCGCCTGACGGATGCCCACCTGCGCGCCGTGGCCGCCGCCGGCATCATCAGCCCGGCGCTGCGCGATGAAGCCCTCCTCCTGCCCCTGGACATCAGCCCCGAGGCGAACCCAGGGGCGAACTCGGACGATTGGCCGGGCACCGCCAGGAACAAGATCCAGCAAACCCTGCGCGCCGATCTTCTCAGCCTGCTGGACGAGCGGAACCTGTACAGCCTGGACCGGGTCGATCTCACCGCGCGCGCCACCGTCGACGGACCGGTGCAGCAGGCGGTCGCCGACATTCTGCAGCGCCTGGCCGATCCGGAGTTCGCGGCGGCGCAAGGCTTGACCGGCCCGCGCCTGCTCAACCGCGGCGACCCGTCCGGCCTGGCCTACAGCGTCACCCTGTTCGAGCGCGGCGACACCGCCAACTACCTGCGCCTGCGCGTCGACAATCTGGACCGGGCGCTGGATCTCAACACCGGCGCCAAGCTCGATCTCGGCTCGACCGCCAAGTTGCGCACCCTGGTCACCTATCTCTTCGCCATCGCCACCTTGCACGAACGCTATGCGGCGCTCGAACCGAGCGCATTGGCGGAGGCCGCCCAGAGCCGCCGCGATGCACTTTCCTTATGGGCCATCGCCTATCTGCGCGACGCCGCCGATCGCGGGCTGTCCGCCATGCTGCACGCCGCCATGCAGCGGCGCTATTCCGCCAACCCGGGCGAGCAGTTCTTCACCGGCGGCGGCCTGCACACCTTCGCCAACTTCGATGGCAAGGACAACGGCCGCGTGGTCAGCGTGGCCGAGGCCACGCGCAACTCCATCAACCTGCCCTACATCCGCCTGATGCGCGACATCGTCAATTTCTACATGCGCGAAGCCGACAAGGATGCCGATGCCCTGCTGCGCGATCATGGCAATCCGGAACGGGAGAGCTATCTGGTGCGCTTCGCCGACCGGGAAGGCAGTACCTTCCTGCGCAAGTTCCATGCGATCTATCGGGGCAAGACGCGCGACGAAATTCTGGCCACGGCGGCGGCGCGGGCCCGGCAGCGGCCGAACGCCTTGGCGGTGGTGTTCCGCTCCGTCAATCCCAAGGGCAATGTCGAGGAGTTCGCCAACTTCGTGGCGGCCCATCGCCCGGGGGCAGCCATCGGCGAGGCGGCGCTGAGCCGCATCTACAGCGATTTCTCGGCGGATATCTGGTCCCTGGCCGACCGCGGCTATATCGCCCAGCTGCACCCGCTGGAGCTGTGGCTGACCAGCTATCTGTACATCAATCCCGAGGCGACCACCGCCGAGATGATCGCCGCCAGCGAAACACAACGGCGCGAGGCCTATACATGGCTGTTCGGCGCCAAGCGCTGGCGGGCCCAGGACACCCGCATCCGCATCGTCCTGGAGGAAGAAGCCTTCGAACAGATCCACGCGATTTGGAAAAAGACCGGCTATCCCTTCGACAGCCTGGTGCCGTCCCTGGCCACGGCGCTCGGCAGCTCCGCCGACCGGCCGTCGTCTCTGGCCGAGCTGATGGGTCTGATCCTCAACGACGGCGTGCACCTGCCGGTGGTGCGCTTCGACGAGTTGCACTTCGCCGCCGGTACGCCCTACGAGGTCAAGCTGAACGCGGCGCCGGCGCCGGGCACAAGGGTGCTGCCGCCGGAGCTGACCGACATCGTCAAGAACGCCTTGCTGGATGTGGTGGAGAACGGCACCGGCCGGCGGGCGCGCGGCGCCGTCCTGGACGCCGGCGGCGAAGCCCTGCCCATCGGCGGCAAGACCGGCACCGGCGACGACCGGGCCAAGCGATTCGTCGGCGACCGCCTGGTGTCCTCGACCGTGCTCAACCGCAATGCGTGTCTGGTGTTCTTTGTCGGCGACCGCTACTTCGGCACCATCGTCGCCCACGTGAAAGGCCCGGAAGCCGCCAACTACAGCTTCACCAGCGCCTTGCCGGCCCAGATTCTGAAAATTCTCGGACCGACATTGGCACCGCTGGTCCAGCGCACCGGCCGCTATGCCGCCGATGCGGTGTCCGGCGCCGGGCAGGCGGCCCTGCAATAAATTCTACTAGCCCCACGGGCCGCGCAGGGTGCTCTTCCGGCTGGAACGCGGCCGGCTGGCGGCGCCGGCCCGGCGCGGTCCGCCGAAGAGGGCAAAGCGCTTGTCGCGGAACGGAATGATCAGAATCATCCCGGCGACGAAGCCGCCGATGTGCGCCCAGGTGGCCACGCCGCCGGTGGCTCCCGGGCTCATGGATGACATCAGAAACTGCACGGCGAACCAAACGCCCAGCACGACGAGGGCCGGGATGCGCCAGGTGAAAAAGATCACCCCGAGCGGCACCAGCACGAGAATCCGCGCGCGCGGGAACAGGACGATGTAGCCGCCCAGGACGCCGCCGATGGCGCCGCTGGCCCCGATCATGGGAATCGCCGAGGCCGGATCCTGTACCGCCTGGGTCATGGCCGCGGCCACGCCGCAGAGCAGATAGAAGGCGATGAAGCGGCCATGGCCCATGGCATCCTCGATGTTGTTGCCGAAGATCCACAGGTAAAGCATGTTGCCGATCAGGTGCAGCCAGCCGCCGTGCAGGAACATGGAGGTGATCAGCGAGGCCACCGCCGGAATGGCCACCAGTTCCGGCGGCAGTTTCGCATCGCCGAACAGCACCGCCGGGATCATGCCGAAGGCGTAGACCGCCGCCTGCGCCTGCCGGGCCGGCAGGGTGATCTGCCACAGAAACACCAGGGTGCAGGCGACGATCAAGGCAACGGTCACCAACGGCCGGAGCGACGTGGGGTTGTCGTCGTGCAGCGGGATCATGGGGGGGCCGCAATCGTTGTTGGGATCGCCCGGTCCGGCCTCCGTCAAGGCGAGGCACCCGCCGGAATGGTGGCTAGGCGAACGGGCTGGCGCAGTCAGTCTAGCGCGAACTCATTTTGCAGAATCCCCTGTTCAACGAAGAAAGAACAGGAAATTTTCGCGACTCGCGGCGGAACGAGGCATTGGCGGCCCGGCCAACGGGTTTGCGCTGAGATTTTGCCGCCTGTCCGTCAATCCTCGCCGGGCTTGGTGCGGCGCAGCTTCTTGACCGCGCCGCGCCGGGTCTTGTCGTCCAGGCGGCGTTTCTTGGCGCCCAGGCCCGGCCGGGTCGGCCGCCGCGAGATCGGGCTGCGGGACGCCGCGCGCAGCAGCGCGACCAGGCGGGCGAGCGCATCCTCGCGGTTGCGCTCCTGGCTGCGAAAGCGGGCGGCGGTGATGACCAGCACGCCGTCCTTGGTCAGGCGGCGGCCGGCCAGGCGTTCGGCGCGGGCGCGCACCGCCGCGGGCAGGGAGGGCGACTGGCGCACATCGAAGCGCAGCTGCACGGCGGTCGAGACCTTGTTGACGTTCTGGCCGCCGGGGCCGGAGGCGCGGATGAAGGTTTCGCCGATCTCGCGCGGGTCGAGGGCGATGGAGGGGGTGATCTCGATCATGGTTGGATGTCCGGGAAACGCCCCGCCGAAGACCCGTTCCTAGTCCCGGAAGTTCACGAATTGCAGCGGATGCTCGATTTTCAGGCCCTTGATCAGCGCGATCGTCGTCTGCAGATCGTCGCGCTTCTTGCCGGAAATGCGCAGCTCGTCGCCCTGGATCGCCGCCTGCACCTTGGCCTTGGCGCCCTTGATCTCCTTGACGATCTTCTGGGCCAGCTCGCGGTCGATCCCCTGCTTGACGGTCACCACCTGGCGCAAGGTGTTCCCCGAAGCCGCCTCCGGTTTGCCGAAATCGAAGGCACCGACCTCGACCTTGCGGCGCACCAGATGGCCGCGCAGCAGTTCCTGCATTTGCTTGAGCTTGTAGTCGTTGTCGGCTTTCAAGGTCACGGTCTGGTCCGTGCGCTCGAAGGAACAGTTGGAGCCCTTGAAATCGAACCGCGTCGCGATCTCGCGCGTCGCCCCCTGCAGGGCATTGTCGACCTCGGCCAGATCGGTGCGGGAGACGATATCGAAAGACGGCATGGCGGACACTCGCGGTGGGCCGGGGATCACCCGGTGGCTGGGCGGGAGACAGGGTGGTGGAGCCGAGGGGAATCGAACCCCTGACCTTCGCATTGCGAACGCGACGCTCTCCCATCTGAGCTACGGCCCCATGCGACCCGTCTCGAATACCCCGATGGGGTTTGTCCCTGTGGTCGGGGGCTGGGTCGCGCGGATAATGGGAACATCCCCCAACCCTGTCAAGCAGCCCTGTCCGGCATCCCCCGGCACTGTGGACCGGCGGTCCTCCGGGGGTTGCGCTGCCCAGGCGCGCGCCTTGTTTCCCGCCGGTGGCGCGGTTAGGCTAGCGCCCGATTCGCCGCCGAGTCGGGCCGCCTCGCTGGGTCCCTGATCGGGGCCGCAAACGGGTAGGAAACATAGGTTAGCCGATGATCATCCTCGATCCACTCCTGCGCATCGCCATGATCGCCATCGACCTGTACATTTGGGCGGTCATCATCTCGGCCATCTTGTCCTGGCTGGTGCACTTCGGGGTCGTCAACACGCGCAATCAGTTCGTCTCCATGATCGGCGAGTTCCTGTGGCGCCTGACCGAGCCCGGCTTGCGGCCGATCCGCCGATTCGTGCCGAAATTCGGCGGCGTCGACATTTCGCCGATTGTCCTCATCCTGGCCCTGTTCTTCGTGCAGATGGTAATCGGCAACATCCACGTTTCGATGATGCGTGCCCTCTGAGCCGTTTAGCGTCACGGCGGCCGGCGTGCGGGTAGCCGTGCGGGTGCAGCCGGGGGCCAGCCGGACCGGGATCGACGGCCTCAAGATCCTGGACGATGGCCGGGTGGTGCTGGCGATCCGGGTCAACGCCGCGGCGGACGGCGGCAAGGCGAACGCGGCGCTGATAAAGCTCTTGGCCAAGACCTGGAAGGTGCCTAAAAACGCCCTGGACATCGTTGCCGGCCACGGCAACCGGCGCAAGATCGTGCAGATCCATGGCGACCCGACCGGCCTGCAGGCCCGCCTGCGGGCGTGGCTGGCCGATTTTGTCACCGCGGAAAAAGGCGGCTGAGTGAACGCGAGGGGAGGATCAATGGCGGAGACGAAGATCATCGATGGCAAGGCCTTTGCCGGGGCGTTGCGCGGCCGCATCGCCGCCGCCGTCGCCGGCCTGAAGAAAGCCCATGGCCTGGCCCCGGGATTGGCGGTGGTCCTGGTCGGCGAAGACGCGGCCAGCCAGGTCTATGTGCGCAACAAGGCCCGGCAAACCGAGGAGGTGGGCATGGCCTCCTTCGAGCACCGGCTGCCCGCCGACACCGGCCAGGACGCGCTGCTCGCCCTGATCGCCAAGCTCAACCGCGATCCGGCGGTCAATGGCATCCTGGTGCAGCTTCCATTGCCCAAGCAGATCGACGATCAGGCGGTGATCGCCGCCATCGATCCGGCCAAGGACGTGGATGGCTTCCATGTGATCAATGCCGGCCGTCTGGCCACCGGCGGCCGCGGCGCGGCGACACCGCTCATCCCCTGCACGCCCCTGGGCTGCCTGATGCTGCTCAAGGACCACCTGGGGGATCTGGCCGGCCGGCCGGCGGTGGTGGTCGGGCGCTCCAATATCGTCGGCAAGCCCATGTCCCAGTTGCTGCTGCGCGAAAGTTGCACGGTCACCATCGCCCATTCCCGCACCCGCGACCTGCCCGCCGTGTGCCGCGGCGCCGAGATCCTGGTGGCCGCCGTCGGCCGGCCGGAGATGGTCCGCGGCGACTGGATTCAACCGGGCGCCACGGTCATCGACGTGGGCATCAACCGCATCGAGGGCGAAGGCGGCAAGACCCGCCTGGTAGGCGACGTGGTCACCGGCGAGGCCATGGGTGTGGCCGGCGCCATCACCCCGGTGCCCGGCGGCATCGGCCCCATGACCATTGCCTGCCTGCTGGCCAATACGCTCACCGCCGCCTGCCGCCAGGCGGGCATTGCCGCCCCCGATCTCTGACCGGCGCCCGCCGTTTCGGCCAGTTGGGCATGGACGCTCGGCCTGAAACCGACCATGATATGCGACCATTCCGGGGCCTCAACCCTCGGAAGGACTAAGAATTTGCCACCGGGCCGGGTCGCATGGCCGTGCGCGGCTGAACATCCGCATCAGGCCCAAGGCCGACCTAACAGGGAGATATCAAAGTGAAGAAGCTATTTGCGAGTTTAGTGTTCCTGGCGCTGGCGATCACCGGCGGCCAGGCGGCGGCGGACACGCCGAAAGACACGCTGGTCATGGCCTATCAGATCGACGACATCATCACCCTCGATCCGGCCGAGATCTTCGAGTTCACCGCCGCGGAATACGCCGGCAACACCTATCTTCGCCTGATCGGCTATGACGTCAACGACGTCTCCAAGATCTTCGGCGTGGCCGCCGAGTCCTGGACCATCTCCGACGACGGCAAGACTTATACCTTCAAGATGCGCGACGGGGTCAAGTTCGCCTCCGGCAATCCGATGACCGCCGAGGATGCGGCCTTCTCGCTGCAGCGGGCGATCATTCTCGACAAGTCGCCGGCCTTCATCCTGACCCAGTTCGGCTTCACCAAGGAGAATGTGAAGGAAAAGATCCGCGCCACCGATGCGTCCACCCTGGTGCTCGAGACCGACCAGGCCTATGCGCCCACCTTCGTGCTCTATTGCCTGACCGCCACCATCTCTTCGGTGGTCGACATGAAGCTGGTCATGGAGCATGAGACGGGCGGCGATCTGGGCCATGCCTGGATGCGCACCAACTATGCCGGTGGCGGCCCCTTCAAGTTGGTGGAGTGGA
>DASWJP010000045.1:0-1670 GCA_036397065.1 Kiloniellales bacterium | reverse complement strand
CAGCTTGGCCTTGTGGGTGGCGGTGCGCTCGCCCTCCGGCTTTGTCAGGATCACCTGGGCCATGCGCGCCCACATGTAGGCCAGCGCCACCAGGGCGAACAGGCGCAGATAGTCGCTGGCCGCGGCCCCGGCTTCCTCCGGGTCGCGCAGGCCTTGCTGGGCGACCCAGGCGGTCGCTTGCTGCAGGCGGGCGAAAGCCTTGGCCAGGGGCAGCACGAATTCGACCATGTCCGCCTTCTCTTGCGTCGTCTCGATGAAGGCCAGCACCGGATGAAAAAAGCGGCGCAGCAGTCGGCCCATGTTCTGGCCCAGCTTGCGGCCGACCAGATCGAGCGCCTGGATGCCGTTGGTGCCCTCGTAGAGCTGGGCGATGCGGGCGTCGCGCACGAGCTGTTCCATGCCGTGCTCGCGGATATAGCCGTGCCCGCCGAAAATCTGCACGCCCAGGTTCGTGACGTCGAAGCCGATGTCGGTGAAATAGGCCTTCACGATGGGCGTGAGCAGGGCGACCAGATCGTCCGCTTCCTGGCGGGTCTTGGGGTCCGGGTGGCGTTCGGATACATCGACGGCGGTGCCGATCCAGATGGCCAGGGCCCGCGCGCCTTCCACGTTGGCGCGCATGGTCAGCAGGTTTTTGCGCACGTCCGGATGGACGATGATCGGATCGGCGGCCTTGCCGGGCGCCTTGGCGCCGGAGAGGGCGCGGCCTTGCAGCCGGTCGCGCGCATAGGCGACGGCGGATTGGTACGCTGTCTCGGCCAGGCCCAGGCCCTGAATGCCGACGGCCAGACGCGCGACATTCATCATGGTGAACATGGCGCGCATGCCGGCGTGCGGCGTGCCGACCAGATAACCTTCCGCCTCGTCGAAGTTCATCACGCAGGTGGCCGAGGCCTTGATGCCCATCTTGTGCTCGATGGCGCCGCACGCCACGCCGTTGCGCGGCCCGACAGTCCCGTCCGTGGCGGGCAGGAACTTGGGCACGGCGAATAGGGTGATGCCCTTGATGCCCGGCGGCGCATCGGGCAGCTTGGCGAGCACCAGATGCACGATGTTCTCGGTGAGGTCATGCTCGCCGGCGGAGATGAAGATCTTGGTGCCGCTGATCTTGTAGCTTTGCACATCGGCGATGGCGCCGCCGCCGGCCGGCACGGCCTTGGTGCGGATGAGGCCCAGATCGGTGCCGCAATGGGGCTCGGTCAGGCACATGGTGCCGGACCAGGTGCCGTCCACCAGCTTGGCCAGGAACACGGATTTCAACGCGTCGCTGCCGTGCAGGGCCAGCGCGTTATAGGCGCCGTGGCTGAGGCCCGGATAGGTGCCGAAGCTGAGATTGGTGGAACAGATCAGCTCGTCGACAATGAACTGCAAGGTCTTGGGCAGGCCCTGACCGCCGAAATCGGGATCGCAGGAGAGACCGGTCCAACCGCCCTGGCAAAAGGCCGTGTAGGCCTCCTTGAAGCCCTTGGGGGTACGCACGACGCCATTCTCGAAGGCGCAGCCCTCCTCGTCGCCCGGGCGGTTGAGGGGCAGAAGCTCGTTGACGCTGAGCTTGGCCGCTTCCTCCAGGACCGCATCGACCACATCGCGGCTGGCATCCTCGAAACCGGGCAGGGCATGCACCCGGCCTTCGTAGTCGAAGACGTCGTAGAGAAGGAACCGGATATCCT
>DASWJP010000044.1:0-44273 GCA_036397065.1 Kiloniellales bacterium | reverse complement strand
CAGGGGCATGAACAGCTCGCCGGTCGGACCCATGGAACCGGCGACGGCGATCTTGCGGCCCGTTTCCTTGGCGGCCGCATCCGACGCCTGGCGGGCCAGGCGCGCGGCGGCGATGTTGATCTCGGCCACCCGCTCGGCGGCATCGTGCAGCTTCAGGCGGTAACGGGTGCCGCCGAAGGTGTTGGTCAGGATGATGTCGGAGCCGGCATCGATGAACGAGGTGTACTGGGCCAGCACCTTGTCCGGATGGTCGATGTTCCACAACTCCGGCGCCGCACCCGCCTCCAGGCCGGCGGCGAAGAAGTTGGTGCCCGTGGCCCCATCGGCCAGCAGCCACGGCCGCTCGGCCAGCAATTCCTGCAACAGATTCGACATGGGGCGGACCCTAATCGGGGCCGGGCAAATGGGCAAGCGTTCCGGCGTGGCGGGGCCGTGGCGGGGGCTCGTGGCGGGGGGTATAGTGCGCCATGGCATCGCCGGACGGTTTCACCATCCGCACTGCGACCCGCGCCCTCTCCAAGCGCACCAGGACTCCATCCTGGTGTTCATGCGCAAGGACATCGTGGTGAACGGCAGCCTTCGGACGACGGACAACTGAGGAGGATTTTTTGAATGGCTCACGGTGCGACCCTGCTGATCGGAACCCGGAAAGGGGTGTTTCTGCTGGACGGAGATGCCCGGCGCACGTCGTGGTCGCTGCGCGGCCCGTTCTGTGAATCCTGGCCGATCAATCATGTCGTCGCCGATCCGGCGACGGGCACGATCTATGGCGGCGGCGGCAACGAATGGTTCGGCCCGGCGGTGTGGAAATCCACCGACAAGGGCCGCACCTGGAGCCATTCCAGCGAAGGCTTGGCCTATGCCGCCGGAAAGGACCCGATCAAATCGGTATGGAGCCTGGCCCGCCGCAACGGGCATCTGTATGCCGGCGTTGAGCCGGCCGGACTGTTCCGCAGCGACGACGACGGGCAAACCTGGCGGCACGTCTCCGGCCTGCAGGACCATCCGTCGCGCGCCGAGTGGCAGCCGGGCGGCGGCGGGCTGATCTTGCATACGATCGTTCCGCATCCGGCCGATGAAAATCGGGTGTGGGTGGCCATCTCGACCGGCGGCGTCTTTTACACCGCCGATGGCGGCAAGACCTGGGAGCCCCGCAACAAGGGAACGCGCATGGACTACGCGCCCGAGGGGCAGCGGTATCCGGAGTATGGCCAATGCGTGCACTCCCTGGCCATGGCGGCGGGCATGCCAGAGCGTCTATACCAGCAGAACCACTGCGGCATGTACCGGAGCGAGGACGGCGGGAAAAGCTGGACCAGCATCGAGGCGGGCTTGCCCTCGACCTTTGGCTTTCCCGCCGCAGCCCACCCGCGGGATCCGAACACGCTCTACCTGGTGCCGTTGAACGGCGACGTGCTCGGGCGGTTCGTGCCCGATGGCAAGTTGGCCGTCTGGCGCACCCGCGACGGCGGGCGCGCGTGGCAAGACCTGCGCGCCGGCCTGCCGCAAGGGAATGCGTTTCTCAGCGTCTTGCGCCAGGGTATGGCAACCGACACACGGGAACCAGCCGGGCTTTACTTCGGCACCACGTCGGGCTCGCTGTTCGCCAGCATCGATGAAGGCGATACCTGGAAGTGCATCGCGCAACATTTGCCGACCATTACCTCGGTGGAAACACTCAGCCCCGGATCGTGACGTGCCCCACGGCGAGAAAGACACGATGCAGCACCGGACCGTCGCGCCGGCTACCGTGACGGTCCTGCTGCCGCCCGCCTTGGTCGCCCTGTTTCCCGGCTCGCAGGCCGAGGTCGAGGTGACCGCGTCGACCGTGGACGGCATGATCGATGCCCTGAATGCCCGCTGGCGCGGCATGCGCGACCGCCTGTGCGATTCGACGCCGGCCATCCGCCGCCACATCAACATCTTCGTCGAAGGCCGGCGCGCCACCTTGCAGACACCCTTGGCGCCGGGGACGCAGGTGTATGTGCTGACGGCCATGAGCGGCGGCTAGACGCTGCTGTGCATGACGACGACCTTGGCATTCAAGGTGAGGGGGCGATCCGGCTGCCCAGCGCGGCCACAACCGCGCGCACTGATGGCGTCGGTCGAGAAGATATGGCCGAGAAGGGATTATTTCAGAGCAATTTACCGCCGCTTAGAATGAACCCCCCGAAGTTCAGACGTGAATGATTTGCTCCTTTAGCGAATAGGCGATCGCCAGGACATCCTTGCGGGACTGTTCGTCGATCTTGTTCTTGTCGAGCGCGCTCAGGATGTCGTCGATGACGGCCATGTATTCCTGCTCGCTGATGTTCATGCCGCGATGGGTCTCGGACATGCCACGGCCGCTATACTGTTCCGGCCCGCCGCTGCCGGCGCCGAGAAAATTGCACGTATGCTGCTTGACGCGGGTAAGGGTTTCCGGATCGTCGCGGTAAGGCAGGAATCGAGCCTTGACCAACGGATTGTTCATGTGCGCTTCGACGATGTCGTCGACCAATGTGGCAATGCCCTTGGCGCCGCCAAGCCGTTCGTACAGATTTTTGCCCATGATGTTCCTCTGCTGTTGTCAACTCCGTGCTGGAATGGCCGCGCCATTCAAGCAACGATCGAGTTGCGCTGTAAGAGCCATGGGGCAAACTATTCTCCGCTCTTCGGCGTGACTAGTTCAGTATCTGAATCGGTGGCGGCTTGGCGGCGAACCTCGCCAAGCAATCTCACACGGGCAATGCCGAGTGGGCTAGCTAAAGCAAGGTGCGCGAAAGTTGAATCGCCCCTCACCCGGATCGGCTTTGCCTCACCACCCTCTCCCACGGTGGGGAGAGGGTTAAGGGGTTCGATTCGCATCGATTTTCCCTCTCCCCTCGTGGAAGAGGGAGGGCCCCATCGCGCCAGCGATGGGAGGGTGAGGGGGCAAACGCGTCAACTTTCGCGCATATTGCTCTAGCACCAGCTCGCTTCGCCGGTGGAGGGCGTGCGCAAAAGCTCCTGGATATTGGCTTCGAGTACCCGGTACCCGACGTTGCCGAACAGCTTTTGCCGGCCGTCGTTGAGGACGAACGTGGGGCTGCCTTCGATGCGGTTTTTCTCGCTGTGCTGATAGTCGGCGGCCAGGCGCGCCATGGCTTCGGAGGAACGGATTCTGGCCTCGATCTGGGCGTGGTCGATGGCCAGGTCGTCTGCGATCTGGCGGTGGACGTGCCAATCGGAGATATCCTTGGCGAATTCGAAGAACGCCCGGCGCATGGCCCACGCGGCGCGCACCGAGGGCCGTTCCAGATAGGGCAGGGGCGGGGCGTCGCCGGCGTGCTCGATCAACTCCACCGCTTTCAGGAACAGATGGGCGCTGGCCGAGGTGCGCGGCCGCACATCGAGCCATAGTCCCGGGTGCACTGGAACGTGAGGGAAGCGCGTGGCCACCTCCAGCAGGTGCGTGTTGAAACCGGCAAAGCCGCCGCGGGTTTTCCACACCTCCTCGATCTTGCTCCAGGCATCCGGGAACACCGAGCAATAGTGGGTCTCGATGACAACCCGATCGCCGAAGTGCTGGACCACCTCCTCAAGCCGGGCCTGCGCCACATAGGCCCAGATGCACAAGACATCCGAGTGGTATGAGATCTTGATCGGGGGCATTCGCTTACTCTGCCACCGGTGACCTACCCTCTCAACAGCGCATTCTCCAAGTCGTATGGGCTTTCCGGGATGATTCAGAATTTCACGGTCGCCACGACGGCCCGGTGATCGGACGGCCAGGGTGTCACGACGATGTCGGCTTCCGGCGATTTCTCGCCCACGATCCCGGCGCTCTCGATGCTCAGGTTGGCGGCGCGGCCGAAGACGAAGTCGATCCGGTCGTGGTGATCCTCCGGATCGGCGGGATCGCCGGTCGGTGTCCAGGTATAGGCCGGCTTGGCCACCGGATCGGGGGCCGCGGTCCGGAACAGATCCGTGAATCCGAAGCTCTCGATGCGTGTCGTTGTCGGCCAGCGAACGACGACCGGATGATGCCCGGCCGTCACTGCGCCTTTGGTCCAATCATGTTGCGAAGGCTCGTTGAAATCGCCGAAGATGAACACGGCATCGGCGCCTTCGGCTTCCTTCAAATCGCTTTGCAAGAGATCGATGGCGGGGCCGCGCGTCTCGTTTGCGAACTTGATCGCCTCGGCCTCCGTCTTGATGAACGGCGCGTCGCCATACTCGATACCGAGCAGCTGATAAGGCTGATAGGGCGAATCATCCAGATGGATGTTGAACGCATAGACCTTGCGCCCTTGCACGTCGATCGGCACGCCGAGATCGTTCGCCGTGGCCTTGCCGATGGGATACCGGCTGATGACCGCATTCGCCCACAAGGCCACGTTCTCGGCGGTCTGGTCGTAGACGTGGAACCCAAGCGCATCGGCGATTTTCTTGGCGACGCTTTCGCCCGCCGGCGGGCAGATATCCGCGGTGCAGACATCGCCTTCGAGGCGGGTTTCCTGGACGCCGATGATGTCCGCGCCGGCGGCCTTGATCGCCGCGACCGTTTCATCGATGGGCTTGTCTTCGTTCTGTCCGCCGCCCCAGATATTGTAGGTCATCACCGTCAGCCGCGTTTCCGCGGCCTGTGCCGGGACCACCACGATCAAGGCGGCCAAAGCCGCCCCGATGAACATCGCGCCGCGCTTGAGACTGCTCGCCATACATCCCCTTATGTTCCTAAAACCGCTGGGATAACGGTGGGTCAACCCGGGATAATATGCAACGACGAAGAACATTGGATGACAGCGAGAGTGGAAAAGCCACGCCCTGTGCATAACTTTTCAATTTGCCGCCGATGGTGGAGACCCCGCCGTCCCGCCCGGGCCGAACGGTCCTGGGCAGGGCGGGTTCAGGGATGGCGCGCAGAGACGGGGGAGGCTACCCCCTTAGCCGCGCATTCTCCGGGTCGAACGGGCTTTCGGGGATGATGGTGATCGGCTTGCGCTCGCCCAGCACCTCGATCTCCAGGGCGGTGCCCGGCTCGGCATACTCGGGACGGACGAAGCCGAGGCCCAGGCTCTTGCCCACGCGCCAGCCATAGCCGCCGGCGGTGGCGCGGCCGACCAATTCGCCTTTGCGGAAGATCGGCTCGTTGCCGATGGCATCGGCATCCTCGATCTTGCCGGTCTCGAAGGTGATGAAGGCGTTCTGAAACCCGTTCTGCTGCCAGGCGACCAGGGCATCGCGGCCGATGAAGTCGCCCTTGTTGGGGTGCACGAAACGGTGCAGGCCGGATTCGAAGGCGGCGTATTCGATGGACAGCTCGGTGCCCACCAGCCGGTAGGATTTCTCCAGGCGCAGGGAGTCCATGGCGCGAATGCCGAACGGCTTTAGCCCCAAGTCGCGGCCGGCGTGCATCAGGGCGTCGAAGATGTGGTTCTGCATCTCGATGGGGTGGTGAATTTCCCAGCCCAGCTCGCCGACGAAGTTCAGGCGCATGAGGCGGCAGGGAGCCAGGCCCACATCGGCGATGCGGCCGGTCAGCCAGGGGAAGGCGGCGTTCGACAGATCGGCATCGGTGACCCGGCTCATCAGCTCCCGCGACTTCGGCCCGGCGACCACCAGCACGCCGTGCTGGGTGGTGATCTTGTCCAGGCGGACGCTGCCGTCCGTGGGCGCCTGCTTGCACAGGTAATCCCAGTCGAAGCGCTCCATGGCGCCGGCCGAGACCAGGTAGAAGCGGTCGGCCGCCTCGCGCAGGATGGTGAATTCGGAACGCACGCCGCCGCGCGTGTTCAGGGCGTGGCACAGGCTGACCCGGCCCACGGTCTTGGGCAGGCGGTTGGCCACCATGCGGTCGAGAAACGCCTCGGCACCGGGGCCGGAGACCAGGAACTTGGAAAACGCGCTCATGTCCTGCAGGCCGACGGCCTCGTGCACAGTCCGGCATTCCTCGCCCACCGGCTCGAAGTAGTTGGCGCGGCGGAACGAATTTTTGTCACGTGCCTCCGTGCCTTTGGGGGCGAACCAGTTGGGCCGCTCCCAGCCGAACTTCTGCCCGAACACGGCGCCCAGGGCCTTCATGCGGTCGTAGCAGGGCGTCGTCTTCAAGGGGCGGGCGGCGGGCCGCTCCTCGTCGTGATAGTGGATGGTGAAGACGTTGGCATAGGCTTCCTCGTTCTTGGTGCGCAGAAAGCTTTTGCCCGCATAGTCGCCGAAGCGGCGGGGATCGACCCCCAGCATGTCGATGGACGGCTGCCCCTCGACGATCCACTCGGCCAGTTGCCAACCGGCACCACCGGCAGCGGTGACGCCGAAGCTGTGCCCCTCGTTGATCCAGAAATTGCGCAAGCCCCACGCCGGCCCGACCAGTGGGCTGCCGTCCGGGGTATAGGCGATGGGGCCGTTGATGACGTCCTTCACGCCGACCTCGCCGAAATAGGGCACGCGGGCGATCGCCGCCTCGATGTGCGGCTCCAGGCGGTCCAGGTCGCCGGGGAACAGGTCCTTCTCGAAGCTGGCCGGGACGCCATCGACGAAACAGGCCGGCGCGCCCTTCTCATAGGGGCCGAGCAGCAGGCCCTGGCGTTCCTCGCGCATGTAGTAGGAGGCATCGGGCTCGCGCAGGATCGGCATCTCCGGCAGGCCATTCTTCTTGCGCTCGACCAGCGCGGGGTGCGGCTCGGTGACCAGAAACTGGTGCTCGACCGGGATGGCAGGGATGTCGAGGCCGACCAGGCGCCCGGTCTGGCGGGCATAGTTGCCGGTGGCGCTCACCACGTGCTCGCAGACAATATCGCCCTTGGTGGTTTTCACCCGCCACTCGCCGCTCTCGGTACGCTCGATGGCGGTCACCGGCGTGCGCTGGTAGATCTCGGCGCCACGGTTGCGGGCGCCCTTGGCCATGGCCATGGTGACATCGGCGGGCTGAATATAGCCGTCGTCCGGGTGCAGGATGGCGCCGACCAGGCCCTTGGTGTTGCAGAAGGGAACCCGATCCTTGATGTCGCCGGGGCTGAGGAACTCGACGTTGATGCCGATGGTGCGCGCGGTACCGGCGTAGTGGTGGTACTCGTCCATGCGGTCTCGGTTGGTGGCGAGGCGCAGGTTGCCGACCTGGGCGAAACCGACCGGCTGTCCGGTTTCCGCCTCCAGGGTCTTGTACAGGGCGACCGAATACTTGTGGATCTGGCCGACGCTGTAGCTCATGTTGAATAGCGGCAGCAGGCCGGCGGCATGCCAAGTGGACCCGGCGGTCAGTTCGGTGCGCTCGCACAGAACCACGTCGGTCCAGCCCTTCTTGGCCAGGTGATATAGGGTGGAGACCCCAACCACGCCGCCGCCGATCACCACCACCCGCGCCTGTGTTTTCATGGCAAACCTCCCCGGCATCTTGCGTAACTTCTGGGCACCTTGGCGCACAGAATACCGCGCTGCGGGGCCGATAGCGACATCCCGCGGCGCAATTCCGACACCCATGGGGTTGTGCCGAGGGCGCCGTTTTTCTGCCGTTCCCGGTCGCAGAAACGACAGAGGGGATGGCCTGGCGCTGGGAATACTCAATCTGGGTTTGGCAGCCGGTGTGGATGGCGGGCATGGGCGACATGGCGGACGAGGCAACGGCAGGGGCCGCCCCTGGCCGCGGGCGGCGCGGGCATGGCGGCGGCGCCGATGCCCGGCGCGCGGCCCGGCGCGGCGGCGGTATCACGCAGTTGCGCTATATCACCCGCAAGATCCCGGTCTACGAGGTCCTGAACGAGGAAGGCCTGACCCTCATCGAAAACAATGCCGATACGGTCCTGGCCGAGATCGGCATCGAATTTCGCGGCGACGAGGAAGCCTTGCGCCTGTGGAAGGACGCCGGCGCCGATGTGCAGGGCGAGCGGGTGCGCTTTCCCCGCGGTCTGTGCCGCACTTTGCTCAAGACCGCGCCGGCCACCTTTACCCAGCACGCCCGCAACCCGGAACGCACCGTGGAGATCGGCGGGAAAAACACCGTGTTCGCACCGGTTTACGGGCCGCCCTTCATCCGCGATCTGGAGAAGGGGCGGCGCTATGCCACCATCGAGGATTTCGCCAATCTGGTGAAGCTGGCCTACATGACCCCGGCCATGCACCATTCCGGCGGCACGGTGTGCGAGCCGGTGGACGTGCCGGTGAACAAGCGCCACCTGGACATGGTCTACAGCCACATCCACTATTCCGATAAGCCGTTCATGGGCTCGGTCACGGCGCCCGAGCGGGCCGAGGATACGGTGGCCATGGCCAAGCTGGTCTTCGGCGACCAATTCGTCGAGGACAACACGGTGCTGATCAGCCTGATCAATGCCAACTCGCCGATGACATTCGATGCCACCATGCTGGGCGCCCTGAAGGTCTATGCCCGGCACAACCAGGCGGTCATCGTCACTCCCTTCATCCTGGCCGGGGCCATGTCGCCGGTCACTCCCGCCGGCACCCTGACCCAGACCCTGGCCGAGGCCATGGCCGGCATGGCCTTCGCGCAATTGGTGCGGCCCGGGGCGCCGGTGGTGTTCGGCTCGTTCGCCAGCTCCATCTCCATGCAATCGGGGGCGCCCACCTTCGGCACGCCGGAGCCGGCGCTGGTGCTCTATGGCGCCGCCGCCCTGGCGCGGCGCCTGGGCGTGCCGTTCCGCTCCGGCGGCTCGTTGTGCGCCGGCAAGATCCCGGATGCGCAGTCGGCCTACGAAAGCGCCCAGACCCTGCTGCCCACGGTGCTGGCCGGCGCCAACTTCGTGCTGCACGCCGCCGGCTGGCTGGAAGGCGGCCTGGTCTCGTCCTACGAGAAATTCATCATGGATGCCGACCAGCTCGGCATGATGCAGGTGATGTGCGAGGGGTTCGATCTCTCGGAAAACGGCCAGGCGATGGATGCCATCCGCGAAGTGGGGCCGGGCAGTCACTTCCTGGGGTGCGCACACACCCAGGCGAATTTCGAAACCGCCTTCTACCGCTCGCCCATCGCCGACAACAACAGCTTCGAGCAGTGGGAGGCTGAGGGCGCCAAGGATTTGACTCAGCGCGCCAATGTTCGCTGCCGCAAGCTGCTGGCGGAGTATCAGGCCCCGCCCTTGGATGCGGCCATCGACGAAGCGTTACAGGACTACATCCGGCGGATAAAAGACTCGATGCCCGACGCATTCGCCTAGTTCAGGCTTCAAGCGGCGGCTGTCAGAGTCGCGTCATCGGCGGCGCGGGCTCGGTCTGCTTCCGCGGCCGCCGCGGCGGCCTCGCTGCGCCGGCGGATCTCGTACGCGATGGCGGCCAAAATCGTCACACCGATCAGGATCAGGCCCAAGGCATTGACCGCCGGAGTCACGCCGGTGCGCACCTTGGAGGCGATGTAGACCGTCAAGGTGGTATCGAAGCCGCGCACGAAGATGGTGGTGTTGTAGTTCTCGAACGATTGCAGGAAGGCGATCAGACACCCCGCCAGAATGGACGGCCGCAGGAACGGCAAGGTCACCTTGCGGAACGCCTGCAGGTGCGTCGCGCCCAGGTCGAGGGCGGCTTCCTCCAGGGTCCGGTCGAAGCGCTGCATGCGCGCCATCACCATCAGCATGACATAGGCGGCGATGAACGAGCTTTGCGCCAGGATCATCAGCAGCATGCCGCCGGTCACGCCGTACGGCCGCCAGAAGATCAGGGTGGATATGCCGATGATGACGCCGGGTGTGAGCAACGGCGAAACCATCACCCCATAGATAAAGGTCTTGGCGCGGGTCTGCAGATCGGACAGGAACAGGGCGGCGGCCACACCGATGGGCACCGCGACCAGAATCACCCCGACACCCACGGCGAAACTGGTCCACAAGGCGTTCCACATCTGATTGTCGGCGGCCAGCGCCGAGAACCACTTCAAGGTCGTCCCCCGCCATGGCGTGATCGTCGGGAAGCGGCTGTCGTTGAAGGTCGCCGTGCCCATGACGATGAGCGGCAGGAAGAGATACAGGAAGAAAATGCCGATGTAGGTGCGGGTGAAGACTTCGGCGATGCGTTGCGCGCTCATTTCGCGATGTCCCCCAGGCCGACGCGGAAGACGCGCATCATGACGAAGATGAAGACGATGCACAGGATCAGCAGGATGAAGGCATAGGCCGCCCCCTGGTTCCAGTTGCCGCCCTCGAAGAACCAGTTGTAGATGATCTCGGTGAACCAGCGGCTGCCGGGCGAGCCGAGCAGGGCGGGCACCGCGTACGAGCCGGCGGCCAGCATGAAGGTCATGATGCAGCCGGTGGCGATGCCCGGCTTGGCATGGGGCATGACGATCCGCCAATGGATGCGCCACACCGGCGCGCCCAAGTCCCGCGCCGCCTCGATCTGGTTGCGGTCGAGAGATTCCATGGCGTTGTAGAGCGGGAAGACCATGAACAGGATGTAGGCGTAGATCATGCCGATGATGACGCCGCTGTTGCCGGAGAGGTAGCGAATCGGTTCGTCGATGAAGCCCAGCGCCACCAGTGTCTGATTGAGCGGCCCGTTGTAGGCCAGGATGATCCACCAGGCGAAGGTGCGCAGGATCTCGTTGATCCAGAAGGGAATGATCAGCAGCAGCACCAGCAAGGCCGCGCGCGGGCCGGTGGCGACCTGGGCCAGGTGATAGGCGATGGGATAGCAGACCAGGAACGTCAGCACGGTCACCAGGGCGCTGGCCCAGATGGTCTTGACGAAAATGGCCCGGTGAATCTCGTTACCCGCCAGGGTCGTATAGTTGGCCAGGGTGAGCACGTCGTTCGGTCCGCCGCGCTCGGGCAGGGGCAGGTTTGGGCGCAGGGAATAGTCGATCATGGTGATCTGCGGCAAGACCACCAGCACCACCACCCAAAGAACGGTCAGTCCGCAGATGATCGAGGTCAGGGCCCAGCCGTAACGCTGCAACAGAACCGACATGGCCTACGCTCCAAGCAGGTCCGCGGCCGTGCCTTGGCACCGTCGCGGTGGCTGGGACCGGAGCTGAGAGGCTCCGGTCCCGAACCGGTCGTTCGTTCCGCGGCTTACGCTGCCAGGAACTTTTCCGCGTACTCGTTACGCTTGGAGATGAACCAGGCGTCCTGGATCGGCCAAGACCACAGCTTGCTCAACGCGTCGCCCGGATAGGCGGCGGCGAAGAACTTCTTGTTGAACTCTTCCAGGTGAGCATCGGCGCCCTTGACGGTCGAGTTGATCTTGGTTTCGTTGGCGTACATGGCGCCGACTTCCGGCGTGTAGTACCAGTTCACGAAGGCATTCGCCTGCTCGATGTTTTCGGCGCCCGAGAGCATGCCGAAACCTTCGATCCAGGCCAAAGCGCCTTCCTTAGGCGCGATGTAACGGATGGGCATGCCCTCGTCCCATAGGCGGGCGCCGGTGGAATCCCAAGTCTGGCCGATGACGCAGCCATTGGTGCGGAAGGCACCCTGGGCTTCGTTTTCGTTGCTCCAGAACTGGGCGATCGCCGGCTTATGCTCTACGGCGAACGCGAGGATGATGTCGTAGTTGGCCACCATCTTCTTCTCGTCGGCGAAGGCTTCCCGCATGGTGTGCGGCAGCTTGCCGTCATCCTGCAGATACAGGCCTATGCCCACCAGGCCGGAATGGCCGCGGCAAGTAACCTTGCCGGCGTAGTCCGGGTTCCACATGTCGCCGTAGCTGGCGGTGCCATACGCGAGCGGCGCCTTCTCCATGTCGAAAGTGAGCGCCTCGGTGCCCCAGTCGCTCGGCGCCACGTAGCGCTTGCCCTCGACCTTGCCGCCGCCCTCGTCGGAGCCGCGCAGGTTGCCGTCGATGACATCGCCGAAATTGATCTTCGAGTCATCCAGCGGCTGGAGCAGACCTTCGCTGACGTACTGCGGGACGCGGTCGATGGTCGGCATGATCAGATCGAAGCCTTTGCCTTGGTTGGCCTTGACCGTGTTCATCTGCTCTTCGTTGCTGCCGAATTCGATGCGGGTTCCCTTGATGCCGGTCTTCTTCTCGAAGTCGGCCATCATCTTGTCGGAGAAATAGCCGGCCCAGGCAAAGACCTTCACCTCGCCGGACGAGGAGAGAACCTTGCTGCTGACGACGAACGGGCCGGTGGCGACGATGGCGCCGGCGGCCGCGGTTTGCAGAAGCGTGCGGCGCGTAAAGGCGCGCGCGGCGCGCTGTGTCTTGATGCTTGAGTTATCCATGATTGTTTTGCTCATCCCTGAAGATTCTGAAGGTTGCCGTGTGGTATGCGGCAGGTTGGTGGTGATCTCTTACACTCGTGCGTTACGTTATGTGACGTTTTTGTTACAAGCTCGCGACGTGGCGAACCGAGGTCGGTCCTCGTCTCGCCCAATGCGTGCTGACATTCGGGGCCGCTTGGTGTGCGCCGCTTTCGCAGCGGCTGCTTCAGGCCCCTTTGACCACTGCCGCTACCATAGCCGGATTTTCGTATCCGAGCATAGGTATTTTCGCACCTGAACATGCCGCGGCCCGTGCGGGCCCGGTGCCGGCGCCTCCCTTGCCGGTCACGAAGGGGCGATGGCGAGCCCGTATTCGCGCGCCGCGTCTTCCAGCCAGAGCCAGAGGTATTCGGCGAAGGAGCGGAGGACGTAGAGCTCGAAGGTGGGGCCATCTGACCCCCCGGCATCGGCTACCAGATGAAGAAGCACGCCCGTCTTGGCCAGGTGGCTTTGCGCACAGCCGCCGACCGGGAAGGCGCGCGGGTGCAGGTCCAAGGGCAGGCCCTTGCACAGCAGGTCGCGGGCGCGTGGGCCGCTGACCCGCACGCAGGTGCGGCTTTCGCTGACATCGGTCACGGCACCCGGCATGCCGGTGGCGGTCCGCAAGGCCGCCGCCATGGCCGGGCCGCTTTCCGGCGCCGGTCCGGGGGTGACGATCCACCACTCGTCCGGGCCGAGCCACAGGGCCAGCGCGCCGGCCGAAGCGGCGGTGGTGTTCGGTGTCTGCGGCAGGGCCATGCCGAGGGCGGCCTCGATGGCGGCCATGACCGCCGCGTTGCCGGGCTTGGCGCGGATGCCGACGATGCCCCGGTAGGGCTGCTCGCTCATGACCACACCGGCATCGCCGCGGCCGGCGTCCGCCCGGCTGTCCAGGCCCAGGTGGGCGAGGGGGCTTTGCCTGAGATACATGTCACTCACGCAGACGCTCCCCCTCCGGATCGAGGAACACCGGATTGGCAATGGTGCAGGGGATCACCCGCCCGTCCGCCAGTGGCGCGAAAATCTTGTCGCCCTTGCGGCTGAGTCCGCCCTTGACCAGGGCCAGGGCAATCGAGCGGTCCAGATTGGGGCTGCGGTAGCTGGAGGACACATGGCCGATCATGGCCATGGGCGGCGCCCCGTGCGCGCGCTCGACCAGTTGCGCGCCTTCCGGCAGCACCACTTTCGGATCGTCGGTCAGCAAGCCAACCAGTTGCTTGCGGTCGGTCTTGAGCATATCCGGCCGGGAGAGCGAGCGGCGGCCGACGAAATCCTTGGTCTTGGAGACGATCCAGTCCATGCCCAGATCGCCGGGGATGACCGAGCCGTCGGTTTCCTGGCCGACGATGATGTAGCCTTTCTCGGCGCGCAGCACGTGCATGGCCTCGGTGCCATAGGGCGTGATGTCGTACTTCTCGCCCGCGGTCATCACCGCCTGCCACAGGGCCAGGCCATAGCTGGCCGGCACGTTGATTTCATAGCTCATCTCGCCGGTAAACGAGATGCGGAACACCCTCGCCCGGATGCCGGCGACGGTGCCTTCGGCCACACCCATGTGCGGCAAGGCGTTGGGCGACAGCTCGATGTCGCTGGTCAACTCGGCCAGCAAACGGCGGGCATTCGGCCCAGCCAGGGAGACGGTGGCGAACTGCTCGGTCACGCTGGTCAGATGCACGTCCAGATCGGGCCACTCGGTCTGCAGAAATTCTTCCATGTGGCGCAGCACCGTGGCGGCCCCACCGGTGGTCGTGGTCATCAGATAGTGGTGCGCGCCAAGGCGGGCAGTGACCCCGTCGTCCATGACCATGCCGTTCTCGCCCAGCATCAGTCCATAACGGCACTTGCCGATTTCCAGCTTGCTCCAGGCGTTGGTGTACACCCGGTTCAGCAAGGTGGCGGCATCCTTGCCTTGGATGTCGATCTTGCCCAGGGTGGAGGCGTCGACCACGCCGACAGAGGCACGCACGGCTTTTACCTCGCGGGCCACCGCCGTGTGCATGTCCTCGCCCGGCTTCGGGTAGTACCAGGCCCGGTGCCACTGCCCGACCACCTCGAAGGGCGCGCCGGCCCGTTCGTGCCAGGCGTGGATGGGCGTCTTGCGCACCGGATCGAGCAGGCCGTCCACGTCGCGCCCCGCGAAGGCGCCGAAGGTCACCGGCGTGTAGGGCGGTCGGAACGTGGTCACGCCGATCTCGGTCATCGGCCGGCCCAGGGTGTCGGCGATGATGCCGATGGCGTTGACGTTGCCGGTCTTGCCCTGGTCGGTACCCATGCCGGTGGTGGTATAGCGCTTCACATGCTCGATGGAGCGGTAGCCTTCGCGGATGGCCAGCCGCAAGTCGGCGGCGGTGACATCAGATTGCAGATCGACGAAGTGCTTGCCGCCACGCCCTACGGGCGTTTCCGCCGGCACCAGCCACATCCAGCGCGCCGGCAGGAACGTGTCGTCGCCGGCGGCCGGGGCCTTCTTGCGCCGCCCCTTACTGGCGATGCCGGCGGCCTTGGCCGCCGTCTCGCCGGCGGCGAAACCCTCGTCCAGACACGTAGCCAAGCCAAAGCTGCCGTTACCGGCCCCCGCCGAATGCACAGCCTTAAGCGCCTGAGCGGGGACATAACAGCCGCGCGTCTCGTCGAAGCGGATCTTGCCGCGCGCCTGGCTGAACAGATGCACCGCCGGATTCCAGCCGCCGGAGACGGCGACCAAATCGCACTCCACATCGTGCGCGGCGCCGGAGAGGCCGCGGCCGTCGTCGCTGAGCGGAGCGATGCGCACCTGGCGCACCCGCTTGTCGCCCGTGGTGGCGACGATGGCATGGCCGGCCAGGACCGGCAGGCCCGCAGCCTCCGCCCGTTCGCCGTGCGGCCCTTCCGGATGGGGCCGCGCATCGACGATGGCCGCGATCTTCACACCGGCGGCGGCCAGATCGTTGGCCACGGCGTAGGCGCCGTCGTTGTTGGTGAAGACGACCGCTTTTTGTCCGGCTTTCACCGCGTAGCGATTCAGATAGGTCTGGCAGGCGCCGGCCAGCATGATGCCCGGCCGGTCGTTGTCGCGGAACACCAGGGGCCGCTCCAACGCGCCGGTGGCCAGCACGATCTGCTTGGCGCGCAGCTTCCACAGCCGATGGCGCGGCAGGTGCGCGGCTGGTTGGGGCAGGTGATCGGTGACTCGCTCCAGCAGGCCCACGGTCATGTGGTCGAAATAGCCATAGGCGGTGGTCCGGGTAAGCACTCGCACATCGGCACAGGCCGCAAGCTCGGCGCGGGCATCCTCGACCCAAGCCGGGGCCGGCTTGCCGCCGATTTTCTCATCGCCGAGGCCGAGCAGGGCGCCGCCCACCTCCGAATCCTGCTCGGCCAGGATGACCCGGGCGCCGGTGCGGGCGGCCGCCAAGGCGGCGGCGAGGCCCGCGGGACCGGCGCCGACCACCAGCACATCGCAGTGGGCGAACGTCTTGTCGTAATGGTCTGGGTCGCGGCCCGTCGGCGCGGTGCCCAGGCCGGCGGCGTGGCGGATGAAATACTCGTAGCGCATCCAAAACGCGGCCGGCCACATGAAGGTCTTGTAGTAGAAGCCCGAGGGCATGAACCGGGCCAGCCGGTCATTGACGGCGCCGATGTCGAAATCGACGCTGGGCCAGCAGTTCTGCGACCGCGCCTGCAAACCTTCCACTAGTTCAATCTGTGTGGCGCGTAGGTTCGGATCGGTACGGACACCGCGGCCGAGCTGCACCAGGGCGTTCGGTTCCTCCGCCCCGGCGGAGAAGATGCCGCGCGGCCGGTGATACTTGAAGCTGCGCCCGACCAGGTGGATGCCGTTGGCCAGCAGCGCCGAGGCCAAGGTGTCGCCCGCATAGCCGCGCAAGTCCTTGCCATTGAAGCGGAAATTCAATGCCGTTTCGCGGTCGATGCGGCCACCTTCGGGCAAGCGGAATCTTTGCGACATGGCGGCGCCGTCAGATTTCGCTCTGGGTGTCGAGCTTGGGCGCTGGCGTGCCCATCTCGTAGACGGCAAGGATCTCGTAGGTCACCGTGTGGCGGGCCACGTTGAACCAGCGGCGGCAGCCCTGCGCATGCAGCCATCGCTCGAACGTGACGCCCTTGGTGTTCTTGCGAAAGAACAGGTAGTCGGCCCATTCGGCATCGCTGGCCTTGGCCGGATCGGACGGCCGGGCGATGTGCGCTTCGCCGCCGTAGTGATATTCGCTCTCAGCGCGTTCACCGCAGTGCGGGCAGGGAATCAACAGCATGAGTACCACCCGCGCATCAGTGCGCCACTCCCGCCGCGCCCTGCTCGTCGATCAGGAAGCCGGTGCGGAATCGGTCGAGCGAGAAGGCGGCGTTCAAATCGTGCGGCCTGTCGTGGGCGATGGTATGGGCGAACACCCAGCCGGAGCCGGGTGTCGCCTTGAAGCCGCCGGTGCCCCAGCCGCAGTTGAGGTACAGGCCCTCGACCGGCGTCTTGCCGATGATCGGGCTGGCATCCGGGCAGATGTCGACGATGCCGCCCCATTGCCGCATCATGCGCAGGCGGCGGAACGAGGGGAACAGCTCGCAGATGGCGCTGACCGTATCTTCCGAGACCGGCAGGCTGCCGCGCTGACCATAGCCGAGATAGCGGTCGGCGCCGGCGCCGATCACCAGCTCGCCCTTGTCCGATTGGCTGATGTAGGCGTGCACGGCGGCGGACATGATGACCGTGTCCAGGACTGGCTTGATCGGTTCCGAAACAAGGGCTTGCAGGGGTTGGCTCTGGACCGGCAGGCGAAATCCGGCCTGATTGGCGAGGACGCTGGAATGGCCGGCGACGGCGATGCCCACCTTGCCGGCCTGGATGTAGCCCTTGCCGGTCTCCACCCCCTGGATGCGCCCATCGGCGATGCGGAAGCCATGCACCGGGCATTCTTGAATGATGTCGATGCCGCGCGCATCGGCGCCGCGGGCATAGCCCCAGGCGACTGCGTCGTGCCGGGCCGTACCGCCGCGCCGCTGCAGGGCGCCGCCGAGCACCGGATAGCGGCCGCTGCCGCGCAGGTCCATGACCGGCACCATGGCCTTGATCTGCGCCGGGGTCAGCAGCTCGGAATCGATGCCGGTCAGGCGGTTGGCATTGGACTGGCGCGATTGCGCCTGCAGGTCGTGCTGGCTATGCGCCAGGCTGAGCACGCCGCGTTGGCTGAACATGACGTTGTAGTTCAGGTCCTGCGACAGCCCTTCCCACAGCTTCATGGCATGTTCGTAGAGTGCAGCGCTTTGGTCCCACAGGTAGTTGGAGCGGACGATGGTGGTATTGCGCCCGGTGTTGCCGCCGCCGAGCCAGCCGCGCTCGATCACCGCCACGTTCTTGATGCCGTGCACCTTGGCCAGATAATAGGCGGTGGCCAAGCCATGGCCGCCGCCGCCGACGATGACCACGTCATAGGCTGGCTTCGGCTCCGGGCTGCGCCAGGCCGCCGGCCAATCTTCGTGATAGGCGAGGGCGTTGCGGATCAAGCTGAAGATAGAATAACGCACCCGAATGCCCCCCAGCTATGTCCCCCCGGCGACCCCAAAAAGAGCCTATCCGGAATTTTCGGCCTTGCAAACCGGCTCCCGGGAAAGGCCCGAAAAACCGGGGCCTTATGGCAGCAGAAGGCGGCATGGAACCGGTCCCCGGCTTGCGGACTCGCGGCATCGATTTTTCCATTCGCGACATCGGGGGAGTTGTGCCACATTCGGCGCCACAGGAACGAAAGGTCAACAAGGGCCGTACATGCTGGGCGCCGTGCCGAAGGAATTGCCGCTGCGGATCGGGCTGATCCTGATTCCGAATTTTTCCATGATCGCCTTCACGGCGGCGGTCGAGCCCTTGCGCCTGGCCAATCGCACCAGCGGCAGGAGTCTGTATGAGTGGCACCTGTTCTCGGTGGATGGCCGTCCGGTCACCGCCTCCAACGGCATTTCCCTGACCGCCGAGGGTGATCTGGACAAGGCCACCGCCATGCCCGTCGTGGCCATCTGCAGCGGCGTCGAGGTGCAGAAAAACACGAACAAGGCCGTGATTTCCTGGCTGCGGCGCGTGGCGCGCAAGGGGGCCGAAGTCGGGGCCTTATGCACCGGCAGCCATATCCTGGCCTGCGCCGGATTGCTCGACGGCTACCGCTGTACCATCCATTGGGAAAACCTGGCCGCTTTCGTCGAGGATTTTCCCGAGATCGAGATCACCTCCGAATTGTTCGAGATCGACCGCAACCGTTTTACCTGTGCCGGCGGTACCGCGGCCATCGACATGATGCTCAACGTCATCTCCCTGCAACACGGCCACGAGCTGGCGGCATCGGTGGCCGATCAGTTCATGCACGAGCGTATCCGCGATCAGAACGACCATCAACGCATGTCCCTGCTGGTGCGTCTTGGCGTGCGCCATCCGAAGCTGCTCTCGGTCATCGAGGTGATGGAGAAAAACCTGGAAGAGCCGCTGAACCGCATCGACCTGGCGCGCGATGCCAATCTTTCCACCCGCCAGCTTGAGCGGCTGTTCCGCAAATACCTGAACCGATCGCCGGCGCGCTACTATCTGGAGCTTCGATTGGATAAGGCGCGCTTGCTGCTGTTGCAGACCAACATGTCGATCATCGACGTGGCGCTGGCGTGCGGTTTCGTCTCCGCCTCGCATTTCTCAAAGTGCTACCGGGATTTCTATGGCCGCACCCCGCGCAAGGAACGCGGCCTGCCCGCCGATACGGAGGCCGCGCGGGCGGTCTAAAGCCCGCCTATCGCAGGTGCGTGGCGAAAAAGTCGAGCGTGCGCCGTTCGGTCAGCCGTGCGGCATCGGCGTTGAACTGCTTACGTTGGTCGCAGTTGAAGCCGTGGTCGGCACCCTCGTAGATGTGCACGGTCGCCTCCGGGTGGGCGGCGCGAATGCGCGCGATGTCGGCGGCCGGGATCGACGTATCCAGATCGCCGAAATGCATGGTCAACGGAACGGCCGGTTTCTCATTCAGGTGAGGGATGATTTGGCCGCCGTAATACACTGCGCCACATGACAATTTATCCCCCAGGCGACAGGCCGACACAAAGACGATCGTGCCGCCCCAGCAATACCCGACGATGCCGGTCTTGCCCGCCTCGGCGATTTTGTCGATGGCGGCGGAGACGTCGAGCATGACATTCTCCATGGTGCACTTGCCGCGGATGTCGCGGCCGCGGGTGATATCCTCGGGCGAATAGCCGAGCTGCACGTCGGGCTCGATGCGATCGTAGATGGCCGGTGCGATGGCCAGGTAACCCGCCTTGGCGTAGCGGTCGCAGACGGAACGGATGTGACTGTTGACGCCGAAGATTTCCTGCACCACCACCACGCCGCCTCGAGGATCTGTGCTTGGCCGCGCGATGTAGGCCCCCAGGGAATGCCCGTCCGCCGCCTTCAGAGTGATGCTCTCGCCCATGGTCTGCGCTCTCCGCCGTTTAGGCCCGGCCGCGCCGCCGGCGCCGGCCGGGGTCACCGGATGCTAAGCCGCCACGCGGCGGCAAGGCAACCGCAGCGCTGAGGTGCGGGAAGGGTGCGGTCTTGTGCGGGATGCCCATGGCTCCGACGAAGTGCTCCTGAAAGCGCGGCTCCACGGCGGTCTCGATCTTTTCCACCCGGCGCACCACCGCCTCGATATCGTCGCGGGCTTTCTGGTTGAGCAGGGCGATGCGGGCGCCGGTGCCGGCGGCATTGCCCGCCGAGCCGACCTTGCGCAGATCGCAATCGGGGATCATGCCCAGGATCATGGCGTGGGTGACGTCGATGTGGCTGCCGAACGCGCCGGCCAGGACGATGCGGTCCACGGTCTCGATACCGAGACGATCCATGAGCAGGCGGGCGCCCGCATATAGCGCCGCCTTGCCCAGTTGGATGGCGCGCACATCGTTCTGCGTGATACGGATTTCCGGCGGCCCATCGTGCAGGTGATAGGCGAACGTGCGGGCATCTGCGCGTACCCGCGGGCTGCGCGCCGCGGCGGCGCCGTCGATGCTGCCGTCGGTGGTGAGAATGCCGGCCAGGTACATTTCCGCCAGCGCCTCGACAATGCCCGAGCCGCAGATGCCGGTGACGCCGATGTTCTGGGTCTGCGCCGCGAAGTCCGCATCGTCGGACCAGAGATCGCAGCCGATGACCTTGAAACGCGGCTCCAGGGTTTCGCGGTCGATCCGCACCCTCTCGATGGCGCCGGGTGCGGCGCGTTGGCCGCAGGAAATCTGCGCACCTTCGAACGCCGGTCCGGTGGGCGACGAACAGGCGAGCAGGCGATCTTTGTTGCCGAGCACGATCTCGGCGTTGGTGCCGACGTCGACCACCAGCATGATCTCGTCCGACAGATGCGGGCTTTCCGACAGGATGACGCCGGCCGTATCGGCGCCCACGTGGCCGGCGATACACGGCAGCACATAGACGCGGGCATTGCGGTTGATCTCGACCAGGTCGATCTCGCTGGCCCAGAAAGTCATGGCCGAATTGGCGGCCAGGGCGAAGGGAGCGCCGCCCAACTCGATCGGGTCGATGCCGAGCAGCAGGTGATGCATGATCGGATTGCCAACGAAAGTGGCATTGAGGATGTCGTCGCGGCTGACCTGCGCTTGTTGGGCAACCTCGGCGAACAACGCATTCACCGCCTCGCGCACGACGCCGGTCAACTCCTTTTCGCCGCCCGGATTCATCATCACGTAGGAGACCCGGCTCATCAGGTCTTCACCGAAGCGGATCTGCGGGTTCATGCGCCCGGCGGAGGCCAGCACGGCGCCGCTGGACAAGTCGCACAGATGTGCGGCGATGGTGGTGGAGCCGACATCGACCGCCACCCCATAGGCGCGGTCGTGAAAGCCGGGCCAGGTGGTGATCAGTACTTGCCCGCGGTGCACCGCCACCGTGATCTTCCACTCGCCTTGGCGCAGCGCCTTTTGAAGTCCTTGGAGGACGCGCAAGTCGCACTCCAGGCCGGTGATTCCCCATTGCTCCCGCAGGGCATCCAGCACCCGCTCCAGATCGCCGGACGGGCTGGCCATGTCCGGCTCGCGCACCTCCACATAATGCAGGCGTATGGCCGGGTCCATCTCGATGGCTCGGGCTTCGGCGCGCTTGCGCACCACTTGCTTGTGCACCTGGCTTTCCGGCGGCACATCGATGACCACATCGCCGCACAACGAGGCCTGGCAGGAGAGGCGGCGCCCGGCGCGCATGTTTTTGCGCTCGCCATACCGGGTTTCGACGATGTTGGCCGGCGACAGGTGCTCAGGCCGGCTGTCGATGTCGTGCTTGGCGAAAGCGCCGACGCTCAGGTCGACTTGGCAGCGACCGCACAGGCCGTGGCCGCCGCAAATCGAATCGATATCGACACCCAGGCTGCGCGCCGCTTCGAGTACGGTTGTTCCGGTGGGAAAACGGCCGCGCCGTCCGGACGGTGAAAAGACGATGCGCGGCTGTTCGGTCACGGCCTTTGATTTCGATCGTTGGGAGTTCGCGAATCACCCCCACCCCGACCCTCCCCCATCGAGGGGGAGGGGGTAACAAGCTTACGTGAAATAATATTCCCTCCCCCCTTGTGGGGGAGGGTTAGGGTGGGGGGTACACTTGGCATGTGCGTGCTCGGGCGCTAGATGCGGGGGCGGCGGCGCTCGCGACGGCCGCCGTCGGCCGAGCTGCCCTGTGCATTCGGATCGCGATAGCGGCGCAGCCAGCGGGCACAGTTGGGATCGGCGCCCAACAGGACATCGGCGGCAAAGACACCGGCCATCTCTTCCGGGTGCAGCGGGTTCATGATCGCCGAGGTCATGCCGGCCCCGGCGGCCATGGACAGGAAGGTGGCGTTCAATGCATGCCGGTTGGGCAGGCCGAAGCTGATGTTGGAGGCGCCGCAGGTGGTGTTGACGCCCAATTCCTCGCGCAGGCGGCGGATCAGGCGAAAGGCCGCCACACCCGCCAGGCCCAATGCGCCGACCGGCATGACCAATGGGTCGACCACCACGTCGGCGGCGGGGATGCCATAATCGGCGGCGTGCTGGACAATGCGCTTGGCCACTTCGAAGCGCACGTCCGGGTCCTCGGAGATCCCGGTCTCGTCGTTGGAAATGGCAACCACCGCGGCGCCGTATTTCTTGATCAGGGGCAGAACGGATTCGAGTCGCTCCACCTCGCCGGTCACCGAATTGACCAACGGCTTGCCCTGATAGACCGCGAGCCCGGCCTCGAGCGCCGCGACGATCGAGGAGTCGATGGACAGGGGCACGTCCACCAACGATTGCACCAGCTTGATCGACTCGGCCAAAATCGCCGGCTCGTCCGCCAAGGGGATGCCGGCGTTGACGTCCAGCATGTTCGCGCCGGCCTCGACCTGGGCGATGGCGTCGGCCTGAACGGAGCTGTAGTCGCCGGCGGCCATTTCGGCGGCCAGGCGCTTGCGGCCGGTCGGGTTGATGCGCTCGCCGATGACGCAGAATGGCCGGTCGAAGCCGATCACCACCTCACGCTTGTGAGAGCTGACGATGGTGTGGGTCATAGGTGCGATCCCTTAGACGGCGGATGTAGTCTTGATGCCGCGCTGGTTGTGCTTGCGGGCCATGAATTCCTTGGCGGTTTCGACCGCCACGGCGGCGTCGCGGCAATAGGCGTCCGCGCCGATGGCCTCGGCAAAGGCCTCGTTCAGCGGCGCGCCGCCGACCAGGACGATAAAGTCGTCACGGATGCCTTTCGCCTTCAGCGCCTCGATAACCACCTTCATGTAGGGCATGGTGGTGGTCAGCAGCGCCGACATGCCGAGGATGTCGGGCTTATGCTCCTCGATGGCGGCCAGGTAGTTTTCCACGGCGTTGTTGATGCCGATGTTGATCACCTCGAAACCGGCGCCTTCCAGCATCATCGAGACCAGGTTCTTGCCGATGTCGTGGATGTCGCCCTTGACCGTGCCGATCACCATCTTGCCGATGGACGGGGCCCCGGTCTCGGCCAGCAGGGGCCGCAGGATGAACATGCCAGCCTTCATGGCGTTGGCGGCCAGCAGGACCTCGGGCACGAACAGGATGCCGTCGCGGAAGTCGATACCGACGATGCGCATGCCTTCGACCAGGGCCTTGGTCAAGACGTCATAGGGCGTCCAGCCGCGCTCGAGCAGGATGTGTACGGACTCCTCGATCTCTTCCTTCATGCCGTCGTAAAGGTCGTCGTGCATCTGCTGCACAAGGTCGTCGTCACCCAGGGACCGCAGGTCCAGATCGTCCGAATCCGACATCCCAACACCCTCCAACGCCGCCGCAAAAGACCACCCGTCCCAGGCCCCATGGGGTGCCTGATTTTCTAGGCATTCTGGACCGCATGCGGCCCCGCGCGGCTACGTCACCCGCGACCGATGCTATCTGAATCGCGACAAGCGACACTCTAGCAAGGGGTTGTCTGGAGATATGGCGGGACGGCGTTAACCTCGCCGGGGTGCGGCGATGCTGCATTGCGGTAGATACGGCCTTGGTCTATGAAGGCTAAACAGGTCGGGGAGGCAAATAAAATGCCCGTGCAGGTGGCCATCGTCGGTGCCGGGCCGAGCGGTTTTTACGCCGCCGCGGCCTTGCTGCAATCCAATGAGAACTGCCACGTCGATATCATCGAGGCCTTGCCGACCCCTTTCGGCCTGATCCGCGCCGGCGTGGCCCCCGATCATCAAAGCACCAAGGGCGTCTCCCGCGCCTTTGCCCGCACCGCCCAGGCGCCGCAGGTGAGCTTCTTCGGCAACGTGGTCCTGGGCCGTGATATCAGCCTGGACGAGCTGCGTGGCCTCTACGACGCGGTGGTGCTGGCCACCGGGTCGCCGCTGGACCGGCCCCTGGGCATTCCGGGCGGCGAGGCGGCCGGGGTGTACGGCGCCGCCGCCTTTGTCGGCTGGTACAACGGCCATCCGGATTTTTACGACCTGGCGCCGGACCTGAACACCCCGGCGGTGGCCGTCATCGGCAATGGCAACGTGGCCATCGACGTGGCCCGGGTGCTGGCCAAGACGCCGGCCGAGATGGCCAGCAGCGACCTGGCCGACCACGCCGCGGCGGTGATCCACGCGTCGCCTATCCAGGACATCTACCTGATCGGCCGGCGCGGCCCGGTGGAGGCGAAGTTCACCAACAAGGAGCTGAGCGAGATGGGCGATCTGGCGGATTGCGTGCCGCTGGTCGACCCGACGCAGCTACCCGCAGCGGTCGCCGGCGACATGTCCGACCGGGACCGCCGCCAGCGGGAGAAAAATCTGGCGACCCTGCGCGACTTCTCTGGCCACAAGCCGGGCGAAAAGCGCAAACGGGTGCATTTCCTGTTCAATGCCAAACCGGTCGAGGTGCTGGGTAAGGGCCGGGTGAACGGCCTGCGCCTGGAGCGCACGCGGGTCGAGGACGGCCGCGCCGTGGGCACCGGCGAGACCTTCGACATCCCATGCGGAGTGGTTATCCCGGCCATCGGCTATCGCATGCCGCCGCTGGCCGGTGTGCCCATCGACGAGCGCGCGGGCACGGTGGCCAATCGCGACGGCCGGGTCGAGCCGGGGCTGTACGCGGTCGGCTGGGCCAAGCGCGGGCCGGTGGGGGTCATCGGCACCAACAAGGCGGATGGCGACCAGGTGGCCCAGCAGATCGCCGAGGATGTCACCGGAGGCACCCGTCCGGGAGGGGCCGGCCTGAGGGCAATACTGGCTCAGCGGAGGGTGCGCCCGGTCACCTTCGCCGATTGGCTGCGTATCGAGGCCGCCGAGGTGGCCGCCGCCCCGCCCGGGGCGCCCCGGCGGAAATTGATCCGGATCAAGGATATGCTGGCAATTGTGGCGCAGCCTGAGGAGATGGCCACGGAATTGTGACGTTGTGTGCAGGTTTATCCGCGATCGGGCCTTTTTAGGGCGGTAAGGTTGGCCTATATCTCAGGTTGCAGGGCCGGATGCCGCCGGCCCGCCGAGGGAGGGTACGTGGATGGAAGGTTCCGCGGCGCTTAAGGGTGCCTCGCCACAGCGCAAGCAGTTGGAATCGGCGGTGGTCCGCTTTGCCGGTGATTCCGGCGATGGCATGCAGTTGACCGGCAGCAGCTTCACCCTGGCCACGGCCCTGGCGGGCAACGACCTGGCCACGTTCCCGGACTTTCCGGCGGAAATTCGCGCCCCGATCGGGACCACCTTCGGGGTCTCGGCCTTTCAGATCAATTTCGGCGCCCGCGAGGTCAAAACGTCCGGCGATACGGTCGATTTCCTCATCGCCATGAACCCGGCGGCCTTGAAGGTCAATTTGTCGGACGTGCATGCCGGCGGCCTGCTGCTGGTCGATAGCGGCACCTTTAATGAAAAGAACCTGCGCAAGGCCGGATACGACCGTGACCCGCTTGAGGACGGCAGTCTCAAGGGATTCCGGGTCGTCAAGATCGACATGTCGCAGCTGACTCTCGACGCGCTGAAGGATACCGGCTTGTCGAAGAAGGATGCCTTGCGCTGCAAGAATATTTGGTCGCTGGGCCTGGTCTACTGGGTCTTCGATCGGGACCGGCAAGCCACGGTCGATTGGCTGACCAAGAAATTTTCCAAGTCGCCGGAGATCGCCGCCGGCGCGGTGGCGGCGTTGAACGCCGGGCATGCGTTCGGCGAAACGGCCGAGATTTCCGCCGATATCGGTGCTTTCACCGTGCCCCCGGCAGACATCGGGCCGGGTGTCTACCACAACGTGACGGGCACCGAGGCGATGGCCTGGGGGCTGGTGGCGGGCGCGTCCCTGGCCAACTTGAAGATGGTCTTCTGCTCCTACCCGATCACCCCGGCCTCGGGCATCCTGCATGCTCTGGCGCGGCTGAAGGAATATGGCGTCGTCACCTTCCAGGCGGAAGACGAGATCGCCGCCGTGTGTGCCGCCGTCGGCGCCTCATACGCGGGATCGATCGGCGTGACCTCCAGCTCCGGTCCCGGCATCGCCCTGAAGATGGAAGGCATCGGCCTGGCGGCAGCGACGGAGCTGCCCCTGGTGGTCATCAACACGCAACGCGCCGGGCCTTCCACCGGCATGCCCACCAAGACCGAGCAATCCGATCTGTACCAGGCCGTATTCGGGCGCAATGCCGATTGCCCGGTGGTCGTCCTGGCGGCGCGCTCGCCGGCCGACTGCTTCGATGCGGCCATCGAGGCGGTGCGCCTGGCGGTCAAATACATGACCCCGGTCATGCTGCTTAGCGACGGCTATATCGCCAATGCCTCGGAGCCCTGGGCGTTGCCGGATGCCAATGGCTTTGAGCGTTTTCCGGTGCACCACCACACCGAGACGGCGGGCTATCATCCCTTCCAACGGGATCCGGAAACCCTGGCTAGGCCGTGGGCAATTCCCGGCACACCGGGCCTGGAGCATCGGATCGGCGGCCTGGAGCGGGACTACGACACCGGCAATGTCTCATACGATCCGGACAATCATCAGCGCATGACGGATGCGAGGGCGGCCAAGATAACCGGTGTGGCCCGTGAGTTCCCGCCGCAGGAAGTGGAGTTTGGCAATGATCATGGTTCCCTGGCGGTGGTCGGCTGGGGCTCGACCTACGGGCCGATCAACCGGGCGGTCGGCAACCTCCGCGATGAGGGCTTGGACGTGGCCCATATCCACCTGCGCCACATCTGGCCATTGCCGGCCAATCTCGGTGATCTGTTAAAAGGTTATAAGAAAATCCTGGTGCCGGAGATGAATACGGGCCAGCTCATCACCCTGCTTCGCAGCGAATATCTGGTGCCCGCCGAGGGCCTTAACAAAGTGACCGGCAAGCCCTTCACCATCGCCGAGGTGGAAGCGGCCATTCGCGCCCGGCTGGAGGCATGAGATGAACATCGCCGCACCCATCGAAAAGCTGCAGCCCAAGGCCTATGCCTCGGACCAGGAGGTGCGCTGGTGCCCCGGCTGCGGCGACTACGCCATTCTCAAGGCGGTCGAACGGACATTGGCGGAGATCGGCGCCCAGCCGGAGAACACGGTGTTTATCTCCGGCATCGGTTGCGCCGCCCGCTTTCCCTACTATCTGTCGACCTATGGCTTCCACACCATCCACGGCCGCGCGCCGGCGATCGCCACCGGCATCAAGCTGGCCAATCCGGATCTGGACGTGTGGGTCGTCAGCGGCGATGGCGACTCGCTCTCTATCGGCGGCAATCACCTGCTGCACATCCTGCGCCGCAACGTGGATGTGCAGTTCCTGCTCTTCAACAACGAGATTTACGGCCTGACCAAGGGGCAGTATTCGCCCACCTCGCGCGCCGGCACCCGGTCGCCCTCGACACCGGAAGGTTCGGTTGAGGCGCCGGTCTCGGCGGCGGTCTTCGCCCTGGGGGCGGGCGCCCGCTTTGTTGCCCGCGCCGTGGATACGCAACAGAAACATCTGCCCGGCGTATTGACCCGGGCGCATGCGCACAAGGGCGCGTCCCTGGTGGAAATTTTACAGAACTGCGTGGTCTACAACGATGGCATCTTCGCCCACTTCACCGATCGAGAAGTGGCAGCGGAGCGGCAGATCCATGTGGAGCACGGCAAGCCGCTGCGATTTGGTGCCAACAACGAGAACGGCTTGCGGGTGCGCCCCGGAACCCTCGATGTCGAGGTTGTCCACATCGGCAAGGACGGCATGACCGAAGCCGATGTGCTGGTGCACGACGAAACCAATCGCACCATGGCGGGATTGTTGGCGCGCATGGCCCCGCCGGAGATGCCGGTCGCCCTCGGCGTGCTCTATTGCGATCCGACGCCCAGCTACGAACGACAGATCGCGGCGCTGAGCAATGCGGGCCGGCGCGGGGGCAAGGCGCCCGATCTGAATTCCCTGCTGCGCCGTGGCCATACCTGGACTGTCGGCGCGCCGCGGCGGGAACCGGACGGCGAATAAGACACATTTCCCTCGTTCGCGCGGTTTGGCTATCATCGTCTGACTGAACACGCTATCCGGGCACCATCGGCCGGTGCGGTGCGCGATCGCAATTCGCGATGGGAAAAGGCATTCAGGGGGAGACGTAACATGAATATCATCCGCATCATTTTGGCGATTTTCTTGCCGCCGGTGGCGGCTTTTCTGACCGTCGGCATCGGCCTGCATTTCTGGCTCAATATCCTGCTGACGATTTTCTTCTTTGTGCCGGGCATGATTCACGCACTTTGGCTCGTGGTGCGCCATGCCGGTAACAATCCCAATCCGCTCGGCACCTAAGCAATCGCCCGTACAGTCTGGCGCCCCGGTTCATACCGGCATGGAACGGGCCTCAGGATGTGGGGCCGTGACGGCAACGTCAGCCTGATCGGGCGAGGCCGAGCAGCCCGCCGGTGCCAGACAAGGCGCTGCTGAACCAGCCTTCGGCGACCAGATCGAAGACAGCGGTCATGTCCGGTGCCATGGCCCGATCGTGATCCAGGAACGCGGCGCGTCCGCGCACGGCCGCCAGGGCCTTTTGCAAAGGCGGGCTGGTCGTGAGCGGCTGGCGCAGGTCGATGCCCTGTGCCGCCGCCAGCAACTCGATGGCAACGATGTGGCCGCTGTTGGCGGCCATCTCGGCCAGGCGCCGGGCGCCGTTGGCGGCCATGGAGACGTGATCCTCCTGATTGGCGGAGGTGGGCAAGGAATCGACGCTGGCCGGGTGGGCCAGGGCCTTGTTGTCGCTGGCCAGGGCAGCGGCGGTGACATGGGCGATCATGAAGCCGGAATTGAGGCCGGGCTCGGCCACCAGGAAAGCGGGCAGGGAACTCATGTGGGCATCGGTCAGCAGGGCGATGCGCCGTTCGGACAAGGCGCCGATTTCGGCGATGGCGATGGCGATCATGTCCGCCGCCATGGCCACCGGCTCGGCGTGGAAGTTGCCGCCTGAGAGGATTTCGCCGGTGTCGGTGAAGACCAGCGGGTTGTCCGAGACGGCATTGGCCTCCCGCTCCAGCATGGCGGCGGCGGCCTGCATCACATCCAGGGCGGCGCCCATGACCTGCGGCTGGCAACGCAGGGAGTAGGGGTCTTGAACCCGGTCGCACTCCAGGTGCGAGGCGCGGATGCCGCTGCCGGCGAGCAGGTCGTCGAGGAGGCGGGCCACTGTGATCTGTCCCGGTTGGCCGCGCACCTCGTGAATGCGCGGATCGAAGGGGGTGTCGCTGCCCAGCGCCGCATCCACGCTCATGGCTCCGGCGGTCAGGGCCGCGGTAAACACATCGGTGGCGGCGAACAGGCCGTCCAGGGCCAGGGCCGTGGACACCTGTGTGCCATTGAGCAGGGCCAGACCTTCCTTGGCGGCCAGTTCAATCGGCCGCATTTTTAAGCGCTTGAGAGCCGCCGCCGCGGTCATGCGCGTGCCGGCCAGATTGATCTCACCTTCGCCCAGGAGTGCGGCCGACAGATGCGCCAGCGGCGCCAGATCGCCGGATGCGCCCACCGATCCCTTGCCCGGAATGACCGGCAGGGCGCCGCCATTCAACAACGCCAGCAGGACGTCGATCACGTCGCGCCGGATGCCGGAAAAGCCACGCCCCAAGGCGTTGATCTTGAGCAGCAGGATCAGGCGGACCACGCGCTCGCTCAACGGCGCGCCGACACCGGCGCTGTGGGAGAGCACCAGGCGACGTTGTAAGTCGGCCAGCCGATCCTCAGGGATGGTGTTGCGCGCCAGGCTGCCAAAGCCGGTGTTCACCCCATAGACCCGTTTGCCCCGGCGCAGAACCGCAGCAACCGTTTCCGCCGAGGCGTCGATGGCCGCCGTGCAGGCCGGGTCGAGCTCGACCGGCCGCGGCGCCTGCCAAAATGCGCGCACATCGGCCAAGGTCAAGGTGCCGGGGGACAGGCGGAAGGGTTTCGGCTTGGCCATGGGGCGATCCTGACTTGTCTATACAACCGGACGGGACTGTGTATCACCCTTCGCGCCGGGCGGAAAAGGGCCTGTGCCCCACGGTTGGTCGCTAGGACAGGCAATTGATCCGTATCAATGCGTCCTCGGTCCCTTTTCCGCAGTTTGCATATGGGGGAAACGGAGGGGCGGGACGAAGGGGCAAGCAATGTCTGCACAGACGAGACCCGAGACCAACCCGACATCCCCGGTCATGGCGTTTACGTGGCATCGGCACGCACCGGAGGATTTCAAGCAGCCCCTTACCGTGATCGAAACCGATCATGCCACACAGCTGGCCATCTGCGACGTGCTCGACCGGATCATACAAAACCCACGGCACGGTGCCGCCGAGCAAGAAATCAAGGCCGTGCACGAGTATCTGTGCACCCAGATGCCGCATCACATCGCGGACGAGGAGGAGGACCTGTTCCCCCTGCTGCGCCGGAGTGCCGCGGCGGACGGCGAGCTGGAAAAGATCCTCGGCCAGCTGCATCGGGAGCACCACCTGGATCAGCGTCTGGATGCCGATCTACGCCGCGATCTCAACTGCCTGATTTGCGGCCAGCCATTCGCCGATCCGGTGCGCTTTCTCATGACCGCCTTCGCCTTCGGCGAGACTCAGCGGCGCCATCTGGCGTGGGAGAACGCGGTGGTGGTCAGCCGCGCCCGCAAATACCTGACCATGGCAAACCAAGCCGAGTTGGGCCGGCGCATGGCCAAGCGGCGGGGCATCGCTCTACCGGATTAGCACTGCCTGAAGTTCACTGGCGGGCGAACCTGCCGTCGGGCTAGCGCGCCGTCGGGCGGCGGTCTACCATCGCCGCGCGCCAGGACCCCCGGAAGCGGCTGAGACTCAATGGCCTCTTATGCCCAGCTCGATGCGGCGTTACGCACGCACGGATTGATCGCGCGCGGCGGATTCCATCCGGACCCCGCGGATGCGGTGCCGCCGCTGGCCGACGGCGGGCCTGTGCGCACCCTGGTGCTGGCCGGCAATGCCGGGCCGGAAATGTGGCGCTTTTTTACCGCGGCGCCGGAGTTCACCGCCCGGTCCAACCCGCTGGATTCCTGGACGGCGCGGGTTTTGGGGCAGGTGGCCGCGGATCAAGGCGGCGAGGCCCTGTTTCCCTTCGGCGGCCCGCCGTATCTGCCGTTCGTCGCCTGGGCCAAGCGGGCGGAGCCGGTGGCGGAATCGCCGTTGGGTATCCTGATCCACCCGTCCTTCGGCTTGTGGCATGCCTACCGCGGGGCCTTGGCGTTTGCCGAGGCGCTCGATGTGCCGGAGCGGGAAACGGTGGCGCGGCCGTGCGATACCTGCGCCGACAAACCATGCCTCAGCGCCTGCCCCGTTTCCGCCTTCAAAAATCCCGGTTATGATGTGCCGGCCTGTACCGGCCATGTCGCGGCGCCGCAGGGCACTGACTGCCTGGGGCAGGGCTGCCGGGCGCGGCGGGCCTGTCCGGTCGGCCGGGGTTTCGTTTCACCTCCGGCTCAGGCGGAATTTCACATGCACGCCTTTCTGTTGGCCAATCCATCGCGCACGCCTGGGGAATGAATCGGCCGGCCAGCCGAAAAGGATCATTTACGAATCCCGGATATGCTAGGTCTATCTGGACCAGTGGTCGCGAATGCGCCAGTTAGCCACGGTGGGAGCCCTGGGGCGTGACGAGGAAACGCATCCTTCTTATCGACCATCCGGTCAGCCAGCGCGACGACCGCGCCTCCACCCGTCTGACCGAGATGGGCTTTGCCGTGGACTGGTGCTGTCCGGGCAAGGGAGAGGCGTTGCCGGCGGCGGAGTCCTACGCGGCGGCCGTGGTCTATGGCGGCGCGGAAAGCGCCAACGATAGCGATACCAAGCCGTATATCGCGGCGGAATTGGACTGGATCGAGGGCTGGCTGGGCACCGGCAAGCCCTATCTCGGTTTCTGCCTGGGCTCGCAGTTGCTGGCTCGGGTGCTGGGCGCCCGGGTGACGCCCCATGCGGAAGGCTTCCACGAAATCGGCTATGTGCCGGTCACAGCCACTTCCGCCGCCGACGGCCTGGCGGCCGGGCTGTCGCATGTCTACCACTGGCACAAGGAAGGCTTCGAGGTTCCGGCCGGCGCCGAGCTGTTGTTCCAGGGGCCGATCTTCCCCAACCAGGCGATCCGCTATGGCAGTAACACCTATGGATTGCAATTCCATCCGGAAGTCACCGTGGATTCCATGCGCCGCTGGATACGCGATGCGGCGCACATGCTGGCGGCGCCGAACGCCCATCCCGCCGAACGCCAGTTGGCCGATGCGGCGCTGTACGACGCGCCGCTCGCGGCGTGGCTCGACCGGCTGCTCGACCGCTGGGTCAAGGAAGTGGCGTAAGCTCCCGGTTCGTCAACTCCACGGAAACGGGCTGTGGCTGGTCGGGTGCAGGCGGCCCTCGGCGTAGCGGGAGAGGCGGAAAGGTTCCAACAGGGCGCTCTTGCCGCCGAGCAACTCCTCAGCCACCAGCTTGCCGACGCCGATCATCTTGTAGCCGTGGTTCGAGTCGGCGATCACCGTGACATTGTCGCGGAAGCGGTCGAACACGGGGAACGAGTCAGGCGTGAAACAGCCCAATCCGCCGGACGGCTCCTTTTTGTAGAGGCCGATCTGGCCCTCGAACCGTTTCTGGCAGAAGGCCAGGGCCGAGCACCACATGTGGGCGAAATTGTCATCCACCACGAACTCGGGCGATTCGGGACCGTACGGGTCGATGGTCACCTGGTCGACCGGGGTCTCCACCTTCACCGGCATGGCGCCGCCCTGGACGCCGCCGAAGTTGAAGTCGGGCTTGTAGTAGATGCCCCACATCTGATCGGTGATCAGCGAGCCGTCCACGTCGGACATGAGTGGCGCGTCCGTATCCACGTGTATCACCGGGGGCATGCGGCCGTCGTTGGTCTGCTGCAGGTTCGGATCGACGCCGAGCGTGCCTTCCTCCAGCGCCCAATAGCGCCACATGGGAATATCGTGGTGCATTTTCCCTTTCGCGTCCTTGATGGAGACGGTCTTGGGCAGCTCCAGCTTGGTCCACAGGGTATTGACCCACGGGCCGACGGCGATGACCACCTGCTCGCAGGCGATGGTGCCGCGCGACGTCTCCACCGCGGCGACGGCGGCGGAGGCGTTGTCGGCGCGGAATCCAGTGACTTCGACGCCGGTGAGGATGCGCACGCCCAGATCCTCGGCCTTCTTCGCCAGACCGTACATGGAGGCGGTGTTGTTGGCGTAGCCGCCCTTCTTCTCGTGCAGGACCGAGGTGATGCCCTTGGCCTGCCAGTCATGGAAGATGCCCTTCATGTAGGTCATCGAATCCTTGGTGCCTTCGATGAACACGGACTCGTAGCCGATGTCCTGCTGCTGGGCATAGATGGTGGCCACGTCCTCGTGCATCGCCTCGGGCGAAATCTGCATGTAGCCGACCGGGTGATAGCTGAACGCCTTCGGGTTGCTCTCCCAGACCTCGACGCACATCGCCATCAGCTCGCGCATGGCCGGCTGGTAATAGTTGTTGCGCACGACGCCGCAGGCGATACCGCTGGCGCCGGCGGCGATGCCGGCCTTGTCGATGATCAGGATATCCTTACCGTCGCCGCGGCCGCTGGCGCGCAGCCGTTCCGCCAGGTGCCAGGCAGTCGACAGGCCGTGTACGCCGGCACCGATGATGACGTATTTCGCGTGGGTGGGCATGGCCATGGCGTGGCCCTTCCATGTGGCTGAATGCAACTTGGGCACGATAGGCGCGCAACCTGGGCGCCCATAGCGCGAATCCGACAGCCCCTGGCGGCAATGCGACCGTGTTTGCCTCGGGATGCATGACTTTGGCGGAAAGCGGCTTGCCGGCTCGTGGTGGCCGGTTCTATGGTCTTGGTATGTCAGGGACTTTCGATGCGATTGTGGTCGGCGCAGGCGTCGTAGGCGCTTCCACGGCCTTCCATCTGGCCAAACTGGGCGGTCTCAGGGTGTGCGTGGTCGAGCGTGGCCAGGCCTGCGCCGGCGGCACGGCCAAGAGTTGCGCCATCGTGCGCACCCACTATTCGGTGCCCAGCAACACGGCCCTGACCGTGCGCAGCTTGGCCATGTTCGGCGCCTTCCGGGATTGGTTGGACGATGGCGAGGCGGATGCGGGTTTCGTGCCGGCCGGATACATGATCCTGGCGCCGGAAGGCGACTTCGCCGAGCGCATGCGCGGCAACCTGGCGCTGCAAACCGGCGCCGGGGCGGAGACGTTCGTGGTGACCCCGGACGAGGCCTTGGAGCATCACCCGCTGCTCGTTCTGGACGATGTTGCGGTGATTGCCTACGAGCCGCGCTCCGGTTACGCCGATCCGTATTTGACCACCAGCAGCTTCCTGCGCGCCGCCCGGGCCAAGGGAGTGGTGGTCAAAACGAACTGTCCGGTCGAGGCTTTGACCACCGCGGGCGGCCGCGTGACCGGTGTGCGCACGGCCCAGGGAAAGTTGCAGGCGCCCATGGTCATTTCGGCGGTCGGGCCGTGGACGCGCACGCTGACCGACGGCATCGGCCTCGACATTCCGCTCAAAGTGTCCCGGCACACGGTGCTGACCTTCAAGGCCGCGGCCCCGTATGAGCGGACGCTGCCGGTCATCAAGGACCTGACGACCGCGAACAAGATGTATTTCCGGCCGGCCAGCGGCGGCGTGGCTCTGGTCGGCACCGGCGACTACGGCGACCCGGTGACCGATGCGGATGCCATGGACGAGAACGTGGATCACGACTTCGTGCTGCTGCAAGGCGGCCAGATCGGCCACCGGATGACGTCATTCGACGAGGCGGCATTGACCGCCAGTTGGATCGGCGCCTATGACATCACACCCGACTGGAACCCGGTGCTCGGACCGGTGCCGGAGATGGCGGGGCTGCACCTCGCCTTCGGCTTTTCGGGACATGGGTTCAAGCTGGCGCCGGCCGTGGGTCTGGCGCTGGCGCAGACGGCTTTGGGCCAAACTGCCGATGTGGATATCGCTCCGTACCGGCTAGGCCGTTTCGCGGAAGGAGAGTTGCTCGTCGGCGCCTACGGTGTCGGCTCGATCTCGTAGGCCAACGCTTCAATTGGATCAGGAGGAGGTGCGCGCATGAACCAACCGGCGCCAGTCTATTTATTCGAAGCGTCTGAAAAACCGTCTCTCGATCTGTTCGACGTGCCGCTGATCGAGGCCAACGAGGATACGGTCAAGGGCTACGGTTGCCTGGTGGACGACCCGGATGGATTCGAGATTGAGATTGTGCGCTGGCCGGCGCAAGGGTGGCGCGCGCTCGACGAGGGAACAGGCGGCGAGGCGGGCTGGGTCGAAGGCATCTTCCACGGCGAGTGGAAGGGCGATGTTCTGTATGGCTCGAACGAAGCCGTCAAAGGCCACTATGTGCTGGGCTGGTCGGTGGATCCGCAATCGGCTTCATCCGAGCGGCAGACCGTGCCGCGCGACCAGGTTCTGCTTTGGCATTTGAACTATCACCCGGACGGCGGGCAGTTCTTTTTTCCGATGGATCGGAAGCCCTTTGTCGTGCCGGTGGCCCTGCCGGGCGATGATCTGACGCCGGAGAAAGTCATCGCTTTCTGGTGCGACGGCAGCCGGGGTCTCTACATCTATCCGAACATTTGGCACGAAGGCATTTTTCCGGTTGAGGACACGCAACGATTTTTCGATCGGCAGGGTAGGGTTCATGGCCGCGTGAGCTGCGACATCGGCCAGGAATTCGGCGTGTATCTCCGCGTTCCGTTGAAGCTCTAACCGGGTTCACGCGGCCCGGAACGGACGGATACGCTCAGTTGATGGCGACGGCGTTCAGCTCCGGAGGGGACCAGCCGTCGAGCCAAGCGTCCAAGGATACGATCGAGGCCGGCTTGCCGTTGTCGAAGTACGAGCTATCGACGGCATAGCGGCGGCCGCTCGTGATGTCCCGCACCACCCCGGTCGCGTGGATGATGTCGCCATTGACGAACGAACGCTGTACCGGCGATTCGACCCGGTGGTAACGCAACAATCCGTCACGCTCAAGCAGGCCGAGGAAGTTGGTGACGTTGATCGCGTCGTCATAGCAATCCAACTGTGGATCGCCCGTGTCATAGCCAAATTCAATTGTGCCGCCCCTGTCCTTGCTGGTCCCCGCCTGGGCGCCGGCAAATTTTTCCATCAGGCCGATGGCAACCTTGATGCGTGCCTGCTCATCCTTGGCGTCGTTTGGTGCAGTGGCGAAGACAGCCCGCACCGACTCCCAGTCGGCGGGTCTGAAGGATACGGTTTGCTGCCGGGCGCAACTGTGCCCATAGCAATAGACGAGATGTGCGGGGGTAAATTTGTCGGACACGCGCTCTGAAATTGTCGGCGGCACGGCCAGGACGATGCTACAAGCCCCGAGCGTCCATGACAGCGCCAATGCGGACAGAGCCCGCGCCACCGGCCCGTGAGCAATCGCGACCCATCCGGTTTTCCTGAGAGTTCGCATTCCGGATTAAAACCACACCGGAACGAACGTAAGGTTAATGAATCTGAAACTCCGCCAGGGCGGCACCGGGGCGCGACCGGCCGTTACAGGATTTGGCCCAGGAACTGCTTGGTGCGCGGATCCTTTGGATTGGCGAAGAACTCTTTCGGGGGGCCGTGCTCGACGATGACGCCCCGGTCGGTAAAGTACATGTGATCTGCCAATTCGCGGGCAAAGCCCATCTCGTGGGTGACCAGCAGGCAGGTCATGCCTTCCTCGGCCAGATCGCGGATGGTGACCAGCACTTCCTTGACGGTTTCCGGGTCGAGGGCGGCGGTCACCTCATCGAACAGCATCACATCCGGATTCATGGCCAGGGAGCGGGCGATGGCCACCCGCTGCTGCTGTCCGCCGGACAATTCACCCGGATAGCTCGGCTCCTTGCCTTCCAGACGGACCTTCTTGAGCAGGGCATAGGCGCGTGCCTCAACCTCTGCCTTGTCCTGCTTGAGCACGGTGACCGGCGCCATCATCACGTTCTGCAAAGCCGTCTTGTGCGGGAACAGATTGTATTGCTGGAAGACCATGCCGACCTTCTTGCGCAACTCCAGCTTGTCGAGCTTCGGGTCGTGCACCTCCTGGCCCTCCACCTGGATCGAGCCTTTATTGATTGGCACCAGGGCGTTGACGCAGCGCAAAAGAGTCGATTTACCCGATCCCGACGGGCCGATGATGCAGATCACCTCGCCCTTCATGACATCCAACGAGACGCCCTTGAGCACCTCGACGATGCCAAAGGACTTGTAGACATCGGCGATGCGGACGATGGGCTGATCGGCGGTCCAGGCTTGAGTGGCGGTCATGGCAGCGAGCTTTTCCGGTTTTTAGGTCTTGACCGCGAAGTGGCGCTCGAGACGCACCGTCAATCGCGCGATCGGATAGCAGTAGATGAAGAACCACAGCAGGATGTAGCTGTAGAACGGTATCAGGAGATCGGTGCGCCCGCCCTCGGCGCTCAACACTTGGCCGGTTAGGGTCATCACCTCGGAGACGCCAACCACCGAGGCCAGAACCGTCGCCATGGTGAGAATCGCATAGAGATTCATCCACGGCGGCAGCATGCGCTTCACGCACTGCGGCAGGATGATCTGCCACAACGTCTGCCGCCGGTTGAAGGCGAGCGATTCGGCCGATTCCCACTGTCCCGAGGGGATCGACTGAATGGCCCCGCGGACGATCTCCGAGACATTGGCCATCACCGGCAGGGCCAGGCCGAAGGTGGCCTTGATCCAGTCGGGCAGGGGAATGACGACCCCGAAGATGCGCACCTGGAAGGGCAGCAGGAACATGCAGAAGAACAATAGCACCAGCCACGGGGCATTGCGGAAGAACTGGGTCACCAGCCACGATCCGGCACGCACCGGCGGCAGCAGCGATATCTGCCACACGCCCAGCAGGGCGCCCACGACCGTGCCGCCCGCCATGGCCAGAAAGCTGATCGCCAGATTGAAGATGAAACCCTGGAACAACAGCGGCGTCCATTTCAGCATGATGGATAGGACGGACTCTTGCCCGGCCCCCGCTTGCGCGCCGGCGGCGCCCGCCGAAAACACCAGAATGACCGCGATCCACGCCCCGTGCCGGGCCTGCAGGCGCGGAATGGGCGCGCCAACCTCGCGCTCCCGGCGCACGCGTTCGGCCAGGCGCTGGGCGGCTGGCAGCAGAACCGGAAGATCCGTGCCGCCGATCATGCGCCGTACCCGGGCACGCGAATGGCCCGTTCCCAGCGGTGCATGCCCCACACGAGCAAGCCGACCAGGGCGACGTACAAGATCAAAAGGGTTACCATCATCTCCGGCACGTTGACGCTGTCCGACCAGATCTGGTTGGAAACGTACAGCAATTCGGGCACGGCGATGGCATAGGCCAGGGTGGTGGTCTTGACCAGATTCACTAGGTTGTTGTTGAGTGCCGGCAGGCAGACCCGGAAGGCGAGGGGCAGCACCACGTACATGTAGGATTGCAGCCGGTTGTAGCCGAGAGCCTCGGCGGCCTCGCGGGTCGATTCGGGTACCGCTTCGATCCCCGAGCGGAAGATTTCCACGTTGAACGCACCGGCGAAGAAGGACAGCGAGATCGCCGCCCAGGTGAAATTGCTAAGCATTGGCTCCATATAGCCGAAATCATTCTTCACCCGCGGCAGCAGGCTGCCGAGGGCGAAGAAAAAGAAATACATCTGCACCAGTGGCGGGGTATTGCGGAAGAATTGGATGTAACCCTGGACGATGCGCCGGGCCCAAACCAGGCGCGATCCCTGCAACCAGGCGCCGACAATGCCGATGATGGTGGAAAAAAACAGGCAAACCAGGGACAGCCGAATGGTCGTGAAGAAACCATCGATCATGCGCGCACGATCGAAGGAATCGTAAAAATACGTGAGGTTTATGCCGGTTTCGTCATAGAGCCACTGAAACCAGGCAAAAAAATCCTGCACGACCGCCCCCCGTCGCAATTGTAACGTCGGATGGCGCGGCGCGAGGGGATTGGTCCTCGCGCCGCGCCAAACCCGTTGTTACATATTCTTGTATTTCTCGTGCATAGCGATGGCGAAGGGCGTGTTGGCGACGCCGTGCTTCTTCTCCAGCTCGAGGATACGGCCGCTCTTATGCCAGCCGACAATCATGTCGGATATCAGTGCGGCAAACTTGTCCTCGCCCAACTGGACGGCCAGGCCCCATGGTTCGTCGTCGATGGTCGGCAGGGACATCTCGTAATCGCCCCACTGGGCGACGTCCTGAAGCTGAGCGATCAGCGCCGAGTCATCGTAGACGAATCCGACACAAAGGCCTTGCTTCAGCGCCGTGTACACCTCGGCGGTGCCCTTGAAGGCAACGACCTCGGCGCCGAACTCCTCCTGCGTCTTCTTGTTGTAGAAGGCGCCTTGGATGCCGCACACCGGCTTACCCTTCAGATCCTCCCATTTCTTCAGGCCGGCTGACTTCAGGGACATCACGTTGGTGCCTGAGGAGTAGTAATTGGGGTCGACAATCAGCACCTCTTTGCGCCGGTCGGGGCGGTCGGTCATGGTGGCGATCATCAAATCGATCTTGCCCTGCTCCAGGAACTGCATCCGGTTCGACGAGACCACCGGCACCAATTCCAACTTGACGCCCAGCTTGTCGGCCACGTCCTGGGCCAGCTCCGGCTCGATGCCGATGATGGCACCCGACGGATCGCGGAACCCGTACGGCTTGTAGTCGGCCTTGACGCCGACGATCAGCGTGCCGCGCGCCTTGATGTCGTTGATCGAATCCGCTTGCGCCGGGGCGGCCGCCAATGCGGCGGCGAAACCGGCGGCGATGGTGAGACTGAGTAGCTTACGAAACATGAGTACTCTCCCTGTCGTTGGTGAATGGCTTACCTGCTTTGGCACGGCCAGGGCCGCGCATGACATGCCTCGGTGGTCACGATACCTATTTTATCCTCATGGCGCCATCCGTTTGGGAATCGAGCCCCTTGCCGCGACTCGGCGATGCCATGAACATGGATGGTGCGATACCATGGCGGAGGGGTTAGGCTGCCTCCGTTCCCGCGCTGGCGGTTTCAGGCGGGTATGTGTCGATTGCCGGGCAGCCGCCGGCCGCGGCCCTCGTAACGTGCGGTGCCATGCCATTCGGATTGCTGAGATATGGATTGCGCCGCAGCCGGGCCATGCCTTCGGCGGGCCGCAAGCGCGATCTGCCGCCGCCAAAGGATCTGAAATCGTCCTATGACGTGGTCATCGTCGGCGGCGGCGGGCACGGCTTGGCGATTGCCTATAACCTGGCCAAGCGCTGGGGCGTGCGCGATGTGTGCGTGCTCGACCGGGGTTATCTCGGCGGCGGCAACACGGCGCGCAACACGGCGGTCATCCGCTCCAACTACATCACCCCGGAATCGGTGCGTTTCTACAAGGAGGGGGTGGAGCTGTACACCCGCTTCTCCAACGATCTCGGCTACAACATCATGTATTCCCAGCGCGGCCAGCTCACCCTGGCGCACTCGGATGCCAGCTTGCGCACCTTCCGCCTGCGCGCCGAGGTCAACAAGCACCTGGGCGTGCGCTCGGAAATGGTCGACCGCAAGCAGATCCGCGAGATCGTGCCGTGCCTGCACATGGACGATGACGTGCGCTATCCGATCCTCGGCGGCCTGTGGCACAAGGATGGCGGCACGGCGCGCCATGACGCGGTGGCCTGGGCCTATGCCATGCGCGCCGCCCAGATGGGCGTGGAGTTGCACCAGCGCACCGAAGTGACCGGCATTCGCCGCGAGAACGGCAAGGCCGTCGGCGTCGAGACCACGCGCGGGCCGATCGCCGCCGGCCAGGTGGTGCAGGCGGTGGCCGGGCGCAGCTCTCAACTGGCCGCCATGGCCGGCTTTCGCCTGCCGATCCGCAGTTTCCCGTTGCAGGCCATGGTGACGCAGCCGCTGAAACCCTTCCTCGACCCGCTGGTCAGCTCGGCGGCGCTGCACGCCTATGTGTCGCAGACGGCGCGTGGCGAGCTGGTCATCGGCGGTGGCTCCGACCCGTACGAGCTGTACTCGACGCGCTCGACCCTGGATCTGAAGGAAAGCCTGATCGCCCACACCCTGGAGATGTTCCCCTTCCTGGCCGAGGTGAAGCTGCTGCGCCAATGGGCGGGCATCACCGACATGACCCCGGACTACAGCCCGATCATGGGCGAAAGCCCGCTGCAGAATTATTGGCTCGATGCGGGCTGGGGTACCTGGGGCTTCAAGGCCACGCCGGTGTCCGGCAAATACATGGCCGAGACCGTGGCCACCGGAAAAGTGCCCGACATGTTGCGGCCCTTCCGCCTCGATCGTTTCTCCACCTTTGACCTGGCGAACGAGATGGGCGCCACGGCGGCGAGCCACTAGGGGACGGCCATGAAGATCATGCCCTGTCCCCTGAACGGTCCGCGCAATATCACGGAGTTCTCGTGCTTCGGCGAGGTGACCGACATGCCCGAGCCGAATGCGGCCGACGATGCCACTTGGGCCGAGCATGTCTGGTTTGCCAACAACACCGCTGGAGTGGTGCGCGAATGGTGGTGCCACATGCCCACCAACTACTGGTTCATCGCCGAGCGCCATACGGTGAGCGACGAAATCGTGCGCACCTATCCGGCCACGGAGGTATTCAACCGCCGGATCGACTTCGGGTCCAAGGACGGCGGCGCATGAGCGGCGGGGAGCATCGCCTGCCATCACCGGCCGGGGCGCTGATCGATCGCGCGCGGCCGGTCACCTTCACGTTCGCCGGGCGGCCCTACGACGGCTTTACCGGCGATACCATCGCCAGTGCCCTGGCGGCGCACGGGGTGCGCGTGCTGTCCCGCTCGTTCAAGTATCATCGGCCGCGCGGCATCCTGACCATGGCCGGGCAGGACGCCAACACCCTGGTGCAGATCGGGCCGGAGCCGAACGTGCTGGCCGACCGCACGCCGATCCGCGACGGGCTGGATGTTGCCGCGCAGAATGTTTCCGGCTCCCTGGAGCGCGACCGCGGCGCCATGATGGGCTGGTTCAGCCGGTTCATGCCGGCCGGTTTCTACTACCGCGCATTCTTTCGCCCGCGCGGTATCTGGCAGAAATTCTGGGAGCCGATCGTTCGCCGTTCCGCGGGCCTTGGCCGGGTACACCTCGATGCGCCGCACGGGTACTACGACAAGGCCTATGGTTTCACCGATGTCGCGGTGATCGGCGGTGGGCCAGCCGGCCTCGCGGCAGCGCTGAGCGCCGCGGAGGCGGGTGCCAAGGTGTTGCTGGTCGAGGAATTTCCGGCTCTCGGCGGCGCGCTGACCTACGCCCGCTTCGATACGGCGGGCACGCAGGCTGCGGCGCGCCGAGCGGAACTGGTGGCGGCGGTCGAGGCGCATGCGAACATTCAGGTGATGACCGAGTCCGTCTGCAACGCCTGGTTCGCCGACAACTGGCTGCCGGTCATCCGCGGCAATCGGATGTACAAGATGCGCGCCCGCGAAATGATCCTGGCCGCCGGGGCGCTGGAGCAGCCGGCGATCTTCCGCAACAACGATCTACCGGGCGTCATGATGGGCTCGGCGGCGCAACGCCTGATCCGTCTGTACGGCGTGCGTCCCGGCCGTGCCGCGGTGGTGCTGACCGGTAACGATCACGGCTATCTGGTCGCCCTCGATCTGCTCGATGCGGGGATGGACGTGGCCGCTGTGATCGATCAACGCCGGGCGCCGCCGCCGGGGGCGTTGATCGACGAGGTGATCGGCCGCCGCGTGCGCGTGCTTTCCGGCCATACGGTCAGCGAAGCGGTGCCCGGCCCCGGCAAGCGCGCCATCACTGGCGCCGTCATCGACAGCATCGTCGCCATCGGCGAGGTGGCGGGGGAGGGTGAGCGCATTGCCTGCGACACCATCGCCATGTGCGTCGGCTATACACCGACCTATCAGCTGGCGCTGCAGGCCGGCGCCCGCCTGAGCTATGACGATGCGGCGGCCATGTTCTCGATCGACGGCCTGCCGGAGCACATGCATCTGGCCGGATCGGTCAATGGCCGGCACGATCTGGCGGCGGTCATCGCCGACGGCCACCGGGCCGGTTGGCGCGCCGCCCGTGACGCGGGCTTCGCCCAGGGCCAGGAGCCGGCGGTACCGGACGAGAGCGGCGAAAGCCCCAACTTCCCTTGGCCCATCTATCCGCACAACCATGGCAAGGAATTCGTCGATTTCGACGAAGACCTGCAAGTCCGGGACATTCTGAGCAGCGTCGCCGATGGCTATGGGGAGTTGGAGCTGGTCAAACGCTTCTCCACCGTCGGCATGGGGCCAAGCCAGGGCCGCCATTCGGCGCTGACCACCGCGCGCCTGGTGGCCAAGGCCACCGGCCGGACGGTGGCGGAGATCGGCGTCACCACCGCCCGCCCGCCCTTCACCGGCGAGAAGCTGGCTGTGCTGGCGGGCCGGGCCTTCAATCCGGAGCGGCGCACCGCCATGCACCACCGGCACCTGGAAGCGGGCGCCCAGATGATGCCGGCGGGCCTGTGGTGGCGCCCGGCTTATTACGGAGCTCCGGCCCAACGGGAGGCATGCATCCGAGATGAGGTGCTGGCCGTGCGCAACGGCCTGGGGCTGATCGACGTGTCGACCCTGGGCGGCCTGGAGGTGCGCGGCCCGGACGCGGCCGAGTTCCTCGAGCGCATGTACACCTTCGCCTACGCCAAGCAGCAGGTCGGCCGCGCCCGCTATGTGCTGATGACCAACGAGGCGGGAACCATCATCGACGATGGCGTGGCCTGCCGCATGGGGCCCGAGCATTTCTATGTCACCGCCACCACCGGCGGCGTCGACCGCATCTATCAGACCATGCTGTGGTGGAACGCCCGCTGGCGCCTGGATGTGGATGTAGCCAACGTGACCGCCGCCATGGCCGGGGTGAACATCGCCGGGCCGCGCTCGCGCGAGGCTCTGGCGGGGCTGACCGAGGGGGTTGATCTGGATGCCGAGGCGTTCCCGTACATGGGCGTGCGCGAAGGCCGCTGCGCCGGTATTCCCGCCCGCTTCATCCGGGTCGGCTTCGTCGGCGAGTTGGGCTTTGAGATTCATGTGCCCGCCGGGTGCGGCGAGGCTTTGTGGGATGCTCTCATGCGGGGCGGGGCGGCGCACGGCATTCGCCCCTTCGGCGTCGAGGCGCAACGGGTGCTGCGCTTGGAAAAGGGCCATATCATCATCGGCCAGGACACCGATGCCATGACCCATCCCCACGAGGTGGACATGGCCTGGGCCATCGC
>DASWJP010000043.1:0-7621 GCA_036397065.1 Kiloniellales bacterium | reverse complement strand
CTCCGGGGCGACCGTGCGGGAGAAGACGTACTCCTCGGGCGCGACCCACGGGTCTTCCAGCACCTTGCCCTCGGCGGAGATGTGCAGCAGGTTGGCATCGACCGAGAAGGGCGCCTCGCCGCGCTTGTCCTTGGCGATGGGGATCTGGTGCTTCTCGGCGAAATCAAGCAGCCGGGTGCGGCTGGTCAGCTCCCATTCCCGCCACGGCGCGATCACCTTGATGTCCGGCTTCAGGGCATAGTAGCTCAGCTCGAAGCGCACCTGGTCATTGCCCTTGCCGGTGGCCCCGTGACAGACCGCATCGGCCCCGGTCGCCGCGGCGATCTCGATCTGCCGCTTGGCGATCAGCGGCCGGGCGATGGAGGTGCCGAGCAGATAGACCCCTTCGTAGAGGGCGTTCGCCCGGAACATGGGGAACACAAAATCGCGGACGAATTCCTCGCGCAGATCCTCGATGAAGATATCCTTCACGCCCGCATTTTCCGCCTTGCGCCGGGCCGGCTCCAATTCCTCGCCCTGGCCCAGATCGGCGGTGAAGGTCACCACCTCGCACCCATAGGTGATCTGCAGCCATTTCAGGATGACCGAGGTATCCAGGCCGCCGGAATAGGCGAGCACGATTTTCTTGATATCGCTCATGCACCGCTCGCGCCGCTCGTGGGAGTGGGATCGGAATTTTCGCGGCGGAGTATCGGGGAAACCCCGGCCCTGGGCAAGGGCTGGCAGCCCTGGGTGCTGTCCTATTTAGGACAATCGTAAGGTGAAATTAGGACACCTCGACTCACGCTAGGACGATGTCTAAAATCCCCCATCCGTAGGATGGGAGGCCATCATGCCAGCACGTATTACGGAGCGCGAACTTGTGATCCCGGCACTTCAATTGGCGGCCAGTCGTCCCAATGGAGCGATCTCCACTGCCAAACTTATTGATGAATTGACAGAAGTTTTTCATCCGGAAGGACAGGATGCTGAAATTTTGGAAGGACGAAACGACACTCATTTTTCACAAAAGGTTCGAAATCTGATCTCGCACAGAGAGGGTCAATCAACAATGTTTGCATTGGGGTATGCGGAATATACCGGTGACGGGATAAGAATTACGGATGCGGGACGTCACTTCTTGGCTCAGGTACCTGAATAGCTAGCCTTATAGCCAGGTTTGAACCAGGCCAATTCTGTTGACCCGACGTGGCTCTTATCCCAAACAAACCACGCATAGGCGGTTGTACCAGAACCAGCTCGCTCAGCCCCCTTCATGTAGAAAGTGATCCGTTCGCTAAAAATCCATACTCGACTAGGTGGGGTCGGATCAAAAATGGTGCGGGCACGGTTCGCGCCTTCAAGGAAGGCTAATCTAAGCAACAGAGCAAATTTCCGCTCAGTCTGTTTTAAGGCCGATGAAACAAAGCCCTGAGCGCTATGATAGGGCGGATTGGTAATTATGTTTGGGGCGCGGCGCGTTGTGTTGAGAAAATCGTGTCCAATCTCGCCAAATCCACGATCATAGAGATCGGAACTGATGATTCTATTGCCGGTCTGCTCAAGGACATTGGACATAGCCCCATCGCCACAGGCGCATTCCCAAATATCACCTTTGAATGGCTCATTGTCGATCAGGGCGAATGTTGCCCATTGCGGCGTTGGATAAAAGTCCGGCCCATCCAAATCCGCGTTGCGTTTGGTGGTCGGTTTAAACCCGCCGTTTATTTGGTAGGTCGCGTCCATACCAAAAAGTCTAGCAGAATCAGCGGTTTAGTCAAGTTATGAAAAATCGAGTCGTTAGAATCACTTAGCCCCTCCGTCGATTACGCGAAATCGTCCATGCCGCCGCCCCTCGGGCTCCGGGGCTCCACCAGCCAGGGCGGCGTCAACCAGTTCGCCGACTGTCCAAATGTGGTCCGCTTCGCATCATGGCGTCGTGAAGGCGCTCGCAGCCTTCTCTGACCTGAACGCCCAGGCGCATGATGGTGTCGCGACGGATGCCAGTTAGGCGCTCGGTCGACCGGATGCTGACGCCTTCGGTCAAGGCGGAGATGGCGGCAATCTGCCGATCACGGGATAAGATATTCATGGGGCCAATCCATGGTGTTGTCAGGATGGCTCGCACAGCACTGGAAAATCGTTAGCGATTCCGCTATATATTTCCTAATGTTCATTGCTTAGGGGCCAATCCCTGGGCTTTGATCTCAGTGTCCGGCGACTGCTACAACAGTGCCGGACCCGCTGACTCTGGTCCCCCGGACGGGTATCGATCCCGTTCTTCCCGCTGGTAAGGCGGACGTCCTAGCCAATAGACGACCGGGGGCCAAGACTGACGCCGATTTCGGGCCGCTTCCTCTACCTTCGCGGGGCTGGGAAGCGGCCCTTACTTTTTCTTGGCCCCCTTTGCTCGGCTAGCGCGCCGGGGGCTCCAACCCTTCTCATGGCTGTCTCCTCAATCATGAGGCATATATGTGCACAAACTCCATCTGGATGCAATAGAGTTTGCGTTAGTGGAGTAATTTTTTCCCATGATCTTTCCACTGGATTTTTCTCGCCACCTGGATTATATATGTGGCAACCAGGAGGAGAGATATGGCAAAGACACGCAGCCCCAATTACCCCACGTTGCCACTTAGCGAAGCGGTGGCCGCCATTCGCCCTGTCTTCAAGGGCGAGAACCGCAACAAAATGTCGCGTATAGTTCTCGCCAAGCACATGGGATACACCAGTTTAAATGGCCGCGCGCTTAGTAAGATTGGCGCTATCCGGGCCTTTGGGCTGATTGAGGGGTCTGGTGATCAAATACGTGTCAGCGATGACGCCATCACTATCGTTACGGCCCCGGAAGGTGCTCCAGAGAAGCAAGCGGCTCTACAACGTTGTGCCCTCCACCCGTCATTGTTCAAGGACCTCCGAAAGGCATTTCCGGATGATTTGCCGAGCCATGATAATCTGCGGTTTAACCTGATCCAGCGCAAGTTCACCGAAGACGCCGCAGAGAAAGCAGCAAAGTCCTTTCTCTCAACAATGCGGATTGTTTCTGGGGACTCCGAGGAGTATGATTCGCCTGAGAATGAGGCGGAGCAAGAAAATATGGAACATCAACAACAGTTTACGAAGCCACCGCCGCCTCCAAAACCAGGAGTACAGCGGGCGGAATTTCCTCTCACCGAAGGGACCGTGCGACTGGATTTCCCGTCGGCGCTTTCCTCAGAAAGCTTTGAAGACTTGGAGGAGTGGTTGAATTTGATCCTCCGCCGAGTGAAGCGGTCGGTTACAAAAACTAACAGTTGAGGTCGTTCCGATCTAGGACACCCCGCTCGCCAACTTAGGACATTCAGGCTCTACTTAGGACAGCACCCGGCCCTGCCGTTCAGTCCGCGGCGACGGCCGCCGGTGCCGCGTCGCGGGCCGCGCGCGGCGCCCGTTGGCTGGCGCTTTTCAACTGCCCGCAGGCCGCCATGATGTCCTGGCCGCGCGGCTGGCGGATGGGCGAGGCCAGGTGCGCCTCCATGAGAATGGCGGCGAAGGCATCCATGGCCGCCGGGGTCGAGCAGGTATAGGGCGCCCCCGGCCAGGGGTTGAACGGGATCAGGTTGACCTTGGCGGGAATGTCCCGCAGCAGGCGGACCAGGGCGCGGGCATCCGCCGGGCTGTCGTTCACGCCGTTGAGCATGATGTATTCGAAGGTGATGCGCCGGGCGTTGTGCACACCGGGATAGGCGCGGCAGGCGGCCAACAGCTCGGCGATCGGGTACTTGCGGTTCAGCGGCACCAGCTCGTCCCGCAGCTCGTCGGTGACCGCATGCAGGGACACTGCCAGGTTGACCCCCAGCTCCTCGCCGCAGCGAGCCATCATCGGCACCACGCCGGAGGTGGAGAGCGTGATCTTGCGCTTCGAGATGCTCAGGCCTTCCGGATCCTTGATGATCTTCAGGGCCTTGGCCACGTTGTCCAGGTTATAGAGCGGCTCGCCCATGCCCATCATGACGATATTCGTCAGGCGCCGGCCGTCGAGCGGGCTGGGCCATTCCTCCAGGGCATCGCGGGCGACCATCACCTGGCCGACGATCTCGGCGGCGGCGAGATTGCGCACCAGGCGCTGGGTGCCCGTATGGCAGAACCGGCAGGTGAGCGTGCAGCCCACCTGGGAGGAGACGCACAAGGTGCCGCGATCCTCCTCCGGGATATGCACGGACTCGATCTCCTGCCCGTCGGGCAGGCGCAGCAGCCATTTGCGGGTGCCGTCCCGTGAGGTTTGCGCCACCGAGACCTGCAACCGCCGGGCCACAAAGGTTTCGGCCAGGCGGGCGCGGAAGCCCTTGGACAGAGTGGTCATGGCGCCAAAATCCGTGGCCCCGCGGTGATAGATCCAATGCCAAAGCTGGCGGGCGCGGAAGGCCGGCGCGCCCAGGCTTTCGATCTCCGCCGCCAGTTCCTGGCGCGACAGGCCGATCAGATTGCGGCGGCCATCCGCATCGGCGGGCGGGGCAAAGGCGCGGGCGTGGGCGGACTGGCTCATGGCCAAAGGTGATAGGCCGGCGGACGGCACGGTGCAAGCGCCTTGGCGGCCCGGGGTTCAGGCCGAAAAACGGACTCCGGGGGGAGGCCTTAAAGCCCGCAGGCCTTGCCGATGGCCTCGTAGGCCCTGGTGAAGCCACTCAGGGAATAGGTATCGATGGTCTCGGTGCCCCGGGACGAGGTGCCTTTGACCACCATGTCCAGGCCCTTGATCATGGCCTTGACCAAGGCATCGTCGGCCTGCTTGTCCTTGGCCCAGGCGCCATCTCCCTGGGTGAACAGTTCGAAGGACTGATCGCCGATGGCCACCGCGGCGAGGCTGCCCTCCTTGTAGGCATAACCGGCCAGGATGCTCACCTCGTCGCGCAGCTTTTCCGCCGGCCGGTGAGTGACGATGGCATAGACATCGCCGCGCTTCTTGTAATCGCCTGCGGACTTCTTCGGCTGGCTGGCCATGTAGCAGGCCTTGTTGCCGTTCTCGGTGAACTGGAACGAGCTCCAGTTGCCGAAATCGCCCAGACGCTCGATTCCTTGCGCGACCGCCGCGGACGGCCCGCTGGCGATCAGCCCGGCGGCCAGGAAAACAAGGATGAAAAGATGAACCGGAAGAATACGTTTCAAGAGTCTGCCCCGTGCTGTGGCGGTCATTATATTCACGGCACTTCGATGTGCCAGCCTTTGTCGCAATGCTTACGTCGTCTGCCGTCCGCGCGCGTTGCGGATTCGTTGCGGGCCGCGCACATGCGGCCGCGCGGCCTCGCTCTCGGCGCGGGGATTGAGCGGCCGGCGGGCAAAACCCCCGCGGCCAATCAACCGGTCGTACATGACGATGGCCCCCGCGACCCCGACATTGACGCAGAACTTTGTCGGAATCTTGACCATGTGGTCGCAGCGGCCGCGCACCGCCTCGGACAGGCTGCCGCGTTCCGGCCCGAAGATATAGGCGGCGGCGCTGGGATGGTGGAAGCTGGGCAGGATAACCGCATCGTCGGTCAGCTCGACGCCGACCAGGGCACAGCCGCGCGGCAAGGCCAGCTCGTCGATGGTCTCGTACAGATAGAAGGGGATGTGCTTGTCCGAATCGGCCGTATCGGACAGCCGCGCTTCGCGCACCGCCGCATCGGGGGCGACGGCGAAGAAAAAGCTGGCGCCGAAGGCGTGCGCCGAGCGCATCAGGCTGCCCATGTTCATGGGCTTGCTGATCCGCTCGACGCCGATGGCAAAATAGCCGCGCATGGCGCGAAACCTTGCATGGCCTGCGGGGCCGAGGCAAGGTGATCCGCGCCGCGACCGGCCGCCACCCATCCCAGACCATACCAGTGCCCGCCCATGCCGCACGATCATGCACCTTCACCCCACGACGAGACGCCGGCCGCCGCAACCGGCAATCCGCTGCTGATCGAGGTGACCCGCGGCTCCATGGTGGAAAGCCGCCACCGCGCCGCCTTTGCCGTTGCCGATACGGATGGCCGCATCGTGCTCAGCGCCGGCGATTTCGCCCGGCCGGTCTACCCCCGCTCGGCGATCAAGCCCTTGCAGGCCTTGCCGCTGATCGAAAGCGGCGCCGCCGATGCCTTCAATCTCAGCGTTGCCGAGATCGCCCTGGCCTGCGCCAGCCACAGCGGCGAGCCGCGCCACGTGGACACCGTGCTGGCCTGGCTCAAGCGGATCGGCCGCACCACCGCCGATTTGGAATGCGGCATCCATCTGCCGTCCAACGATTTGGCCATGCACGCCCTGCTGCAGAGCCGTTCGGACGCAACACCGGCGCACAACAACTGTTCCGGCAAGCACACCGGGTTCCTGACCCTGGCCCGGCACATGGGCGTTCCCACCACGGGCTATATCGCTTATGCGCATCCGGTGCAGCAGCGCATCCTGGGCGTCCTGGAAACCATGACCGGTTTGGATCTGGGTTCGGCGCCGCGCGGTATCGACGGCTGCGGCATACCGGTGATCGGCATGCCGCTGGGCCATCTGGCCCTGGCCTTCGCCCGCCTGACCGATCCGCGCGATCAGCCGGAAGCCCGGCAGGCCGCGTGCGAGAGGGTGTGCGCCGCCATGGCCGCCGAGCCGTTCATGGTTGCCGGCAGCGGCCGCTATTGCACCCTGGTGATGACGGCGACCGGCGGCCACGCCTTGATCAAGACCGGTGCCGAAGGTGTTTATTGCGGCGCCCTGCCGAAGTTGGGCCTAGGGATTGCCCTGAAGGTGGACGACGGAGCGGGGCGCGCCGCCGAGGTGCTCATGGGCCGTTTGCTGCAGCACTTCGGCATCCTCGATGAGTCGCACGCGGAGCTGTTGAGCCAGCCGCTGTTCAATCGGGCCGGCGTCCGGATCGGCGAGGTCCGCGCCGCCGACATCGCGTTGTAAGGAGGAACACCGGCTTCATGCGGGCCATGCTGTGCACCGCCCACGGCGAACCGGAGGATCTGAGCCTGGCCGAGATCGATCTGCCGGCGCCGGGCCCCGGCGAAGTGGCGGTGACGGTGCACGCCGCCGGAGTCAACTTCGCCGACAGCCTGATGATCGCCGGCACCTATCAGGAAAAACCGCCCTTACCCTTCAGCCCCGGCTTCGAGGCGGCCGGCGTGGTCAGCGCCGTGGGCCTGGGTGTCACCCGGGTGGCGCCCGGCGACCGGGTGTTGGCGGTGGTCGATTGGGGTGCCTATGCGGCCGGCCTGATCGCCCGCGAGGCGGATGTCTTTCCCATCCCCGATGCGATGACCTTCATCACCGCCGCCGGCCTGCCGATCAGCTATGGCAGCGCCCATGGGGCGCTGGTCTGGCGGGCCGCCCTGCAACCGGGCGAGGTGTTGCTGGTGCACGGTGCGGCCGGCGGAGTCGGCCTGGCCGCGGTGGAGGTGGGCAAGGCCCTGGGCGCCACGGTCATTGCCACCGCCCGCGGCGAGGCCCGCCTGGACGTCGCCGCCGACCACGGGGCCGATCACACCATCGATACCATCGACGAGGACATCCGCGACCGGGTGTTGGAGATCACCGGCGGGCGTGGTGCCGACGTGGTCTTCGATCCGGTGGGCGGCGATATCTTCGATGCCTTCCTGCGCTGCACGGCCTGGAGCGGGCGGTTGCTGCTGATCGGATTTGCCGCCGGCCG
>DASWJP010000042.1:0-4091 GCA_036397065.1 Kiloniellales bacterium | reverse complement strand
CGCCACCCGGCATCTGGCCAACGGCGCCGATGCCGCCAGCCCCGGCAAGCCCTTCCTCACCGCCAAGATCCAAACCGCCCGCTTCTACGCCGACAACATCCTCCCCCGCGCCACCGCCGAAGCCGCCGCCGTCATGCGCGGCGGCGAGAGCACGCAGGCGTTGGATGAGGGGATGTTCTGAGGGCGCGGTGGATCGCCAATGCTGTTCCGCGCAGCGGCATCATGTCTATTTCTTGCGGTAGGTCTATCAAGCGCCTTGCCATTCCGCCATTTCATCGCCATCTTACTACCGTAATGAGACGCTGGTTTTCACGACCAATCCTTGCCCTGACCTTCGGCCTTCTACTTGCCGTAGGATCGGTCGTATCCGCGGTGCAGGCCAACGATATGGTGCTTTCCTCGGCCACTTCAGGCTGCATGGATGCGTCGGCGGCGAAGTGCTGCGATAATTGCGGGAGCGATGACAGCGTCTTCTACAAGGGGTTCTGCCTGCCGACTTGCACCGGCGGCACGTTTGGTGTCCTCCCCGTTCGGACCACACTGGCAACGGCCAATCAGCCGGTGATGCTGGACACTACCTGGCCGACGTCATTCAGTCTGGCCTTTTCCCCCGACCCCGACCCTCCCAGACCACTCGATCTTGCATAGAGCGCTGCCGGTTGCTTAGCGCAACCGTGCGGGCCGTCCAGCACGTCCGCCAAGGCCTATAGTCGGGTCGGCGACACTGCACTGCAATTCGGCATTGCGCCAAAAGCTTCGCGCGGCAGACGGGTCCGCCAGCCATGCAGTCCGCGCGGTTCGATGGAAAAGGGTATTCCGATGAAATTGCGAATTCACACCGTCATTTTTGTGCTTCCGACCATCTTGGTTTTCTTCGCACAAGCGTCCGGCGCCACGGCGGCAGGAGATGCTGATCGCGGCAAGAAGGCGTTCCTCAAGTGTGTGGTATGCCACTCCGCCACACCGAATGTACATAAGACGGGCCCTAGCCTTGCCGGCATATGGGGCCACAATGCCGGAACGGCCGAGGGCTTTGACCGGTACTCGGATGCGATCAAGGCATCTGACATCGTCTGGACCGACGAAATGCTGGATACTTGGCTCCGCGACCCGCATGCACTCGTCCCCGGCACGACGATGAATTTTCGCGGCATCGAAAACGCGTCGGAACGTCAGGACGTTGTCGCTTACCTGAAACGGCTTGCTTCCGGAGCTGAATCGGGATCCGCGGCGCATAGCGATGATGGGATGGCGGCGGATCCCACCGATCTTTCGAAAGTACCGCCCGACAATCAGGTCACTGCACTCCGTTACTGCAGGGACACTTACCAAGTCACAACGGCGACTGGCGACATACATAAATTTTGGGAGTTCAATCTGAGATTCAAGACAGACTCGAGTGCGAAGGGCCCGCCGAAGGGCCGGCCCGTGATGGTCGGATCGGGTATGCAAGGCGACCGGGCCTCGCTCGTTTTCGCCACCCCGGCGGAGATCAGCGCGTTTGTCGATGAGAAATGTTGAGGATGCAAGGAAGATGGCGCCCCGATGATGAACAACATACTTTACGCGGCCCGTTACTACCTCGGCGGACGGAGCGGTCTGATTCTGCTGGCTGTTGCGGTACTCGGCGTCGGCGCCATGCTCAATTGGAGCTGGCTGGTTGCCATCGGTGTTGCACCTCTGCTCCTAGTATTGGCACCCTGCGCGGCGATGTGCGCCTTGGGACTCTGCATGAACAAGGCCGGGGGCAAGTCCCGCGCGTCCGGCACCAAGGTCCCGACGGAGGGGTCCAACACCAAGGGAGCCTCAGACGGCAGTGCGTAGTCCCGGAGCTCCACGATGAGACAATCGACGGCTTGCGGGCTGGCGCTGCTCTTTCTCCTTGCTGATCCTCTTCAGGTATCGGCCCACTCGTTGAAGAGTTTGGAGGACCAGCTTCACAGCAAAGAGAAATACTTCCAGGCCCTCGACCAGGACGCACCGGATTTCACGCTCCAGGACGCGGACGGTAGAACCGTTGGGCTGCGAGACCTTCGCGGCAAAGTCGTCGTTCTGCATTTCATCTACACGAACTGCCCCGATGTCTGCCCGCTGCACGCCGAGCGTATCGCCGAGATTCAGGCCATGGTCAACCGCACGCCGATGCGTGACCTCGTGCAATTCGTCACCATCACCACCGACCCGAAGAACGATACGCCTGACGTCATGCGGACCTACGGCCAAGCGCACGGTTTGAATTCGGTGAACTGGGTATTTCTAACCAGCGGTCCGGCCCGACCCACGGTAACGCGAGAATTGGTCGAGCAATTTGGGCACAAGTTCACGGAAGCGGATGGCGGCTATCAAGTCCACAGCGTGGTCACTCACGTGATCGACCGCGCGGGACGCTGGCGTGCCAACTTCTACGGGCTCAAGTTCCAACCGACGAATCTCGTCCTATTCATCAACGCCCTGACCAACGATTCCCACGAAGAAGCCGAGGAACCAACACCGGGCTTCTGGCAGAAGCTGCGGGAAATGTTCTAGGTCGACTAGGGTTTCCTTGGCCCGAACCCAAACGACATTTTGAGTTCCAATGTTGAATGCATACCACACCTTGCATCCACGGGGCCCGCATAGGCCCTTTGCCACCGCATCCACTAGCAGGAGAAAACGCAATGAGCACAAATAGCGGTCGCTATGTCATCGTCTTCGCTGTGACCATACTGGTGGCAAGCGAGATTTTCGCCAGCCGCTCACTTGTCGCGGCCGCGACGACGGTGACGGCGCTGGCCAAGGAAACCCATTTCCATGGCATCGCCGTGGATCCCTCGGACTCCTCCCGCGTCTATCTCGCGACGCACAATGGGCTGTATGCCATTGCCCCGGATGGTAGCGCAGACAAAATCTCCACGACCACCGACGATTTCATGGGATTCACGCCGCACCCGGCGGATCCCGCCATCCTCTATGCCAGCGGCCATCCGGCGGGTGGCGGCAATCTGGGCTTCATCGCCTCGACGGACGGCGGCAAGTCGTGGGCGAAGCTGGCGGATGGTGTGGGCGGCCCGGTCGACTTTCACCAGATGGACGTCAGCGCCGCCGACCCGAACGTCATCTATGGCGTCTCCGGCGGCCTGCAGCGCAGCGGCGATGGCGGCCGCACCTGGTCGATCGTGGGACCGGCGCCGGAAGGCCTCATCGATCTCGCGGCCTCGGGCAAGGATGCCAACACGCTCTATGCGGCCACCCAAGGCGGCCTGCTCAAAAGCACCGACGGCGGCGCAAGCTGGACCATCGCGCACGTCATCAAACGGCCGGCGACCATGGTCGAAGTGACCGGGCAGGGCGACGTCTATGCGTTCATCTTCGGCACCGGCCTGGTCCGGGCGGATGACGGCGAAGCGAACTGGCGCCTGGTGAGCAACGATTTCGGCGGCGCCTATGTTTTGCATTTGGCGGCGGGGCCCAAAGAGAACGGCAAGCTCTGCGCGGTCACCGTGAACCCGGAAACCCATGGCCAAACGGTGGTCATGAGCGATGACAGCGGCGCCACTTGGGTCTCGCTTGGCGGCAATTGATCTTCCTCGGGCGCTCGAATGGCACGGTTGACGACTGTCGCGTTACACGCTACACTTGGCGAGTGATCAAATCGTTCCGTCATCGCGGCCTGAAGGCGCTCTATGAAGGCGGCGGCGCGGCAAAGGTTTCGGCAAGCCATCGCGCGAAGCTGGAGCGCATCCTGACGGCGCTGGACCGCAGCAGCGGGCCCACGGGCATGGACCTGCCCGGCTTTCGGTTGCATCCGCTCAAGGGCGCGTTGCGGGGCCAATACGCGGTTTCGGTGTCAGGCAATTGGCGGGTGACTTTCCGCTTCGCGGATGGTCACGCGGTCGATGTCGATTATGTGGACTATCACTAGGAGGTGATGTCATGGCGATGAGAAATCCCGTGCATCCGGGCGCCATCGTGCTTGAAGACTGCCTGAAGCCCTTGGACCTGTCGGTCACCGAGGGCGCGAAGCGGCTTGGTGTCGGCCGCCAGGCGCTTTCCAACCTGGTGAACCGGAAGGCGTCGGTCTCCATCGAGATGGCCTACCGGCTGTCCAAGGC
>DASWJP010000041.1:0-1913 GCA_036397065.1 Kiloniellales bacterium | reverse complement strand
CTGACCTTCCGCACCGCCGAGGCGGGCGCCATCCATCGCCGATTGCTGGCGGCCCATGTGATTACGGACTATCGCGGCGACCGGCTGCGCTTCGGCTTCGGCCTCTATCACGACGAGGCGGATGTGGATCGCCTGTGCCGCACGGTGGCAGAGGTCTTGGCGTAAGCGGGCGGCCTCAGTCGGCGATCAGGAATTCCCGGTAATCGGCGGTCATATCCGCCACCGCCGCTTCGTACAGGCGCCGCCCGGCCTCGGGCGTGGCCAAGGCCGGGTTGGAGCCGATGCGCCCATCCGGAAACCGCCGGCGGTAGTCGAAGGCATCGTGAATCGGGCCGCTCGGAGCAATCGCCGGCGACATCTCCGCCCGCTTGATGCTGTCGGGAAAGGCGAATTGGGTCAGCGCCACTTCGGACGGGGTGGCATGGCTGCCCTCGGCCTCGCCATAGAGTTCCTTCGACAGCTTTCGCACCTCCGCACTGTCGTACCAATTCTTCAGGCGGCAGCGCAGGCCCGGGGCATTGCGCCGGGCGCCGTCCAGGCTGCTCTCCGCATAGACCTCGGAGAAGGCGGCGGTGACCGTGGCCACGTTGCCGCCGTGACCGTTGATGAAATAGATGCGGTCGAAGCCATGCCGGGCCAGGGACTGCACCGTATCGCGGACCACGGCGATCAGGGTCGACGGCCGCAAGGTCATGGAACCGGTGAAGCCCAGGTGATGCTGGGCCATGCCCACGGAGATGGTCGGCGCCACCAAGGCATCCGCCGCCTCGCCCACGCCCTTGGCCACCACCTCGGCGCACAGGGCATCGGTGCCGATCAGGCCGTTGGGCCCATGCTGCTCGGTCGAGCCGATGGGAACGATGATGCTGGTATCGCGGGTCAAGCGATCATCGACCTCGGGCCAGGTACAGTGGTGCAGCAGCATGCTCTCTCCGTTTCTGTGCAAGTCTTGGGTTGGGCCACGACCCTATAGGCCCACGCCTATTTTGGAAAGTTCTGCGCCCAGATGCGCGCCACCGCCGGGCGTTCCCGCACCCGGGCGCTCAGGGCCTCGATACGTGGGCACCCGGCCACGCCGTTGGCCGCGGAGTCCCAACCGGCAAGCATGACCAGATAGGGATCGGCGACGCAATAGCGCGCGCCCAACAGGTAAGGGCCGGGATCGAGCGCGCGCTCGACAATCGCGAACGAGTCCCGCATGTGCCGCTGCGCCGCGTTGCGCACGCCGTCGCACCCGGCGGCATCATCGGTATAGCGATCGGAATAGTAGTAGCGAAGAACGGCCTCATAGATATTGGCGACACAGAAGAACAGCCACCGGTAAGCCTGGGCGCGGGCCGCATCTCCCGGCGGCGGCAGCAGACCGGCGGCCGGATGCGCATCGGCGATGTGCAGCACCATGGCCGCCGATTCGCCGATCACCGTGCCATCGGGAAGTCGCAGGGCCGGCACCTGGCCGCGCGGATTGAGCGCCAGATAGTCCGCCGTGCGGTGTTCGCCCTTCGTCGTGTCGACGTGGTGCAGAATGTATTTCGCACCCACCTCCTCCAGCACCGCGTGCGGCGCGAAGGCGCCGGAATCGGCGCGCCAATAGAGCGTGTACATGATGCATCCTCCCAAAGCGCACCATAGTCCGCACGGGGACCGCCGCGCCAGCGCCACAATCCGGCCACCGAAAAGCCGATTGACAGGCCCGCGATGGATCCGCACTTTCGTCCCGCCGGTGCGAATCGGCAGGATCCATTGCGGCTCGGTTAAGAAATGTTAATCAATGGACCGTTAAGATCCCCGTGGATCGCGGTCCTGTGCAGTGCGGACCCGCCTAACCGGGCACCCATTTCGGCGGCGGCCGAACCCAGGCAGAATGCCGAAGCGACGGGGGACCTAACGACTTGAAACGCGATTTTCTTCGA
>DASWJP010000040.1:0-4292 GCA_036397065.1 Kiloniellales bacterium | reverse complement strand
CTCTACCGCCTGTGGAAGGTGCGCATGGTGGGCGAGGCGCTCAATCTGGTGATCCCCGCCGGATCCCTGGGCGGCGAACCGGTCAAGGCTTTCCTGCTCAAACGGTTCTACGGCATCGTGTATCGCGAGAGCGGTGCCTCTCTGGTCATGGCCAGGACAGTCAACCTCCTGGCTCTGTTGGCGTTTTCGGCGGTCGGGTTTGGCTTCGTCCTGGCCGAGGCGGATCTGCCCGGTGCCTACCGCTGGGCCGCCGGAGTGGGGCTAATGTCTCTTGGCGTGGGGGTCGGCGGATTCTACGCCGTGCAACGCTGGCGGGCGGCCAGCCGCCTGGCCGGCTGGCTGTCGGGATGGCGCCTGGGCCGGCCGTTGCAGAAAATCCTGGGGCGGATCCAGGACGTGGACGACCGGTTCACCCACTTCTATCGGGACCGGCGCGGCCGTTTTGCCGCCGCCTGGGCCTTGGCCCTGGCTAACTGGCTGCTCGGCATGGCCGAGCTTTACGCCATTATGTGGTTTCTGGGGATGCCCCTGCCGCTCAGCGATATCTGGCTGATCGAGGCGATGGCCCAACTTGTGAGGGCCGCCGCCTTCATCATTCCCGGCAGTCTGGGCGCCACCGAGGGCGCCCTGTTCCTGCTTTATGGGGCGCTGACCGGGGTCCCGACGGTTGGCCTGGTGGTGGCCGTGGTGCGCCGGGCGCGGGAGCTTCTGTGGATTGCGTGGGGGCTGGGTTTGGGGTGGGTCTATTCCCTCAGCCCCAGTGCCGTTGCCCGCGCCGCCGCAAACCAGGGCAACGAAGACGAGTGACCAGGCAGCGAAGGGGTGGAGGGCCGTTGCGGCGACGGAGTGGTGGGCCGTTGCGGCCCAGGGGGAACGGCGCTAGGTTGCGGGCCGCTTGCGAGGATGGGGCGTAGCCAAGTGGTAAGGCAGCGGGCTTTGGTCCCGCGATCGGAGGTTCGAATCCTCCCGCCCCAGCCAAGCGGCCACGATCGCACCGCACCGTCTTTCATATCCCATACAGAGGTCCGCTCAAGGCCGCCGTCAGCCGTTTGAATCCGCCGCGGCCCGAATGCGGGTGGCGCGGGTAACGGATAACAGCCGGCGAAAGAGGGCCATGAAGACCGGCCGGGGCAGGGCCGCGTATGCCAAAAAATACAGAAAATAGAGCGGCAGAAAGCGGTTGGAGGGCGCCTGGCGCCATTCGGTCCAAGTCTGGATGAGAACGCTCGGCGAATAACGGTCCTGATGCTTTTTCTGGATCTCCGACCAAAGCTCGGCATACAGATTCGACGTCAGGCTTTGCAGCATTCCGGTCGCGCTAACGTGATAGTGGAAAAGCGGTTCGGCGATGACCAGGCCATGAAAACCGGACTTGCCGAGGCGCAGATTGAATTCCCAGTCCTCGCAGCCGCGCCGCATGGTCTCATCGTACCCGCCGACCTGTTGCCATACGCTTTTGCGGATGAAAATGCAGTAGGGCACGTGGTTCAGGAAGTGCTGCTCGAAGAAGTTGTAGGTCTTTCTCAGGACACCGGCTTCATCCCCTTCCAAGGCGATTTGCGCGAACGCATAGGGCCGATCCGGATTGGCCTCGAGACGGGCGATGGCTTTGGTCAGGAATGTCGGCTCGATCCAATCGTCGCAGTCGAGCGGCAGCACATACTCTCCACAGGCCTCGCGAAAGCCCGTGTTGCGGGCGCCCGGCAGGCCCAGGTTTTCCTGGTGAACCAGCCGCACATCATCGCCGAGGGTTCGCAGAGCGGCGAGGGTATCCGGGTTTGTCGAGCCGTCGTTGACGACGATGATTTCAAAATTTTGGAAGGTCTGATCGCGGACGCTTTCCAGCGCGCGGCCGAGAAAGGCGTGGGTATTGTAGCAGGGAACGACGACGCTGACTCTCGGGCTGGCTGTTGACGTCTGAGTGCGGGCTTCGGATTCCGTCATGGCCGGCAGTCGGCCCAGATTTCACCCCAGCGCAAGACGATCTCGACTGGTTTCAGGCCGGCGGCGGTGATCTCTTCCTCGAACTGTTCGAGCGTGTGCTCTATATAATGCGTTGAATCGGAGAAATAATTGATGCCCAGTTCGGCGCGCATGGGGTTCTGCCATTGGCGTTCGAACAGGGGAACGCGAATAAGCAGCTTTCCGGCGCTCGTTTTGGCGACCACGCTTTTGAGGAAGTCGACGCGTTGGTCGATATGCTCCAAAATATTGGACAGCACGATCACGTCCCAATGACCCGACGGCAGGTCCTTGAGCACATCGCCCAGAACAAATGTTAGATTCTGCGGATTCGCGGCCGTCATGGCTTGACTCAGCCGGGGTCGGTCCAGATCAATCCCGGTCACCTCGACACCAGGTACACGCTGCGCGATGCTGCGCGCGACCGCACCGTATCCACAGCCAATGTCCAGGACCCTGCTTCCAACCGGGGTGCGCTCGACGAAAAAGCCGTGATAGGCTATCAGGCGGTGTTTCGGGTGTTCGCCGTTCCCGTAGGCAACCGCCCGCTCGTTTATCACCAAGTCCAGCCGGTCCTGGAGCGTGAACAGGCGCCTGAGCGCGCTTGCCGGATCGCCCGTTCGCGACTCAAGAACGAACTGCCCGAAGATCAGGGTTTCACGCAACCGGAATGGAAGTAGCTGGTATATCCACGCGATCAGCCCTGCAAGTTTGAGCAGAAGACTCTTGCACACCGCCATCATCTCCGCTGTTGCAAGAGTTGGCGGAATATCCAATCGTGACGGTTCAGCCAGTGGCGAATATCGAACAGCGATACGGCACGCTTTCTGGCGGCGCCGGACATTTCGCCGGCACGCTCGGCAATCCGCAACATGCCATCGGCAATATCGCTCGTCGACGGCACATGGGGGCGTTCCCAATCTTCGTCGCAATCCAGGGCGACACCGGCCTCGGTGCCGACCAATTCCGGGACACCGCCGGTATTGGAGTAGAGAACCGGCAACCCGCAGGCCAGGGCTTCCAGGACCGCGTTTGGGCACGGATCCTGGTGTTTGGTCGTGACATAGGCGTGCGCCGACGCATAGAGCATGGGTGCTTCGATTTGGCTATAGGGCCCGACAATCCGAGTGCAACCGTCGAGCTTGAGATCGGCGACAAGCTGCCGGGTGGCATTCCCCGCGGCCTGATCCAGACCCCCGGCAATCACCAGCTTCGCCTCAAGGCCGCGCTTTCGGGCCTCGGCAAGGCCTTGCAGCGTGGACTGTACGCGATAGAACAAATGGGCGCTAATCTTCCCGGTGAGCAGAAACGTTGGTCCATTTGAGATGGGCTTGGCCGCATCGGCTTGGGGGCGGAAATGTTGCGTATCGACGGCATTAAAAAGAATCTCCCCCGGTCCCTTTCGTTCGCCCAGAAAACGATGGGCGGCCGTGCGGCAAAATTCGCTTTGATAGAAGACATGATCCGCGCCATGAAATGACCGGGCCATGCGCCGGTTCTGACGCTGCCAATCACCATCGTACCAAGCCGGGTAGAAGACGCCGTTCTGATTGTGCACGATGGGAATGCCGCGCGCTTTCAGAAGGTCGAGCGCCAAACCGGGAAGATACGGTGCATTACTGAGAACATAGGCAATATTGTAGCGCCAAAGGTGCTGGCCAAATCGGGCCTTCAGACGTTGGATTTTGACCAAGGGGCCACCGTGATCGCCGGTGCGCGCACCGCCAAAGAACAGGCGCGGCGTTGTGCCCCGGCCGCTGCTGAGGATGGAGGCAACCGCATGGGCGCCGAGGATGCTCGCGTAGGCAATCCGGCCAGCCCGCTTGGCAAGCGGGTCATGCTGTATATGAGACACCATTATAGGAGTGGCCGGTAGACCTGTTCGTAGTGCTGGCGGGCAATAAGGCGCCAGTCATAGCCCTGCACGACGGTCTCCCGCGTCTTGCGGGCCCGGGCATCGCGCTGCTCAGGTGTAGCGGTCAACAGGGCCAGGGATCGTTCGCACAGGCCATCTACGTCGTCCACATCGACCAGCCCGCCGGTCACCCGGTCCGTGACCAGATCGCCAGCCTGGCCAACCCGTGTCGAGACAACCGGCACGTGGGTTGCCATGCTTTCCATCAACGCCATGGGGCCGCCCTCTTCGCGGGAGGTGACAAGGTATAAATCGAGGGCATGGTAGTAGGGCACCATGTCGCGATAGTCGCTCAGGAAATCGTGACGGTAGGGTATGCCATGCCGCTCCAGCCCATGACGGACGTAGCCGCGTGCGGGGCCGGTCAACAGCACGAAAACGGGCATGCGCTCGGAAAGTTTCCGCACGGCTTCAA
>DASWJP010000039.1:0-3637 GCA_036397065.1 Kiloniellales bacterium | reverse complement strand
CTATGGCATTACACGGCGCGGCGGCATCAGCCGCCGAGTCTCCAGGAAAAGGGCCTCATTTCATGGCCAAACCCGTACGCAAGGCGATTTTTCCGGTGGGCGGCCTGGGCACCCGGTTCCTGCCGGCGACCAAGGCGATGCCCAAGGAGATGCTGCCGGTGGTCGACAAACCGCTGATCCAATACGCGGTGGAAGAGGCCAGGTCCGCCGGCATCGAGGAGTTCATTTTCGTCACCGGGCGGGGCAAATCGGCCATCGAGGACCACTTCGACCACAGCTACGAATTGCGTGACGTCCTGTCCTCGCGGGGCAAGACGGAGGAAATGCAGGCCCTGGAGGAGATGCTGTTGGAGCCCGGCCAGGTCGCCTATATCCGCCAGCAGGAGCCGCTGGGCCTGGGCCATGCGGTCTGGTGCGCCCGCCACCTGGTGCGGGACGAGCCGGTGGCGGTGCTGCTGGCCGACGATCTGGTGATGGCACCTGTGCCGTGCCTGAAACAGATGACCGATGCCTATGGCCAGGTGGGCGGCAATATGGCGGCGGTCATGGACGTGCCGCTGGCCCATACCCGCCGCTACGGCATCCTGGACGTGGTGTCCGACGATGGCCGTCTGGCGCGCGCCCGTGGCCTGGTGGAAAAGCCGGAGCCCGAGGCAGCACCCTCGACCCTGTCCATCATCGGCCGCTATATCCTCGATCCGGCGGTGTTCGAGGAGTTGGGCCGTCGCGAAGCCGGCGCCGGCGGCGAAATTCAACTGACCGATGCCATGGCCCGCACCATCGACCGGGTTCCGTTTCACGGTTTCCGGTTTTCCGGCACCCGGTTCGACTGCGGCAACAAGGCCGGATTCCTGGAGGCCAACATCGCCTTCGCCCTGCATCGGGATGATCTTGGCGAAAAGGTCGAAAAGATCCTGCGCCAGTACGCGGACGCCTTGCCGCGCGCGGCCAAGCCGGCGGCGAAATAATCCGGACCACCAAGGGGAGATCGGCTGATGCGTATTGCCATGATCGGGACCGGATATGTCGGCCTGGTCTCGGGCGCCTGCTTTTCCGAGTTCGGCGTCGACGTGGTCTGCGTCGACAAGGACAAGGACAAGATCAAGCGCCTCAACAAGGGTGAAATCCCGATCTACGAGCCGGGCCTGGAACAGCTTGTCGCGCGCAACAAGGACGAAGGCCGGTTGTCGTTCACGACCGATCTGGCACCGGCCGTGGCGGCCGCGGATGCGGTGTTCATCGCCGTCGGCACCCCCAGCCGGCGCGGCGACGGGCACGCCGATCTGGGCTATGTCCACCAGGCGGCGCGGGAAATCGCCGCCGCCCTCGACGGTTATACGGTGGTGGTCACCAAGTCGACGGTACCCGTCGGGACCGGCGCCGAGGTCACCAGGATCATCCGCGAGGCGCGGCCCGACGCCGAATTCGACGTGGCCTCGAACCCGGAGTTCCTGCGCGAAGGATCGGCGATCAACGATTTCATGCGCCCCGACCGGGTGGTCATCGGCGTCAACGCCGAGCGGGCCCGCGACATCATGCGGCAGCTCTACCGGCCGCTGTTCCTGATCGAAACGCCGATCATCTTCACCACCCCGGCCACGGCGGAACTGACCAAATACGCGGCCAATGCGTTTCTGGCCGCCAAGGTCACGTTCATCAACGAGATCGCCAGCCTGTGCGAACGGGTCGGCGCCGATGTGCACGACGTGGCGCGCGGCATCGGTTTGGACGGGCGGATCGGCGGCAAGTTCCTGCATCCGGGCCCCGGCTTCGGCGGCTCCTGCTTTCCCAAGGATACCTTGGCGCTCACCCGGATCGCGCAACAGGCCGGTTCGCCCATCCGCATGGTCGAGACGGTGGTCGAGGTCAACGAGGCGCGCAAGGCGCAGATGGCCGACAAGGTCATCGCCCACTGCGGCGGCAGCGTGAAAGGCAAGACCATTGCCGTCCTTGGCCTGACCTTCAAGCCGAACACGGACGATATGCGCGAGGCGCCGAGCCTGAAGATCGTGCCGGCGCTGCAAGCGGCCGGCGCGAAAATCCGGGCCTACGATCCGGCCGGCATGGCGGAGGCGAAGAAAATGCTGCCGGACATCCATTGGTGCGAGAACGCCTACGATACCCTCGACGGCGCCGATGCGTTGGTCATCATCACCGAGTGGAACGCCTTCCGCGCGCTCGACCTGGACCGGATGAAGACATTGATGAAGGCACCCGTCATGGTGGACCTGCGCAATATCTACAATCCGGCGGAGATGATCGCCGCCGGATTCCGCTACACCTCGGTTGGCCGTCCCATTCCATCCGAAGGTACCACTGCGCATGTCTAAGGCCACGAGCGGGCACCGGTTCAATCCGACGATCCTGCGCGAGTACGATATTCGCGGAATCGTCGGCCAGACTCTCTCAATTGCCGATGCGCGCGCCCTTGGCCGCGGCTTCGGCAGCGTGGTGCGCCGGGGCGGCGGTACGCGGGTGTGCGTCGGCTATGACGGGCGGCTGTCCTCGCCGGAATTGGAAGCCGCCTTGGTCGAGGGATTGGCCGCCTGCGGCCTGTCGGTGCTGCGGGTCGGGCGCGGGCCGACACCCATGCTCTATTTCTCCCGATTCGCCCTGGAGGCGGATGCCGGGATCATGGTGACCGGATCGCACAATCCGCCCGATTACAACGGCTTCAAGATGGTGATCGGCAAGAATTCGTTTTTCGGCGCACAGATTCAGAAACTCGGTCAGCAGGTCGCGGCGGGCGATTTTGAGTCCGGCGCGGGCTCGGTGACGGATCACCCGGTTCTGGAGGCCTACGTGGATCGGCTGCTGCAAGACGTGGTGCCGGGCATGGAGAAGCTGGCGGTGGCGTGGGACCCGGGCAACGGCGCCGCCGGCGAAGCGACCGCGGCGCTGACCAAGCGCCTGCCGGGCCGCCACTTTCTGATCAACGAGAAAATCGACGGCACCTTTCCGGCGCACCATCCGGATCCGACGGTGGAAAAGAACCTGCAGCAGCTCAAGGATTGCGTCGCGAAAAACAAATGCGATCTGGGCATCGGCTTCGATGGGGATGGCGACCGTATCGGTGTGATCGACGGGCAGGGCCGCGTGGTTTGGGGCGACCAGCTCATGCTCTATTTCGCCCGCGATATCCTGAAGCGCCAGCCCGGCGCCACCATCATCGCCGATGTCAAGGCCAGCCAGGTTCTGTTCGACGAGATCGCCCGCGCCGGCGGCAAGCCGGTGATGTGGATGACCGGCCATTCGCTGATCAAGACCAAGATGGCGGAAGTCGGCGCCCCCTTTGCCGGCGAGATGTCGGCGCATCTGTTCTTCGCCGATCGCTACTATGGCTTCGACGATGCCTTGTATGCGGCCCTTCGGCTGCTCGGCATTCTGGCTGGGTCCGGTCAAAGCCTGGCTACGTATCGGGATTCCCTGCCGCCGGTGGTGAATACTCCGGAACTCCGCTTTCCCTGCGCCGAGGAGCGCAAGCTGGGGGTCATCGGCGAGGTGCGGGCGCGCCTGGCCGCGGAAGGCGCGGATATGACCGAGATCGACGGCGTGCGCGTGCGCACGGCGGACGGCTGGTGGCTGCTGCGCGCCTCGAATACCCAGGATGTGCTGGTGGCCCGCTGCGAGTCCGGCG
>DASWJP010000038.1:0-32831 GCA_036397065.1 Kiloniellales bacterium | reverse complement strand
GTGGCTTGCAGCAGCCAGAGCAGCAGGAAGAAGGCCATCATGGCGGTCACGAAGTCGGCGTAGGCGACCTTCCAAGCGCCGCCGTGGTGGCCATGGCCCCCCTTCTTGATCCTCTTGATAATGATCGGGGCGGCGTTCTTGTCTTCTTTTTCGGCCATAAGCTATGCGCTTGGGCTGAAGGCGCCGGTCAGGCGGCGACCGGGGGCAGGTTTTCGAACGACTCTTCCAGCTCGGCAAAGCCCGGACGGACATCGCTAGGCAGGGTCTTGCGCGCGAATTCGATCGAGATGGCTGGCGGGTGGCCGGCGATGTGGGCCAGAATGCCCGCCTTCATGCAATGGTAGAATCGGCTATCGGCGTTGATGATATTGCTCAGCGCCGCCGCCAGAGGGGCGACGAAACCGTAGGATAACAACACCCCCAGGAAGGTGCCGACCAGTGCGGCGCCGATCAAGTGGCCCAAAATTTCCGGCGGCTCGGTGATCGAGCCCATGGTGTGGATGACACCGAGCACCGCGGCGACAATGCCCAGGGCCGGCAGGCCGTCCGACATACTGCGCAGGGCGCCGGCGATCGCTTCCTCTTCGTGGTGATGGGTATCGAGATCCTGGTCCATGAGTGTTTCCAATTCATTTGGATTCTCGGACCCCATGGTCAAAAGGCGCAAGTAGTCGCACAGGAACATCATCGCGTGATGGTCATGCAGGACCGCCGGGTAGTTGGCGAATAACTCGCTTTCCTCGGGCTCCTCGATGTGCTTTTCGATCGCCAGATTGCCCTTGCTGCGGGCCAGCTTGAACATCTGGTACATCAAGGACAGCAGCTCCATGTAGCTGGCCTTGCCATGCTTGGGCCCCTTCATGGCTCGGCCTATCGCCTTGCCGGTTCCCGACAGGATGGTCTTGGTGTTGCTGATGATGAAGGCGCCAATGGCGGCGCCGCCGATGATCATGAACTCGAACGGCTGGAACAGCACGGCAAGGTGGCCGCCCGGAATGGCATATCCGCCGACGACCGCGACGATAACGACGACTGCACCAACGATGACCAGCATTTCCCGCCCGCGACCCCTAATAAAACCACCGCGCCGGCATTGTGCGGGTCCGGGGTTAAGATGGGTTTAACCAGCTTATCCGGGGCTTTAAGCGGTCAGGGGGGGCGGCTGGCGGGGCGCTATGTGAGGGCCTGGGTCAGATCGGCGATCAGGTCGTCGGCGGCCTCGATGCCCACGGACAGGCGGACCAGGGAATCGTTAACCCCCAGCTTCGCCCGCACGTCCGCGGGGATCGAGGCATGGGTCATGATGGCCGGATGCTCGATCAGGCTTTCCACGCCGCCCAGGCTTTCCGCCAGGGCAAAGAGCTCCACCCGTTCCAGGAACCGACGGGATTCGGCCATGCCGCCCTTGAGGACGGCGGTGACCATGCCCCCATAGGACGCCATCTGGCGCTTGGCCAGGGCATGCTGGGGATGGCCGGGCAGGCCGGGGTAATAGACCCGGTCGACCTTCGGGTGGCCAGCGAGGTATTCGGCCACGGCCTGGGCATTGCTGCAGTGCCGCTCCATGCGGATGGCCAGGGTCTTGAGGCCGCGCAGGGCCAGGAAGCTGTCGAAAGGCCCCTGAATGCCGCCGACGGCGTTCTGCAGAAAGGCCAGCCGGTCGGGCAAGTCCGCGTGCTCCCGGACCACCAGGATGCCGCCGACCATGTCGGAGTGACCGTTCAGGTACTTGGTGGCTGAGTGCATGACGATATCGATACCCAGCTCCAGGGGCCGCTGCACCCAGGGGGTGGCGAAGGTATTGTCGCAGGCGGTCAGAATGCCCCGGCGGCGGGCGATCTGCGCGATCGCCTCCAGATCCACCAGCTTGAGCATGGGGTTGGTCGGCGTCTCCAGCCAGATCAGGCGGGTTTCCGGCCGGATCGCCGCCTCCAGGGCCGCCGGATCGGCCATGTCGACGAAGCTGAACGTATGCCCGGCCGAGCGGCGGCGGACGTTCTCGAACAGGCGGTAGCTGCCGCCATAGAGGTCGTCCATGGCAATGATGTGGCTGCCCGCATCGAGAAGCTCCAGGGCCGTGGCCATGGCCGCCATGCCGGAGGCGAAGGCGAACCCGTGCGTGCCGCTCTCCAGATCGGCCACACAGCGCTCGTAGGCCATCCGGGTGGGGTTCTGCGTGCGGCTGTATTCGTAGCCTTTATGGACGCCGGGACTTTCCTGGACATAGGTGGACGTTGCATAGATGGGCGGCATGATGGCCCCGGTGCTGGGGTCCGGCACCTGGCCCGCATGAATGGTTCGAGTCGCGAAATGCGGCCGATTCTGCCGCCGGGACTTGCGTGTTGAGTCGTTCATCGCATGCGCCGCCTTAAGTGGTTCAGGAGATCAATCCGGGTGATCAGGCCCAGGAAGTCGTCGCCGTCCACCACGATGGCCACATAGCCGTCGTCGAAGATGGGCAGCAGGGCCTCCATGGGTTCGTTGACCTGAATGGTTTGGACGCGGGACGTCATGGCGCCGCGCACCGGTTCCTTGAAGCGGTCGTCGTCGCCGACCACGGCCAGCAGGATATCGCTCTCGTCGATGATGCCGACCGGCTGGTCTTCAGCATCGAGAACCGGGATTTGCGAAATGTCATAGAGCTTCATGCGCCCATAGGCGACCAGCAGCGTATCCTCGGGCCGGACGATGACCGCGGCATGTTCGGCATGCCGGCGGGCGATCAGATCGCGCAGGTCGCCATACCGCTGGCGTTCGACAAACCCTTGGTCGAGCATCCAATAGTCGTTGTACATCTTCGACAGATATTTGTTGCCGCTGTCGCAGACGAAGGTGACCACCCGCTTGGGCTTTTTTTGCGCCCGGCAATAGCGCAACGCGGCGGCCATCAAGGTGCCGGAAGAAGAACCGGCGAGAATACCCTCCTTGGCGAGCAGTTCGCGCGCCGTCAGGAACGCCTCCCGGTCGGGGATCGTATACGCTGTCTGCACCCGCGACAGATCGGCCACCGGCGGCAGGAAGTCCTCGCCGATGCCTTCCACCAGCCATGAGCCCACGTTGGTGCTCAACGTGCCGGTGGTCACGTACTCGGCCAGGATCGAGCCTTCCGGATCGGCCAGAACCATCTCGGCCTTGGGCGCTACCTTGGCGAAATAGCGGGACAGGCCGGTCAGAGTGCCGCCTGAGCCGACACCGCACACCACCGCGTCCAGGTCGTGATCCATCTGCTCCCAGATCTCCGGCCCCGTGGTCGTTTCATGGGCCAGGGGGTTGGCCGGATTGGCGAACTGATTGACATAGAAGGCGCCGGTCTCCTCGGCGATGCGCTCGGCCATGTCCTGGTAGTATTCCGGATGGCCCTTGCCGACGTCCGAGCGGGTCAGGATTACCTCGGCGCCCAGGGCTTTGAGGTGGAAGATCTTCTCCTGCGCCATCTTGTCGGGCACCACGATGGACAGGCGCAGGCCCAGTTGGGCCGCCACCAGGGCCAGGCCCAAACCGGTGTTGCCGGCGGTCGCCTCGATCAGGCTGCCGCCCGGCTTGAGGCTGCCGTCGCGCTGCGCCGCCTCGATCATGGAGCGGCCAATGCGGTCCTTGATCGAGCCGCCCGGATTCTGATTTTCCAGCTTCAGGAACAGCCGGCAACGGCCTGTATCCAGGCGCTTTACCTCGATGAGTGGAGTGTTGCCGATGCTCTCCAGGACACTGCTGAAAACGGGCGCGGCCACCGTCACTTCCTTCCGGTTGGGTGTCGACATCGGCCGCTACAGTGACCGGGCACGCGGCGGGCCGCAAGCCCCTGTCAGGGACGCTAGGCCGGCGGCACCGCCGCCGGAGGAATTTGTCCCTCGTCCGAGCGAGCCGAGAGCACGCGAGTCGGAAATCCACCGGCGCGCAGGCTTTCGACGATCTCCTGAACGTGGTCGCGGTTGCGGGTTTCGACAATGGCGTCCACATCCGCCTGCTTGGCCGGCACGTCGTAGAACAGCCGCTGGTGATACACCTCGATGATGTTGCCGCCGGTATCGCCGATCAGCTTGGTCACCTTGGCCAGGACGCCGGGCCGGTCGACGATGCCGATGCGCAGGCGCACCATCCGGCCGTCGCGCACCAGGCCGCGGGTGAGCACCCAGGAGAGCAGGCGCACATCTATGTTGCCGCCGCCGATGACCACACCGACGCGGCGGCCGGCAAAACGCTCCGGCTCCTTCATCAGCGCCGCGATGCCCGCGGCACCGGCCCCCTCTGCAACCACCTTCTGCTGTTCGACCAGGGCGTGCACGGCGCTTTCGATCAGCGGCTCGTCCACCAGGAGGATGTCCTCGACCAGGCGCTCGATGATCTCGCGGGTCAGCTTTCCCGGGTTCTTCACGGCGATGCCATCCGCCAGGGTCTGGCCGCCGGCGGTCGGCGCCAAACCATTCACGGCTTGATACATGGAGGGGAACAGGTCCGCCTCGACGCCGTAGATCTGGATGTCGGGCTTGATCGATTTGGCGGCGGTGGCGATGCCGGAGATCAGCCCGCCGCCACCGATCGGCACCACAAGCGTATCCAGATCAGGCTGGTCTTCCAGAATCTCGAGGCCGATGGTGCCTTGCCCGGCGACGATCCTGGGGTCGTCGTACGGGTGGACGAAGGTCAGATTGTCTTTTTCCGCAATCTCCCGCGCCGCCACGGCCGAGGCATCCAGGGTGTCGCCGATCATCACCACCCGGGCGCCGAACTGGCGCGTGCGCTCCACCTTGCTGAAGGGTGCGAACTCCGGCATGACGATGGTGGCGGGAATGCCCAGGCGGCTGGCGTGATAGGCCACCCCTTGCGCGTGATTGCCCGCCGACATGGCGATGACGCCAAGCTTGGCCTGCTTCGCGGTCAGGCTCTTCAGCTTCACGAACGCGCCCCGGTCCTTGAACGAACCGGTGAACTGCTGGCATTCAAGCTTCAGAAATAGCTCGCAACCCAGAGCCTGGCCCAGGCGCGCCGCCGGGACCAGGGGTGTGCGTACCACCTCGCCCCGGATGAGCTTGGCGGCGGCTTTGATATCGTCGGCGGATACACTCACAAAATTCGGCCTCCCAGCCGGTTCGAGCGCAGCAACGGATTACGGATTTAGCGTCAAGGTACGCGCCGGCGCTGTCGCACCGCCGACAAGTTTCACGGTTTCTCCGTCCCGCCACCGGGTGACCAGGCTGCCATAGGTGGACGACAGCGGATTGCCCGACTGGCCGGTGGCGATCATGAATCGCGAGTTTTGCAGATCGGCCAAGTCGTAAACGGCACGAAACCCCGGCCCATGCACATCCTCGAACAAACCGCCGGACCCGTCGGCGAAGCTGACCCCGGCGCGGTTCACCGTATAGCTGCCACCGTCGCTTTCCACCCCGTAGGCAAAAATCGCGCCGAGTATCGGAATGCGGCTGAGCATTGGATGATGAAAACGCGCCCGGTGCGCATCCCCCCAACGCAACTGGCTGATGGCCGTGGAAAAACGCAGGGCCAGTTTGTTCAGTGCCGCTTCCAGGGCAGCGATCAGCTGTGTCTGGCAATCCTCGACCGGTCCGCTCTTCACATCGTCGCACCAAGCCTGACCTTCGCTCAGCACGCGGACGAGAAGCTCTACATTGGGCCGCTGAAAGTCGGCGAAGTCGTCGCCCAATTCATCCGCCAGCAAGGTCCGGTTCAATTCGTGCACCCAGGCATAGAAGAGCAGGGGCGCGGCGGCATCGCGGTGCATGCTGCCGTCCCAGTTGGCCAGAACGCTCAGCGCCTCGCGGGCGCGGTCGGTTCCCGGCGTCGTCCGCAGGAGGTATGGCAGCAATTGCCGGGCGGCGAGGGATACGATGTCCTGTTGGATGGCGAGCGAACTTTCAACGGTGGCCGGCGTCTTGGCGCCGGTATCCAGCAGATCCTGAATCCGTTGTGCCCGATAGGGGTCCGGCCAGTCGGCGGTCAGTAAGTAGGGATAGGTATCGGGGACGATCTTGTTGTTGGCGACGATCACCCGTTGGGCCGGCGGATTGACGGTCATGGGCAGCTCGGCGGCGGGAATTGTGCCCGTCCAATCGTAGTCTCCCGTCCATCCGGGCACCGGCAACCGGCCGTCGCCGGCCTTGCGGATGGGCACGCGCGCCGGGGCCACGAAGCCGATGGTGCCCGTGGTATCGGCGTAGACGATGTTCTGCTGCGGGCTGTCGAACTTGTCGGCGGCGGCGCGGAAATCGTTCCAATTCGTGGCCCGGTTGATGGCCAGCAGGGCCTCGGCCGTGCGGTCGTCATCGCGCAGAGCCGGCCAGGCCAGGGCGAGGACCGACGCTTCTCCCCCTGCCGCCTTGGCGGCGGCCGCGGCTTCGTCCACCGCATCCGAGAGCACCGGCCCGTGCCGCGTGGTCCGCACCGTGAATGTCTCCGGCGCCTCGCCGAGGATATCGATGGTTTCCGTGCGGGTGTCGAACGGTTGCGATCCTTCGGGGGTTAAATAACGATCCGGATTTGCGGGATCGACGCGTTCGACGAACAGATCCTGGGTGTCGCTATGTGTGGTGGAGAAGCCCCAGGCAATGCGGCCGTTGTGACCCAGCACGAGGAAGGGCACGCCGGGCGCGGTGGCGCCGGCCAGGACTCGCTGTGGCGTTTCGATGCGCGCCAGGTACCATTGACCGGGGGCGCTCAGGGCCAGATGTGGATCGTTGGCCAACAGCGGCTTGCCGCTGGCGGTCAGCGCGCCCGCGAGGGCCCAGGCGTTGGACGCGTCCTTTGGGGCCCACTCCCACGGCAAGACGGCCGCGAGATCGCGCAAGGGCAGGCGGTCCAAATCGCTGGCGATCCCCGCCAGGACAACCGGCGCATCCGCCGGGTAGCCGGGCCACAGGAAGTCGACCTGTTCCGGCGTCAGGTGGCGGGCAACCCGGGCGCGCAGAATCTCCTCGGTCCAGTTGCCGGACAGCTGCAAGGCCATCAGCCGGCCCCACACCAGGCTATCCGCTGGGCGCCACGACTCGGGCTTGTAGCGCAGCAGTTGGAATTCCAATGGCAGCGGCCCACCGGGATCGTCGATGAACGCGTTGACCCCGTCCGTGTACGCCGTAAGCATGTCGCGCATGTCCGGTGAGGCCTGGGCCACGTTGGCTTCCGCCACACGGTACAGGCCCAGGGTGCGCATGAACCGGTCAAGGCGGTGGGTGGCCGGACCGGCCACCTCCGACAAGCGGCCGGCGCCGCTGCGGCGCATGAAATCCATCTGCCACAGGCGATCCTGGGCGTGCACGAAGCCCAGGGCGACGGCGGCATCATGATCGCTTTGCGCGCGGATGGTGACGATCCCATCGGCATCGCGCAACACCTCGACCGGCGCCTCCAGGGCGTCGATGCGCAGGGTGCCCTCGGTCTGCGGCAAGGAGCCGCGCAGCCAAACGTAGGCACCGCCAAAGCCCAGGGCCAACAGGACAAGCAGGCCGGTAAAAATACGGGCGGTCCAGACGATGGTAGACTTGATGCGCACCCTGGCCCTTTCGCCCGTGCTTCTTGCGGCGACAGATTAGCGTTGCCGCCGGAAATTGAAACGGCAATCGCGGGGTAGGAAGCTATCAGACGCGCGCGGGTTGCTCGCCGAATCGTTCGCGCAATAGACTCTTCTGCACTTTGCCCATGGTGTTGCGCGGCAACTCGTCGACGAAGAACACACGCTTGGGGATTTTGAAGCTGGCCATCTCGCCCTTTAGGTGGCCGACGATGGCCTCGGCGGTGAGGCCGTGGCCGCCGGGGGCGCGGACGATCACCGCCGCCACCGCTTCGCCGAAGTCCGGATGGTCGAGGCCGATGACCGCCGATTCGGCGACCCCGTCGATACGATCGATGCGCTGTTCCACCTCTTTCGGGTAGATGTTCAGGCCGCCGGAGATGATCAGGTCCTTGGCCCGGCCGACGATATGCACATAGCCGCGCTCGTCGATCATGGCCACGTCGCCGGTGATAAAAAAGCCGTCGGCGCGGAACTCACCGGCGGTCTTTTCCGGTTGCCGCCAATAACCGGCGAAGACATTCGGGCCGCGCACTTCGAGGACTCCGATTTCGCCTTGCGGCAGGACCCGCCCGGTGTCATCCGCGACCCGCGCCTCGACATCCGGCAACGGCAGGCCGACCGTGCCGGGCCGGCGCTCCCCATCCAGCGGGTTGGAGGCGTTCATGCCGGTTTCGGTCATGCCGTACCGTTCGAGAATGCGGTGGCCGGTGCGCTGCTCGAAAGCGAGGAAGGTTTCCTCCAGCAGCGGCGCCGAGCCGGAAATGAACAGGCGCATGTGGGCGCATACGGCGCGGTCGAGCCCCGGATGCGCCAGCAGCCGGGTATAGAAGGTCGGCACGCCCATCATCACCGTGGCCCTGGGCAGCAAACGGATCACCTCGTCGCCGTCGAACTTGCGCAGGAACAGCATGGACGTGCCGTTCAACAGCACGCAGTTGGTGGCCACGAACAAGCCATGGGTGTGATAGATCGGCAGGGCGTGCAGCAGCACATCGTCCCCGCGAAAGCCCCAGATCCGGTGCAACGCCTGGGCGTTCGAGGCCAAGTTGCGGTGGGTCAGCATGGCGCCCTTCGGCTGGCCGGTGGTGCCGCTGGTATAGAGGATCGCCGCCACATCCGTCGGCGCCCGCTCGGCAATCGCCGCGTCCGGTTTCTCGCCGGCAGCGTCTTCGGCAAAGGTGCCGCCGCCAGCCGCATCCAGGGTCAGCACATGCGCCACGCCCGCGTGTTTCGCGGCCTCCGTGAGCGAGTCCCGTGCCTCCGGCCGGCAGACCAAAACCCGCGGTTCCGCATCGCCGAGGAAATAGGCGATCTCGGCGGGCGTATAGGCGGTGTTCAGCGGCAGATAGATGGCGCCGGCCCGCAGGCACGCCAGGTACAAGAAGATCGCCTCCGGCGATTTATCGACCTGCACTGCCACCCGTTCGCCGGGTCCGGCGCCCAGGTCCGCGAGCAGGCTGGCGTATCGCCCGGCGATGGCGGTCACGTCGGCGTAGGTATAGATGCGGCCCTCGGCGGTCTCGATGCAGGGGCGGGTGCGGTCGGCGGGGAACCGGCTGTCGAGCAGATGATAGAGATTGCCGTTCATGGCGCAGTCGCCGCCGGACTTAGGACGCGGTGGCTTGCAGGAAGTGCGGGGGCAGCATGGACACCAAGTCGGTGAAGACTTCGCCTTGCACGGCGACGTGGGCGCGCATGGCCTCCGCCGCCCGGTCGGCATCGCCCGCCAGGATCGCCGTGACCACAGCATCGTGCTCGGAGAGCGAGTTCGCCACCCGCCCGGCCTGATGCAACTGAAAGCGGCGGTAGCTGGACAGCCGGTTGCGCAAGGTCCGCGTGGTCTCTTCCAAATAGGCATTTCGGGTGCCGGAATAGATCAGCTCGTGGAAGACCCGGTTGGCCTCGTAATACCGTTCCGGGTCGCGTCGGCGCGCCAGCTCGACGCACGCCTTGTGCGCCCGTTCCAGGGCCTGACGCTCGGCCGGGCCCATGCGCCGGGCCGCATAGCGGGCGCACAGCGCCTCCATCTCGGCCATGACCTCGAACATCTGCAGCAACTGCTGCACGGTGATGGCGGCGACGACCGCGCCTTGGCGCGGGCGCATCTCGATCAACCCGGCGGAGGAGAGCTGGAGCAAGGCCTCGCGTACCGGTGTGCGCGAGACGCCGAAGCGCCGTGCCAGACCGTTTTCATCCAGGCGCTCTCCCGGCAGCAGGGCCCCGGAAAAAATTTCTCTCTCCAGACGCAAACGCACACCTTCCGCCCGCCTTTGGGAGTCTTTTTTCACTAGGCCGTGTTGCGCGTCCGAGGCATTCGCCATTGTTTTCTACCTAATCTCGCGGCACAGGAAGTCGATACATTATAGGTGTATGCGCGCCTTTAGAACAAGAATGCAAATTCGATATTCTTGTATACATGCCTAGACAGCGGATACCCTCGGGTGTATCGTCAGCGGACAAGAACACGTGGTTGCCGGCCGCGTCGGTGCGGGACCGTGGCACCAGCAAACGGGAGGATACGATAATGGGTAAGTTTTCCAGATTGTCAGTTCTGATGACCGGCGTGGCCGCGGCGGCAGCAATCGCCGGATCGGCGATGGCCGCGGACATGACCTTGCGCGCTTCGCACCAGTGGCCGGCGGGCAAGGGCGACGTGCGCGACGAAATGGTGCAGATGATCAAGACCGAGGTCGAAGCGGCCAATGTCGGCCTGACGATCCAGGTGCATCCGGGCGCGTCGCTGTTCAAGCCGAACCAGCAGTGGGAGGCGATGGTCAAGGGTCAGCTCGATCTCTCGGCGTTCCCCCTGGACTATGCCAGCGGTAAGCATCCGCAATTCAGCGCCACGTTGATGCCCGGCCTGGTCAAGAATCACGAGCACGCCAAGCGTCTCAACGATTCCCCGTTCATGGCGGATATCAAGAAGATCATTAATGATGCGGGCGTTGTCGTGATTTCCGACGCGTGGCTCGCTGGCGGGTTTGCTTCGGCGAAGAAATGTATCCTGGAGCCGGACGATGCCAAGGGGCAGACGTTGCGCGCCGCCGGACCTGCCTTCGAGCAGATGCTCGCCGCCGCCGGGGCTTCCATCAACGCCATGCCCAGCTCGGAAATCTATACGGGCCTGCAGACCGGCGTTCTCGATGGCACCAACACCAGTTCCGGCAGCTTCGTCTCCTATCGCATCTATGAGCAGGTCAAATGCCTCACCGAGCCGGGCGAAAGTGCGCTGTGGTTCATGTACGAGCCAATCCTGATGTCCAAGCAAAGCTGGGATAAGCTGGACGACGCGCAGAAGTCGGCGATCACAGCGGCCGGCGAGAAGGCCGAAGACTTCTTCTTCGGCGCCGCCAAGGGTCTCGATACGGAGCTCGTCGACGTTTACAAGAAGAATGGCGTCGAGGTGGTCAGCATGAGCCCCGAGCAACAGGCCAAGTGGGTCGCCATTGCCAAGGGATCGTCCTATAAGATTTTCGCGGACGAGGTTCCGGGCGGTAAGGAATTGATCGAAAAGGCGCTGGCGGTTCAATAATATCGGCGCGCCGCACAGCAATGTGCTAAAGCACGGCCGCCGGATGGTTTTCCGGCGGCCGTTCGCTTGTCCGTGAGAAAGTTTCCGCGATGACCGTGTTTCTTCAGTCCGTGCGCCGGCTATCCAGGCTCTGTGGCGTCATCTCGGCCGCGCTCTTGCTCGCCGCCGTTCTGGTGGTCACGCATCTGGTGTTTGTCCGATATATTCTCGGCACATCCGCCATTTGGCAGCACGAATTCGTGACCTTCAGCCTGATCGCCGCGACGTTCTTCGGCGGGCCCTATTTGCTGCTGACCCATGGCCACGTCAACGTGGACCTGTTGCCCATGTACCTGGGCCGGCGCGGCCGCAAGATTTTGGCTCTTCTGGCCGCGTTCCTGTCGCTGGGTTTTTGCCTGATCATCGCCTGGATGGGGTTCGTCTGGTGGCAGGAGGCATGGATCAATGACTGGCACGCGGAGACCGTGTGGAAGCCACCGTTGTGGATCCCCTATCTGGCCATGCCGATCGGTGTCGGCCTGATGGCCCTGCAATACATCGCCGACATTCTGGCGTTGGTCACCGGCCGCGCGGCGCCCTTTGGCATGAGCGAGGATGGCAGCCGTGAACCCGCTTGAGCTTGGCATTCTTGTCACCGTGGTGACCGTGGCGGTGCTGATGACCGGTGCGCCGGTGGCGTTCTCGCTGGGCATCGTCGCCATCGGTTTCCTGCTGGCGGTGGATGGCATGGGGGCGCTGTCGATCATTCCCAATATTTTCTATGGCGGGCTGGACGACTTCGCCCTGCTGTCGATTCCCATGTTCATCTTGATGGGCGGCGCCATTGCCTCGTCGCGGGCCGGGCCGGATCTGTACGAGGCATTGGACCGGTGGCTCTATCGGGTGCCCGGCGGCTTGATGGTCTCCAACATCGGTGCCTGCGCCATTTTCGCGGCGCTGTCCGGATCGTCGCCGGCCACCTGCGCCGCCATCGGCAAAATGGGCATTCCGGAAATGCGCAAGCGCGGTTATCCGGCCAGTGTCGCCACCGGCTCGATTGCCGCCGGCGGCACCTTGGGCATCCTGATTCCGCCATCGGTGACCATGATCGTCTATGGCATCGCCACCGAAACCTCGATCGGCCGCCTGTTCATCGCCGGACTGTTGCCGGGCGTCATGCTAACCGGCCTGTTCATCGCCTGGGGTCTGTTCGCCGCCTGGCGCAAAGGTTATCGCTTCGCCGCCGCCGAGGGGGTCAGCTACAGCCTGCGCCAGCATCTGGCGGTTCTGCCCCGGGTCGGCCCGTTCCTGGTCATCATCGGCGGCATCCTATGGGTGCTCTATGGCGGCGTCGCGACGCCGTCGGAGGCAGCCGGTGTCGGCGCCCTGTTCTGCATCATCCTGGTCGCCGTGATCTACCGGATGTATCAGCCAGTGGCGCTCTGGCGCGTTCTGCGCGCCGCCATGGGCGAGTCCGCCATGATCATGATGATCATCGCCGCGGCGGCGCTGTTCAGCTACATGATGTCGTCCCTATTCATCACCCAGTCGCTGGCCATGTGGATCGGCGAATTGGAGGTGAACCGCTGGGTCCTGATGGGCTACATCAATGTATTCCTGCTGGTGGCCGGGTTCTTCCTGCCGCCGGTGGCGGTAATCCTGATGACGGCGCCGACCCTGCTGCCGATGATCGAGGCGGTCGGCTTCGATCCCATCTGGTTCGCCGTGGTCCTGACCATCAACATGGAGATCGGCCTGATCACCCCGCCGGTCGGCCTGAACCTCTATGTCATCAACGGCATCGCCCCCGACGTGCGCCTGCAGACCATTCTCTGGGGTGCCTTGCCGTTCATGGCGTGCATGGTATTGGGCATCGTCCTGTTATGCTTTTTCCCGCAAATCGCCATGTGGCTGCCCAATGCCATGATGGGGCGCGCCCTGTAAGCTCTTGCGAAGCCACCAAATATTTGAGATTTAAGTCAAATCTGGCTTCGTGATCGTTTCATACTTACATGTTAATCGTAGCGGAGTGGCCGGCGACCCGACGGCGAGCGCAATGGATCAGAACGAAACCTTCTTTACCCGTACCCTGTCGAACTTGGCCGGCGTTTGGCGAGACGTCGCACACAGCGCGGCGCGCAGCGTCGGCCTGAACGGGCGGGCGCCGGTCAACGCCGATCCGCGCTCCCTGCGGGCCCTGATGGTGGAGTGCCTGGAGGCGCGCGGGGGCGAGGTGTCGGCGCGCATGCGCGCTGCCGAGTTGGGCGAGACCTATCTGGAGATGGAAACCGCCGGCCGCCGCCGGTTTCTCGAGATCCTGGCGGAAGAGTTCGGCGTCGACGAGGCGGCGCTGGCGGATGCCATTGCCGCGTATCAGGCGGCCAGCGAGCCGGACGCGCGGCTGAACGCCGGCACAGTCCTGCGCCAGGCATCGATCCCTCGCCGGGTGCGTTTGCTGACGCAATTCAATGCATTGCCCGAGGGTGTTAAATTTCTGGTGGATTTACGCGCCGACCTGCTGGCTCTGCCTGACAAGACGCCGGCGTTGCGCGGCCTGGATGCGGATCTGAGCGAGTTGCTGACCTCCTGGTTCGACATTGGCTTCCTCGATCTCGATCAGATCACCTGGGCCTCGCCGGCCGCGCTTCTGGAGAAGCTGATTGCCTACGAGGCGGTGCACGAGATCCGCTCCTGGACCGATCTGCGAAACCGGGTCGATTCGGACCGCCGGCTGTTCGCCTTGTTCCATCCGCGCATGCCCGACGAGCCGCTGGCTTTCGTGGAAGTGGCCTTGGTCAAGGGCGTCGCCGGCAACATCCAGGCCTTGCTGGATGAAAAGGCGCCCAAGGCCGACCCGGGCGAGGTGGATACGGCGATCTTCTATTCGATCACCAATACCCAGCGCGGCTTGCGCGGCATCAGCTTCGGCGACTACCTGATCAAGCGCGTGGTTCAGCGCCTGACCAAGGAGCTGCCGGGTATCAAGAGATTTGCCACCTTGTCGCCGGTTCCCGGTTTCGCCGCCTGGCTGGCCGATCTGACCGTGGAGACCGTCCGGCAGGTGGTGGGCGAGGCCGAACGCGGCGGCATCCGGGCCTTGGGCGGCCATGACGATCCGGCGGTCGCCTTGCGGGCCGTCCTGGCCTGTCCGGATTGGCCGAACGACCCGGTCGTGCGCAAGGCCCTGAAGGAACCATTGCTTCGCCTGGGCGCCCGCTACATGTTGACCAGGCGCGACAGCGGCGAACCCATCGATCCGGTGGCCCGGTTTCACCTGAAGAATGGCGCCCGCCTTGAGCGAATCAACTGGTTGGGCGATACATCGGAACAGGGTTTGCGCCAATCCGCCGGGCTCATGGTCAACTACCGCTATGCTCTTGACGATATTGAAGCAAATCACGAGGCCTATATGCAGGACGGGCGCATCGCCATGAGCGCCGAGGTGCGGGCGATGACCAAGGGCCTGGCGGAGGCCGCCGGCCGGCCGCTGCGCCGGATGGGCACGGGTTGAAGGCTTGAGAGAACTGGATACGGACAATGGCAAAGACGAATACGAAAAAACGGTTTAGCGATGTCTCGGCTGTGGCCCAGGCGCTGCAGCCCAGCTATCCGGTCTATTGCTTGCGCCCGGAGGTTCTGGCCGAGACCGCGCGCCGTTTCATCAGCATGTTTCCCGGCACCGTCTTGTACGCCGTGAAATGCAACCCGCACCCCATGGTGCTCGACGAGCTGTACCGGGCGGGCATCCGCCATTTCGATACGGCATCCCTGCCAGAGATCGCCCAAATCTGCGAGACCTATGCGGATGCGCATGCCTATTTCATGCACCCGGTGAAGGGGCGGGCGGTGATCAAGAGCGCCTATGCGGTTTACGGCATTCGCCATTTTGTGGTCGATCACGAAAGCGAATTGGCCAAGATCGTGGACGAGACCGGGGGCGAGGACGTGGTGATCGTGGTGCGCATGAGCACGCCGGCTTCGGCGCAGACCCTCTATAACCTGTCCTCCAAGTTCGGGGCGCCGCCGGCACAGGCGGCGGAACTGATGCGCGCCGCGCGCGCCCGCGGCTGCAAGGTTGGCTTGTCATTCCACGTCGGGTCCCAGTGCGGCGACCCGAAGGCCTATGGCACGGCATTGCGGATGGCCGGTGAAACCATCGAGTCGGCAGGGGTCATGCCGGTGTGCCTGGATGTGGGCGGCGGTTTTCCCGCGGCATATGCCAACCGGCCGGTGCCGCCGCTGGAGGACTACATAGCGGCGATCCGTGCCGGTCTGAAGACCCTGGCCCTCAAGCCGACCGTCGAGATTTTCGCCGAACCGGGCCGCGCCATGGTCGCCGACGCTTGTTCGCTGCTGACACAGGTGCAGCTGCGCAAGGACGATCGGCTGTATATCAACGATGGCATTTACGGCAGCCTGTCCGAGTTGATGCAGGCCGAGATCCATCTGCCGGCCCGGGTGATCCGCCTGAATGGCTCGCCGTCGCAAGGCCTGCACTCGTTCAAGCTCAATGGCCCGACCTGCGACTCCCTGGACGTGCTGCCCGGAACCTTCGAGTTGCCGGAGGATGTGCGCGAGGGGGATTGGATCGAGATCGATCAGGTGGGCGCCTATTCCAATGCCTTGGCGACACGCTTCAACGGATTCTATCCGGAGACGTTTGTCGAGGTTCACGACGAGCCGCCCGCCGCCGCCGTCGCGGCATGAGCGCGGGTTCCCGCGCCGGCAGCGTCCGCTGCCTGTCCGCTGCCGGCTTTCACCGCATGGCCTATGCGGAGTGGGGACCACCTGAGGCATCACGCACCGTCGTCTGCGTGCACGGCCTGACCCGCAACAGCCGCGACTTTGAGGTCCTCGCCCCGGCCTTGGCAGCCGATGGATGGCGCGTGATTTGCCCGGATGTGCCGGGGCGGGGCCGCAGCGATTGGCTGGCCGATCCAAAGTCTTATAACTATATCCAATACTTATCCGACATGACCGTGCTGTTGGCACGACTGGCGGTCGATCGGGTCACATGGATCGGCACGTCCATGGGCGGTCTGATCGGCATGATGCTGGCGGCCCAAGCCGGCACACCGATCGAGCGGTTGCTGCTCAACGACGTCGGCCCCTTCATTCCAAAGGCCGCTCTGGCGCGGATCGCCGCATATGCAGGGACCGATCCGCAATTTCCGGACATGGCCGAGGCCGAGCGTTATTTGCGCGATATTCTTGCCGGCTTTGGCGATCTGGGCGTTGACGGTTGGCGACGGTTGACCGAGGCCAGCGTGGTCCCCGCCGAAGGCGGCGGCCTTCGCTTGAACTACGATCCCCGCATCGGTGACGCCTTTCGTCAGGCGCCGCTGGAAGATGTGAATTTGTGGGAAGCCTGGGACCGCATCGCCGTTCCAGTGTTGGGGTTGAGAGGGATCCGTTCGGATGTGCTGGTCGCCGAAACGGCGGCGGATATGAGCCAACGAGGCCCGCGCGCCCGGATGATCGACATCGCCGGCTGCGGCCATGCGCCGGCGCTGCGCGCGGCCGATCAGATCGACCTGATTCGGGAGTGGCTGAGAACCGGTTAGGCGCCGGGCGAATCCTGCTATTCTTTCCGGCGCTTGGAAGGAGTGGTCGTCGCCATGTTGCAGGATGATGCAAACCGAACCGTGGATGCCTACGCGCCGGCGCAAATTGCCTTGCTGGTCGAGCGAGGCGGCGTCGCCAAGGTCGCCCTGGCGCCCATACAGACGGCAACACTCGGCATTCTAGCGGGCGCCTTTATCTCGTTCGGGGCGATGTTCTACACGCTCACCATTACGGGCGGCGACCTTGGCTTCGGGCCGTCCCGGCTGCTGGGCGGGGTTGCCTTCTCCCTCGGCTTGATTCTGGTTCTGGTGGGCGGGGCGGAGCTTTTTACCGGCAACAATCTGATCGTCATGGCCTGGGCCGAGCGCAAGGTCACGAGCCGGCAGCTGCTGCGCAACTGGGTGCTCGTCTATCTGGCCAATTTCGTCGGGGCCCTGGGCACCGTGGCGTTGTTCTATCTGGCCGGTGCGTTGGAGCTGAGCGGCGGTGCGGTCGGGCAGACGGCGGCGCGCATCGCCGAAACCAAGCTGAACCTCGATTTCAGCACGGCGTTCTTTCGCGGCATCCTGTGCAACACCCTGGTGTGCCTGGCTGTCTGGCTCAACTTCGCGGCCCGCGACGTGGCCGGCAAGATCCTGGCGATCATCTTTCCGATTTCCGCATTCGTAGCTCTGGGTTTCGAGCATTCGGTCGCCAACATGTACCTGATTCCGTTGGGCATGCTGGCCAATGGCGGGGGCATTGATTTCGCGGCGCTGTTACGCAATCTGCTGCCGGTTACGTTGGGCAATATCGTGGGGGGAAGCGGACTGGTCGCTCTGACCTATTGGCTGGTCTATTTGCGGCCTCGATCGGAATAGGTTCTAGCGCACCGGGTGTTCGGGGCCGCGGCCGCGATAGGCATCGATGAATGCGGCGGCGGCGGCGGGATCGAAGGTATCGAGCCGCAGTATCTTCCGCCAAGCGGTCATGACGATCGTCTTGCCCAAACCGGAATGGGGGGTGACCACCAAGCCATCCCATTGTCCGCCATACAGTCCGGCCCAATCCTTGAGAGTCGCCAGCACCTCGGTCTCCGGGGCGTCATAGTAGATGACGATGTTGCCGTGCTCCAAAGCGTGCACGATCTGTGTTGGCCGTTGTGGATCCGAATAGAAACCGGTGTTTGTCCATACCGGATCATGCGGCCCGGACGTGGGAGTGGGACTGTCGTATAAATGGCTCTGTCCGGGCTGCAAGTGCGTGCGGCCCAAATCCGCCCGGGTCTCGACTCGTTGCAAGGCGGCTTGGCCATCCGGGATCAGGGCGTCGAACCGGCTTTGGGCATTATGCGATTGCCACCACCAGGTGCCGACCACCAGGATGGCGGCGACGCCGACAACCGTGAGAATAAGGTTGAGGCGCCGCGTGCCGGAATCCTTTCCGCTGCCACCAAAGGGCAAAGGTTGTATGGCCGCTTCCTTCGACTTTCTTCTGATCTTGGATTTTGGCACGGCACAGCCCCAACGGTGGGTGGGATAGCGAGGCAATGACCCCGGCCATGGCCGTGTACAGCTCCCGGCCGTGACCAACAAGTCAAACATTTGTGATGTTGGAAACGGGAGTTTCCCGGGCCAGTGCCCTGTGGATGATATAACGAGCCTTCGCTAGTCGAACAGCTTGTCGATATCGTCCTGCGAAATGGCTGCGGCCCCGCTTTGCGGGCCATCCAAGGGGACGCCATCGTCCGTTTGTTTCTTAAGCTGGGGCTCCCCGGTTACCGTCGCTATCTGATCGCGGCCGCAGATATCGGCCATGGAATTGACCCGGTCCTCGACAAACCGGAGGGAGCCGATGACCTTGGAGACGCGCTGCCCCGTCAGGTCCTGGAAGCTACAGGCTTGCATGGTTTCGATGGTTTGCCCGGTGATCTCGTCGCACAGGGCATCGATCGTGGCGGGGTCGGGGTGTTTACGCAGCTTTTCGACGACGTTGTCGATAATCTCCACGGCGGACAGAATGGTATCCGTGGCATCGGCGGTCGAATGGACGATGGCGTCCAGGCGATCCGCCATGCCCTCGAAAGCCGTCTCATCATCGTTGAGCTGGGCAATACCGGCGATTTCTTGGCGCAGGCGATCGATGTACTGAATCAGGTTACGGACTTCGGACTGCAGCTTCCGGTCCATCTCAGGTGTCGTACCGTTCATACCCGCACCCATGCTGCACTCCACTTTACAATACTGCGGACGACGTCGGTGGGTGCGGGGTCTGTAATTTCGACCGTGTCCTTAGCATACTTGCGAGACTCACAAGTATCGACTGAACTCAAGGCCGATGGTCCCGAACCACGTGGGAAACTAGCAATCTAGGGTGAACGGAGAGTTAAAGGCACACCGGAGCGTGCGGACATCGGCGGGAAACAGGATGGGAGGCCAGATTTAACCCCGGCGCAGAAGGCGGGCGGCCTCAATGGCGGCATAGGTGAGGATGGCATCGGCGCCGGCCCGTTTGAATGCCAGCAGGCTCTCCAAGACCACACGGTCATTGTCCAGCCAGCCGTTCGCCGCCGCCGCTTTCAGCATCGCATACTCGCCGCTGACTTGATAGACGAGGGTCGGCACGGCGAAGGCTTCCTTGACCCGATACAGGATATCCAGGTAGGGCAGGCCGGGCTTGACCATCACCATGTCGGCGCCCTCCGCCAGATCGAGGGCTACCTCGCGCAAAGCCTCGTCGGAATTCGCCGGGTCCATCTGATAGGTTGCTTTGTCGCCGGTCAGGTAGCCGCCGGATCCCACTGCATCGCGGAAGGGTCCGTAGAAAGCGCTGGCATACTTGGCTGAATACGCCAGTATGCGGACATCCAGAAAATCGCGGCCGTCGAGCGCCGCACGGATGGCGCCGACGCGGCCGTCCATCATGTCGGAAGGCGCGATGATGTCGCAGCCGGCCTCGGCCTGCACCAGGGCTTGGCGGCAGAGGATTTCCACCGTCTCGTCATTCAGAATGCGGCCCTGCCGCACCAGGCCGTCATGGCCGTCGATGTTGTAGGGGTCCAGGGCCACATCGCAGATCACGCCCAGATCCGGGTAGGCCGCCTTGAGGGTGCGTATGGCCCGGCAGACCAGATTGTCCGGGTTGGTCGCCTCGGCGCAATCGGCGGTCCGCAGGGCCGGGTCCAGATAGGGAAACAGGGCCACCGCCGGCAGGTCCAGTTCGACCGCCGGCGCCACCGCATCCACCAGCCGGTCGAGGCCGAACCGGCGCACACCGGGCATGGAGGCCACATCGCTGGCGCCCGGTGCATCCTGGACGAAGACCGGCCATATCAAGTCGTCGACCGACAAGCGGCTTTCCGCCACCAGGGCGCGGGTCGCCGAATCCGTGCGGTTGCGCCGCAAGCGGACCTGCGGATAGGCCCCTGGGGTCTGCGGAGCGCGATCGGCGTGGCGCGCCTCGATGTCCGGTATCGGGCGGAGGAACGACTTGGGATTACTCTTTGGGCGTGCCATTGCCTTGATCAGCCCTTGGCTGCGCGGTTGCTTGATCGCAGTCTAAGGTGTTGCCCATCCAACAACAAGTGCGGCCGAAACGGATGCCGGGTTTCGGTGTTGTCCTCAATGGAGTACCAATGGCCGTGCATGTCGCCTGGTGGGAAGAAGTCGTCGCTGACCGGCAATCACGTGCCATGTGGGCTCGGACATGCTTGAGCGTGGCGAGCGCGGAGGCCGAGAGGGATCACACTGAACACGGATAGGTACCGCTGCGGCGAAGATGACATTGGGGGAATCCATGACCATGGAGACGAATACGAGCCCGGACGGGGCTGCGAGTCCGATTGATACCGACTACACGGTCGGACAAGACAACATCCAGCCAAAGTTGGGCCCTTTCAACCTCGATGTTCACAATCCGGTTTTTGCCATATCCGGACTGACGATTGTTGCCTTCGTGTTCTTTTCGTTGGCCTTGCCGACGCAGGCGGCTGAGTTTTTCGGTTGGCTGCGGCCGGCGCTGACGTCAACCTTCGACTGGTTCTTCCTGCTTGCCGGCAACATCTTTGTCGTCTTGGCGCTGGTTCTAATGCTCTCGCCCTTGGGTAAGATTCGTATTGGGGGCATGGACGCAAAGCCGGACTACTCCTACTCCGGCTGGTTCGCGATGCTTTTTGCGGCCGGTATGGGCATCGGCCTGATGTTCTTTGGCGTATCCGAGCCGATCTCCCATTTCTCGTCGTCGATCGCGCCCGGTGCTGGTGCCCCCGATAGTTGGGCACCGCTGGCCGGCGCCGTCGGCAACGAGCAGGAAGCGCGCCGGCTTGGAATGGCTGCCACGATCTTTCATTGGGGTCTGCACCCCTGGGCGATCTACGCCATTGTCGGGCTCTCCCTGGCCCTGTTTGCTTACAATAAGGGCTTGCCGCTCAGCGTTCGCTCGATCTTCTATCCGATTTTCGGCGAACGTGTGTGGGGCTGGACCGGTCACACCATCGATACGCTGGCCGTATTCGCCACGTTGTTTGGCTTGGCGACGTCCCTGGGAATTGGCGCGGAGCAAGCCAACGCGGGCCTGGAATTTCTCTTCGGGATACCGGTCAGCGACGTCTCCAAGGTACTGCTGATAACCGGCATCACGGCTATCGCGCTGGTTTCTGTCATTGCCGGTCTCGATGCGGGCGTCAAGCGGCTTTCCGAGATCAACATGATTCTTGCCGCCCTGCTGTTGGTTTTCGTCATCGCCGTCGGGCCGACGCTTGCGATCCTGACCGGATTCTTCGGAAATCTCGTCGCTTATGTCGAATACCTGCCGGCGCTTTCCAATCCGTTCGGGCGCGACGATGCGAACTTCAGTCAAGGATGGACCTCGTTCTATTGGGCCTGGTGGATTTCCTGGTCGCCGTTCGTCGGCATGTTCATTGCGCGTGTGAGCCGCGGCCGCACGGTGCGCGAGTTCATACTTTGCGTGCTGTTGATTCCGTCGGTGGTTTCCGTGTTGTGGATGACGGCCTTCGGTGGTGCCGCCATCAGTATGCTCAACGACGGCTATCAGGCCATTGCGGATGCGCCTCTCGAACTAAAACTATTCAGCATGCTCGACAATCTGCCAATCGCGGGTATCGCGTCCTTCGTCGGCATCGTTCTGGTGATCGTGTTTTTCGTCACGTCGTCGGATTCAGGGTCGCTGGTCATCGATACGATCACGGCCGGCGGCAAGGTCGACGCACCGGTCGCGCAACGTATTTTCTGGGCCTGCTTCGAGGGTTTAGTGGCCATTGCATTGCTCCTCGGTGGCGGCTTGGGCGCGTTGCAGGCGGCATCGGTCTCGACCGGTTTGCCCTTCGCCGTTGTTCTGTTGTTCGGCTGCGTCGCCCTGGTCAAGGGACTCTTGAGCGAGCCACGCGTGCGGTAGAGCGACGGCACTCGGGCTGGCGGCCCTCCAAAAGCCCGGCGGTGTGCACCGGGTTCTTGGGGAATTGATCCAGGTCATTCCGCGACACAGGCACCCCGTTACAATTGGACATCCCGGTCAAAATAGGCCGATTCCAATGGACGAGGCACACATGGTTCTTGGCTCCGCAACACCCCATACCGAGAAACGATTGGCCGCATGGTCTGGCCTTGCATTCGCCCTGGCGCTCCTCAGTGGCGGCAGTTTGGCGTCGGCCGCAGAAACGGCGCCGCAACTGGTCCAGCGCCAAGCGCAGGATATCGTCGTGCCCGCTGTCGATGCCCTGCGCGGCCGGCGTCTCTTCGTCATGAAGGGGTGCGTCACTTGCCACGCCGTCAAGCAGGTCGGCGGCAAGGCCGCGCCCGCGCTCGATGCGCCCGAGGGCAGCACGTCGGTGCATCTGCTCGACTTTGCCGCGCGCATGTGGGCCGGTGCCTCGGCGATGCAGGAGTTGCAGGCGATCGAACTCGGCTACCGGGTCGAGCTGACCGGCGACGAGATCGGCGATCTTGCCGCCTTCGCCGCCGACCCCGCCGCACAGGAAGGTTTCTCGATCGACGAGGTTCCGGACCTGCTTAAGGACTGGTTCATCGACGAGCCCTATTGGGAGCAAGGCGAATGGCCCGAGACCGACACATGGCAATATCCCAAGTGAGGGGCCGCCGGAATCATCATCTGGGATTGCTGGTGCTCGCCGGCGGCCTGTTGATTGCGTCCGCTCCGGCGGCTGCCGAAGATGCCGAAGCCGGGCGGGCGCTGGCACGGTCCTGGTGCGCGTACTGCCATGTCGTCGAGGAGGGGCAGGCACAGGCCAGTGATATCGCGCCCCCCTTCGCCCAGATCGCCAACGACCCGAAGAAGACTAAATTGGGCCTTGAGGCTTGGCTCGCCGACCCGCATCCACCCATGCCCAATCTGAACCTGAGCCAGGCCCAGATCGACGATCTGATTGCGTATATCGAGACCCTGAAGACGAATTGAGCGCGGCGTGACTACGCGGTTTTATCCAGTGCCGGGGTATCGTCGGCGGTGCCGATCTGCGAAACGTCGTACGGCGTGCTTTGATACATGCTGCCGATCCAGTTCCAGAACAGCAGGTGCGCGGTGGAGCGCCATTGATTGATGGGGCGCTGAGTTGGATCGTCGCCGGGGAAATAGTTTTTCGGCACCTGGATGTCCTGTCCCGCCGCCAGATCCCGTTCGTATTCGCCCTTGAGGGTATCGGCGTCGTATTCCAGATGGTTGAACATATAGACCGCCCGGTGCGGCACATCTTCCATCAGGCATAGACCGGACTCCACGGAATCGGCCAGCACGTTGAGACCGGGCTTGCGCGGTATATCCGCCACGCGCGTCTCGGTGTGGCGGGAGACTGGGATGGAGAATTCGTCATTGAAGCCCTGCAGCAGGCTGGCATCCGGCTTGCGGACTTGATGCCGGAAGACGCCGAACATCTTCTTCGGCAACGTATATTTCGGCACGCCGTGGAAGTGTTGCAAGGCGGCCTGCGCCGCCCAGCAGATGTAGAAGCCGCTGTGCACGTGCGTCTGTGCCCAATCGAAGATGGCCGTCAATTCATCCCAATAGTCGACCGCCTCGAACGGCATGGTCTCCACCGGCGCGCCGGTGACGATCAAGCCATCGAACTTGTCGAAGCGGACATCGTTCCAGGTCTTGTAGAAATCGAACAGGTGCCGTTCCGGCGTGTTCTTCGACTGGTAGGTGCCGGTCTTGAGCAGGGTCATCTCGACCTGCAGCGGCGTGCTGCCGACCACGCGGCTGATCTGCGTTTCGGTGCGGATCTTGTCGGGCATCAGGTTCAGGAGCGCGATCCGCATGGGGCGTATGTCCTGGCGGATCGCGTCCGTTTCCCGAATGATCTTGACCCCTTCGTCCTCCAGGGTGCGTCGCGCCGGCAGGTCGTTGGGGATCTTGATCGGCATTTCGAGTCTCTGTCTCTGCTGCGTCCGTTCAGGCCGCCTTGTCGCCGGCCGTCGCGGCGGTCAGCGCCTGGTCCAGATCGGCGAGAATGTCGTCGATGTGCTCGATCCCCACCGACAGCCTGACATAGCCGTCGGTAACGCCCGATGCCTGTTGCTCCGCCGGCGAGAGTTGTGAATGGGTCGTGCTGGCCGGATGGATGGCCAGGCTACGCGCATCGCCGAGGTTGGCCACGTGATAGAAAAGCTGCAGCGCATCGATGAAGCGCCGCCCGGCCTCCTTGCCGCCCTTCAACTCGAAGCCGACCAAGCCGCCCAGGCCACCGGTCAGATAGGTATCGGCGCGCCGCTTGGCTTCGCCGGTTTGACGGCTCGGGTGGATCACCTTGGTGACCTCGCGGTGCTCGGCCAGGAACTTGGACACCGCCAAGGCGTTGCGGTTGTGCTCGCGGAAGCGCAAGGGCAGGGTCTCCAACCCCTGGATGAAGAGGAAGGCATTGAAGGGGCTGAGCGCATAGCCCAGGTCCCGCTGCAACGTCACCCGCGCCTTGAGGATATAGGCGATGGGGCCCAGCGGAGCCGCCGCCGTGGTCCACACCGCGCCGTGATAGCTGGGGTCGGGCTGGTTGAGGGACGGGAACCGCTTCGCATGCTTGACCCAATCGAATGTGCCGCCATCGACGATGATGCCGCCGATGGAGGTGCCATGGCCGCCGATATACTTGGTGGTCGAGTGGACGACAATGTGGGCGCCGTGCGCCAGCGGCCGGCAGATGACCGGCGCCGCCGTGTTGTCGACGATCAACGGCACGCCCAGCTCCTCGCCGATCTTCGCGACCTCGCCGATGGGGAAGACCTGCAGCTTCGGGTTCGGCAGGGTCTCGGCATAGTAGGCGCGGGTCTTGTCGTCGGTGGCGCGGCGGAAATTCTCCGGGTCGGCCGGGTCGACGAAACGCACCTCGATGCCTTGGGTCTCGAAGGTATTGGCGAACAAATTCCAGGTGCCGCCATAGATGTCGGTCGAGCTGACGATATTGTCGCCGGTGCGGGCGATGTTCTGGATGGAGATGGCCGAGGCCGCCTGGCCGGAGCTGACGGCCAAGGCCGCGGCGCCGCCTTCAAGGGCGGCAACCCGCTCTTCCAGAATGGCGTTGGTCGGGTTCATGATGCGGCTGTAGATATTGCCCAGCTCCTTCAAGGCGAACAGGTTCTCCGCCTGTTGCGTATCGGCAAACTGGTACGCCGTGGTCTGATAAATCGGCGCCGCCACGGCGCCGGTCGCCGGATCGCTGCGATAGCCGGCGTGCAGGACGATGGTCTCGGGGTTCTTGCTCTTGGTAGCCATAGTGAGAATCCTTGTCTCGCGTGGTTGTGAAGCAGGGCAACAGGCGCCCGTTGAAGGCGCCTGCGCCGCTATCCGTTTGTGAGTGGCCTCAGGCGGCGGACCAAGTGTCCTGCCAGGCGGTGGTGGGACCGCGTTCCAGGTTCAGCTTGACCGGCGTGGCCGTGGCCAGGATGTCGAGCACCGGGCAATGACGGTCGACCTCCGCCTTCAGGCGGGCCAGATCCGCATCCGAGGCCGGGCTGTCCAGGACCACCGTCGCCTCGATGGACTGATAGCCGGGGCGAACGCCCGGATCGACGGCGAAGAAGCCGCGCAAATCCAGATTGCCGGTCAGCCGCACCGACACGCCGTCGAGCGGCACGCCCAGCGCATCGGCATACAGACGGTAGGTGATCTCCTGGCAACTGCCCAGGGCCGCGAGCAGCAACTCCACCGGCGACGGGCCGGTATCGCTGCCGCCAAGGGCTTCGGGCTCGTCCACCGTCACACTGAACTGGCGCAGCGAGGCCTCGCTGCGAAAGCCCTCGACCTGGCGGGTGTTCACCGTGAAAACGGCGGAGGCATTCTCCGGCACCTGGCGCAGGCCAGCCTGGGTTTTCTCATAGATATCCTTGAATTGGACGGTCATAGCCGTGGACTCCTCTGTTCAAGCCAGGGCCCACGGAGACGTCTTCGTCCCGTGGCGCTTTAGCATTGTCGACGCGGTGCAAGCTGCCCCTCAAATCCCGCGAGTCCGTCATCCGGTGGACCAATCCGAGCACAAAAAAAACCGCCGCGACCAAAAAGCCGGGCGGATCAACTCCCTCGCTTTAGCCGCATTTTTAAAGCGCCCGCAATCTAAGCATCAAATCGGCGCTGGGACATAGCCAACAGCAAAACAGGGGCGCTGTCAAGGGGGTAGTGCGGCTTTCAACCGCAGACTGATAGGCCCTAGCGCGGCGGCCCGGCAAGCACCACCACAAGCTAATTTGGCCGGACGGCTCTAAGTGTAGGCGACGATCGTCACGCCTGGAAGAATATACCGAAGATATGAATGTCGTTTGGTCACGGGTAACTTGCGCGCTTTGCGTTCCACCGCTGAAAACGCCCAGAGAGGAATTCTCAATCTCTTGCCTCGAAGGAACCAGTATCCGGCGACCGACCGGAAACCGGATTTCCTTATCAGGGGTACGAGTTCATCAAACGTCCACTCCTTCAAATGAAAGCATTCCGCCGTATTGCTGAAATGGCGCGATACATCGTGCGGGCCCGTTAATGCATGCGGTGTCGTAAGAATGTACGCGCCGCCTGGACGAAGTAGCTTTCTTGCGAGAGAAAAATGGAACGCCGTGTCTTCGGGGTGCAAATGCTCGATCAATTGGTCGCTAAAAACCACATCCACGGTGCCCTCAGGAAGATCAAGATCGTAACCGTTGTAGAGAACTATCTCGACGTTATTGGGAGGCACCGCGTTACCGATCTGACTGGATATATCGACCGCGTAAAGTTTCCTCACGTGCTTGGAGAACTCAAACGCAAAGCGGCAGTCGCCCGGTCCGAATTCAAGAAAGACACATGCAACATTTGTGAATGGTTTGACGAGCGCAATTTTCTTTTGGATTGACCGTCGCGTCTGCTCGGGATCCTCTCGTCTGACAAGGCGTGGATGGTGGGGAATTTCTGCGAAGAGCTCGTCATACATCGTTCGATAGATTTGCGCCCGGCCCTCCCGATCGGCCTCTAAGAGACGCTTAGCGATACTCCGCTCTATGTCATAATGATGACGCAACTCCTGCTGCGTTCTGAAGGGGCGCTTTTGATTACCATTTTTCGTAGGCTCAACGGATAGCCCCCACGCCGGACGCAGGCGCGACATCACCCCCCGGACCCAGCTTTTACCCTCGGTCCGTCCGCTCTCTTGGGACAAATCGATCAACAGAAACTCGGCATGCGATGTTTAAATTTTGTTTTATTGGCATTCACTATATCTAGTTTCCAATCTAGGCAAAGTTATATTTAATGAATGATTGTTATTGTGCTTTGCAAATCTGCTGCCCCGACAAGTAAGATATTCTGCAGAAAATAAACGTACGACTCGTCTTTCAATCAATCATCAGATCGAACTGCGAAGCATGCGGCTATTTTTCATAGCCGATACCGCCTGTGATTAGCCTCGTGTTTGATTGGAAATGAGGTTGACGAAGGAACGGGAGCATAAAATTTTCTTAAGCGTTATATGGATTCTGTAAATGCTATATCGATTTTTCCCTTTGCCCTAACGCTCTGATGAATCGGTTTCCGTGATAAATTTTCCGTGAGCACTCCGAATCAGGTCAGTTTCCGTCAGGATTTTCGCGATAGCAGTCCCGGATCTTCTGACCGTCGGCGGGGGCAGTTATGCTGTTACTCGGCGCTTTAGCATTGTCGATGCGGTGCAAGCTGCTCCTCAAATCCCGCGAGTCCGTCATCCGGTGGACCACTCCGAGCATAAAAACCGCCGCGACCAAAAGCCGGGCGGATCAATTTCCTCGCTTTAGCCGCATTTCTAAAACGCACGCAGTCTCTGCATCAAATCGGCGCTGGGGCATAGCCAAGTTCAAACATGGGGGCTGTCGTGTGGGAGAGTGGATGGCGGTAGTCGAGAGTCAATAACAAACCCGCTACATTAAACGGCGCAAACCGAGGGTCAGCAAACCCGTCGCTCCGACACAGTAAAGCGCGAACAGGCCGCAAATGGCCTCGACCGACACGTTGGCGTCCAACAACCCGCCCATGACCACCGGCCCGAGCGCGGAAGACAGCACCGTCAGAGACATCACCAGCGAGCGGATCGCACCAAAATGGCGGACGCCGTATATCTCGGCCCAGAGGGCCGTCAGCGTCGTGAAGGCGATTCCGCTGGTCAGGCCAAGCAGAAAAAGATAGGGCATCGCCCAGATCGCCTGGTCGAAACTCCAGACGGCCAACAGGCCAAGCGCCATCGGCGCCAGGAAACCGGGCAACACACGCGTTGCCGTGATCCGGTCGATCAAGGGTCCAGCCACCAGAGAGGCTAGCACCGCCCCCAACGCGAAGACCCAATAGTTGCTGGTGATCCAGGCGGCGCTCCAGCCTTTCATCGCGGCCATTTCCAGGTGGTGAAAAAACAGGGCGGTACTGATGAAGGGCGGGGCGAGCGCTGCCGGCAGCAAAAGATAGAACGATCCGTGACGCAGGACCTGGGCGCGCGACCAGGACGGTACCGTGGCCGGGCGTCCGGACCCGGCATCGCCTCCGATGCCTTGCCGCTCCAGGCAGTCCAGGTGATCGCGGTGGCGGACATCGTGGTGCCGCAGGAGCCACCATACCGCCGGAAGCAGGCAGAGCGCCAGAATGGCGGCCGCGGTGCCGAAGCTGGCCCGCCAACCGATAGCCGCTATGCCGAGCACCGCTGCGACCGGCAACAGGCTTTCGCCGGTGGCATACCCCAGGGCCGCCAGCGCCACGGCCTTGCCGCGGTCCGCATCGAAGTACCGGACCATGGAAGTGGTGCCGACGTGGCTCGCCAGGCCCTGCCCAGTCTGGCGCAACAGGAAGATCGCCAGCACCAGCCAGGCAGCCGAGGGCACCTGGGACATGAAAGCCGCGGCCATCACCAGGGCGAGACAGACCAGTATCGCATAGCGCCTGAGCGGCATGCGATCGATCCAGGGTCCGGTCCAGGTGAGCGCCGTCGCGCTGAGCAGTGTCCCGGCCATATAGATCGCTCCCCAGGACGTATGGCTCAGGCCGAAATCGGCGCGAACCGCCGGTCCGAAGACGCCGATGAAGAACGTCTGCCCGACGCTCGAGGCAAAGGTCATGGTGAAGCCGAAGCCGAGGAAGCGCGCATTGGCGCGCGCAAAATGAAGATAGCCGAGGGTGGACATGGGTTATCCGGCCGGATAGGAAATCAGGAACCTCTCTAGCCGTTGGCCCGCGAAACATCCAGACCCGAAATGTCCGCGTGATTCTGGGCCGTGTGAACGGTGGGGCGTGTTCCGGCGAACCCCCGGCCAAGATTGAAGTGACCGGAAATCTTCGGCCACTTGTACAAGTTGCGTGGCCATACAGGGGTCCATGGGCGCGATCACCGGATGCTTCAGATCGGGTTTCGAAAGCGCGGGAGATATCATCGGCAGAATAGATAATTACTCGTAGGGCGAGCATCTTACGGGGTATTGAGGCCGATCGAGCTCTGGCGTGGAACTCTGAAATAGAAGAAAAAGTTAGAAGAGTTTAAGCCGGTAGAATAAAAGGGAAATCAGACAAATATGCTGAATCTATCATTCTTTTGAGTGCAATCCCTTAACCAAAACCGGTGTTCTATCTGGCCTGCTTTGGAAAGCCGCGAACGAAGGACGGGGATTTGACGATCGGCACCAATCGGCGGACCTGAACAACCGAAAGTAGGTGCCGATTTGATCCATGGCGAACCGGCGTGGCGATTGAGCCATGGAGCCATGGAGCCGAGCGAGCCGCTGCTCACGACCGTTGCCATGGGTGCATCGTAACGCAATTGTGAGGCTGGACATGCTGTCGGAATTTTTTCTCACGGACGCGCACAGGTTCGCGGTGGAACACCCGCAATCCTACAATCACTGGCTCGTGATCCTGTCCTACGCGGTTGCGGTGTTTGCCTCGTACACGTCCTTCAAAATCCTGGGACGAGTGATCGCCGCGCCGAATCGTGTTGCCAGACTCAACTGGCTGGTGACCGGCTCGGTTGCCATGGGATTCGGCATTTGGTCGATGCACTTCGTCGCCATGTTGGCGCTCCGGATGAACCACGAGGTGCGCTACGATCCATTGCTGACCGCCTTGTCGGCGGTATTCGCCATCCTGGCGAGTGGCTTTGCCTTCCATTTCGTCAGCTGCGGTTCAAGGCAGATCCGGCAGCTCGTTCTGGCCGGCACCGTGCTGGGCGCCGGGATCGGGGGAATGCACTACACCGGCATGCTGGCCATGCGCATGCACGACATCATCCGCTATGACCCGATGTTGTTTGCCGCCTCGATCGTGGTGGCGGTAACGCTGTCCACAATTGCGCTTCGGTTGATGTTCTTTACCACCGAGAAAAAATTTGCGGTGAAGCAAGTTCATCTCCTGATGACTGCGGCGGTCATGGGCCTGTCCATCGCGCTGATGCATTACACGGGGATGGCTGCTTCCCATTTCCTGGACATTCATGCGGGGGCCACCGAGATTCACGGAATCAACCTCGAGGGATCGCTTGTGGTTCTGGTCATCGGTGGCGCTTCCTTCCTAATTCTAGGCTTGAGCTGGCTCGGGGCGAACATAGATCAGCGCATGCGCGGCAAGGATTTCAAGCTGCGGCAAAGCCAGCACATGTTGCAAGCCATGGTCGATACAGCCCTGGACGGCATCCTGACATTCGACACGGAGGGCACCATCCAAACAATCAATCCGGCGGGAATGAAAATCTTCGGCTATGTGTCCGGGGATGTAACCGGACAGCATTTATCCATGCTGGTTCCGTCATTCAACTTCTCGGGCTGGAACGACAGCTTCGTCAAACGCCATGCAGACGGAGGAGAACTCAACCTCGACAACGGATCGAAGATCGAGGGATTATGCCAAGACGGCTCGACGATTTTCCTGGATATATCGCTCAGCGAAATGGATGTGGCCGGCAGGTCGATGTTTACTGCGATCATGCGCGATGTCACGATACGCCATCAGGCGGCTGAAGCGCTGCACGCCAAACAGGACGAGCTGCGCGCCAGCCAGCAGCAGCTCAATGCAATCATGAACTCGGTCGCCGATGGCGTCATCAGCATGGACGAAAATGCGATCATTCACTCGTTCAACGTCTCGGCCGAGATAATATTCGGATATTCATCGGCTGAAGTCATGGGTAAGGACATCGGCATCCTGATACCGGCGCCCGCGGACAGCTGGCACGAACACGACTTCCTGAGCTTTCTCGAAATCGACGTGACAACGAAACATGGGCAACGTCACGAGTTCATGGGCCGTCGCAAGGATGGTGCGTCCATTCCTCTGGAGATAGCCGTGAGCCAGATGAAGCTCAACGGCAGGCCGATGTTCGTCGGGGTATGCAACGATATCACCCGGCGCAAGCAAGCCGAAGAAGAACGCGCGGAACTGGAACGTGAGCTTGTTCAGGCTCAGAAATTGGAATCCCTCGGTACGCTCTCGGGTGGTATAGCGCACGAGATCAATACCCCGGTTCAATATGTCGGTGACAACATTCGTTTTTTGCAAAGCGCATTCTTGGATTTGGGTACGGTCATGGAGGTTCACCGGAAATTGGTCAGCACGGCTCGCGTTGGCGCCGATCTAGCGGGGGTTCTCGCGCAGGCTGCGGCGGTCGCCGAGGCAGCGGACTTGGATTTTTTGGTGACGGAAATACCGTCTTCGCTCAATCAGTCAATCGACGGTATCGGACGGATCAGCGAGATCGTCCAGGCGATCAAGGAATTTTCGCATCCCGACGCGAAAGAGAAAACCGCTCTCGACATCAATCGCGCTCTTACCACGACGACCACGGTTTCCCGCAATCAATGGAAGGATGTCGCGGAACTGGAAACCCATTTCGATATGTCATTGCCGCAAGTTCAGTGCCTACCGGGAGAATTGAACCAGGTGTTCCTGAACATGATCATCAATGCGGTGCACGCTATCGAAGGCGCGGGCAGGAATCAGCAAGGCCGCATCATTATCAGTACGGCCAAGCAGGATGACTGGGTTGAAATCCGTATCGGCGATACCGGGGTCGGCATTCCCGAGAAAAATCTGGCGAAGATATTCGATCCCTTCTTCACCACCAAGGAACCCGGAAAAGGGACAGGGCAAGGTCTTGCCATCTCGCATCGGATCATCACCAAGAAGCATGGTGGAACGATTTCCGTGGAATCCGAAGTCGGCAAAGGCACGACCTTCGTCATCCGCCTGCCCATTGTGAGTTCCAAGGAAACGGAAGCCGCCGCCTAAAAGTATTCTGGACGCGTCGAGCGGCCATAATCCTCTTTCTCGCTGTGCCCCAAGGCGCGAGGCTGTATTGAAACCGTCCATCATGTTGCTCTGAACGCGAAGGATCGAATCCAGTTTGGGCGCGATATCTGGTGGGGCCGAGGCTACGGTCTTCGGCTCGATACCCTTACATTGACACGCTGCCCGCCGAGGCTATCATCGCGCCGCGTTTCCGGCGATTGGCGGTCCCCCATGGATTTCAACCTCAGCGACGATCAGCGCGCCTTTCGCGATGCGGCACGTGGATTTGCCGCCAACGAGATGGCGCCTCATGCGGCGAAATGGGATGAGGAGAAAATCTTTCCCGAGGATACCCTGCGCCAGGCGGCGGCCCTCGGCTTCGCCGGGATTTACATCCGCGACGATGTGGGCGGCGCCGGGCTGACGCGCCTGGATGCGGCGATCGTGTTCGAGGAATTGGCGGCCGGCTGCACCTCCACGGCGGCCTATATCTCGATCCACACCATGGCGGCGTGGATGATCGACCGTTTCGGCGATGACGCG
>DASWJP010000037.1:0-9722 GCA_036397065.1 Kiloniellales bacterium | reverse complement strand
GGCTGCCGCATGGCCATTGCCGACGGGCGCATCCTGAACCCGCTGGCGGCCATCGAGGCCGGCGGCCGGGCCACTTGGTTTCTCTCCCAGGTGGAGCCGCGCACGGCGCGCAAGCGTTATATCGCCGGCTCGCTCAAGCCGGCCGGCAGCCTGATCGTCGACGCCGGGGCGCTGAAGGCCCTGCGCGGCGGCAAAAGCCTGCTGCCGGCGGGCGTGACCGCGGTCCAGGGCGCCTTCCACCGCGGCGATGCGGTGACCATACGCAGCGCCGACGGCACCGAAATCGGCCGCGGCCTGGCCGCCTACGAGGCGGACGAGGCGCGCCGGATCATCGGCCACAAGAGCCGTGAAATTGAAACAATTCTGGGCTACCGTGGACGGGAAGAGCTGATTCATCGGGACGATCTGGCCCTGACGGAAGGGTCGCCGGGAGAAGGAGCGATCCCATGAGCGCCGATGCCGCCCTGGTCCGGCCCAAGACCAGCGCCCCAAAGACCGCCCCAAATCAGGATGGGCGGGAGCCCGACCTGGCCGGCGAGATGGCCTACATCGGCCGCGCCGCCCGCGCCGCGGCGGCGCTGTTGGCCCTGGCCGACCCGGGCGCCAAGACCCTGGCCCTGGAGGCCGCCGCCGCCGCCCTGCGCCACGGGCAGGAGGATATCCTGGCGGCCAACGCCAAGGATATGCAGGCGGCACGCGAAAAGGGCTTGAGCGCCGCCTTGCTCGACCGCCTGGCCTTGGACGCGGGCCGGGTCGAGGCCATGGCCCAGGGGCTGGAGGCGATTGCCCGCCTGCCCGATCCGGTGGGCCGCACCCTGGCCGAGTGGCAACGGCCGAACGGCCTGAGCATCGCCCGGATCAGCGTGCCCATCGGCGTCATCGGCATCATCTATGAAAGCCGCCCGAACGTCACCGCCGATGCCGGTGGCTTGTGCCTGAAATCGGGCAACGCGGTGATCCTGCGCGGCGGTTCGGAAAGCACCCGCTCCTCGGCGGCGATCCATGCCTGCCTGCAAGCCGGCCTGCGCGAGGCCGGCCTGCCCGAGGCGGCGATCCAGCGCGTGCCCACCACCGACCGCGCCGCCGTCGGCCTGCTGTTGCGCATGAACGAGTTCGTCGACGTCATCGTGCCGCGCGGCGGCCGCGGCCTGATCGAGCGGGTGCAGGCGGAAAGCCGCATTCCCGTCATCGCCCACCTGGACGGCATGTGCCATACCTACCTGCACGCCGCCGTGGATCCGACCATGGCGCGGCAGGTGGTGCTCAACGCCAAGATGCGGCGCACCGGGATTTGCGGCGCCATGGAAACCCTGCTGGTCGACCGTACCATTGCCGACAGTATTTTGCCGCCCATCCTCGACGATCTGATTGCCGCCGGTTGCGAGATACGCGGCGACGCCGACGTCCGCCGCCTGGAACCGAGGACCAAGCCGGCCACCGCCGCGGACTGGGACACGGAATATCTGGACGCGATTCTGACCGTCGGCGTGGTCGACGGGCTGGAGGCCGCCATCGCCCATATCGACCGGCACGGCTCGCACCACACCGAGGCCATCCTCACCGAGGACGCATCCGCCGCCGAGGCCTTCCTGAAACAGGTGGACGCGGCCATTGTCATGCACAACACCTCGACCCAATTCGCCGATGGCGGCGAGTTCGGCATGGGGGCCGAGATCGGTATTTCCACGGGACGGCTGCACGCGCGCGGGCCGGTCGGCGCGGAGCAATTGACCAGTTACAAGTACGTGGTCCGTGGCAAGGGGCAGGTCCGGCCCTGAACCACCGCCTCCCCACCTTGGCGCAAGTGGCGGCGGCCCTGGGCGGCCGCCTGCCCGGGCCCGGGCAGTGCATCGGCTTGCTCGGCGGCTCTTTCAACCCCGCCCATGCGGGCCATCGGGAGATCAGCGCCACCGCCCTGCGGCGCCTCGATCTGGATGCGGTGTGGTGGCTGGTGGCGCCGCAAAATCCCCTCAAGGCCAAGGCCGGCACCGAGCCCCTGCGCCGCCGCTTGGCGGCCGCCGAGGCGGCGGCCCATCATCCGCGCATCGTGGTCAGCGCCTTGGAAGAAACCCTGGGGACCACCTTCACCGCGGATACGATCGCGGCCCTGGTGCGCCGCTTTCCCCGCGTCCGCTTCGTCTGGCTGATGGGGGCCGATAACTTGTTACAGATTCCCCACTGGCACCGCTGGCCGGACATCTTCGCGGCTGTCGCCGTTGCGGTTTTCGACCGCCCCACCTATGCTCTGCGAGCATTGGCCGCTCCAGCAGCCCGGCGTTTCGCCCGCTACCGGATCGCCGAGGAGACGGCCGGGAGCCTGGCGGAGCGGGAACCTCCTGCCTGGGTGTTCATCCGCCAACGGCTGAATGCCCAATCGTCCACCCGGATCCGGGCGACCACGCAGAACCCGGCCACACCCGGCGGCACGCGCCGGCGGGCGGCCAAATCGAAGCGAACAAAGGAGTAAGACCGCCATACGAGCACAAACCAAGGCCTCCAAGGCCGCCAAGCCCAGCAAGGCCCGCAAGCCGCGCCGGGCAACCAAGCCTGCCAAGGCCGTCAAAAACGACCCGCTCGCACCCAGCAAGAAGCTGCTCGAGCGGGTTCTCGTCTCTCTCGACGACGACCAGGCCGAGGACGTCGTCACCATCGAGCTCATCGGGAAATCCAGCATCGCCGACTTCATGGTGGTGGCCAGCGGCCGCTCGACCAGGCATGTCGGCTCCATGGCCGAGCACATCTGCGAGACCCTGAAGGCCGCCGGCCTGGGCGCGGTGTCCAAGGAAGGCGCGGCGCGGGCCGATTGGATCCTCATCGACGGCGGCGATGTGATCGTGCATCTGTTCCGCCCCGAGATACGGGAATTCTACAACCTGGAGAAAATGTGGGGCGCCGATATCACCCAGACGGCCGATGCGGTGGAACTGACCCGGACGTCGCGGTCCCGGTAATCCCACCATGCGCGTGACCCTGGTGGCGGTCGGCCGGGCCAAGGCCGGCCCCATCCGCGATCTTGTTGAAGACTATGCCGGCCGCCTGGCGCGCGGACCGATCGGGCCGCTGACCGTTAAAGAGGTGGAGGTGCGCGGCACCTATCCCCCGGCCGAGGGGCGCCGGCGTGAAGCCGAGCTGTTGCGCGCCGCCGTGCCGGCCGGCGCCCGCTTGATCGCCCTGGACGAAGGCGGCCAGGCCCTGCGCAGCACCGAACTTGCCGCCCTATTAGGCCGCTGGCGGGATGCGGGCACGGCCGAGGTGGCCTGTCTGATCGGCGGCGCCGATGGCCTGGACGACTCCTTACGCCGGGAGGCCGTCCTGGTGCTCTCGCTCGGACCCATGACCTGGCCGCATCTGCTGGCGCGGGCCCTGCTGGCAGAACAGCTGTTCCGGGCCAATAGCATCTTGACCGGCCATCCCTACCACCGGGAGTAGCAGACCCCGGCCCCGGCACCCTTGGAACGGCGGCAAAATGCCTGTCGAATCTTAACCGGAAGGCTTATATAAGGCCGCATGAGCGCGCATCGCCGCCCGCGACCCGTCGTCTTGTGCGTCCTGGACGGTTGGGGTCATCGCGAATCCTGCGAAAACAACGCCATATGCCAGGCTGAGACACCTGTTCTCGACCGGCTGTATGTGACCTGCCCGCATACCCTGATCGACGCCTCGGCGCAGGAGGTCGGCCTGCCGGCCGAGCAGATGGGCAACTCCGAGGTCGGCCACATGAACCTGGGGGCCGGGCGCATCGTCGCCCAGGACCTGCCGCGCATCGATGCCGCCTTGGCCGGCGGCGAGATCGCGCGCAATCCGGCCCTGCAGGCCTTCATCGCCGCCCTCAAGGCATCCGGCGGTACCGCCCATGTGTTGGGCCTGCTGTCGCCGGGCGGGGTCCATTCCCGCCAGGCACACATGGCCCGCCTGGCCCAGGTGATTGCCAGCGCCGGGGTGCCGGTGGCCGTGCATGCCTTTCTCGACGGCCGGGATACGCCGCCGAAAAGCGCCCTGGGCACTGTGGCCGACTTCCAGGCGGCGGCACCGGATGCCCCCATCGTCACGGTCAGCGGCCGCTACTACGCCATGGACCGGGACACCCGGTGGGAGCGGACAGCGCTCGCCTACCAGACCCTGGTTTCCGGCGCCGGCCCGCGGGCGGCCACGGCCACCGCGGCCATCGAGGCCAGCTATGCGGCGGGCACCGGCGATGAGTTCGCCCTGCCGACGGCGATTGCCGGCTATGCGGGCATGGCCGATGGCGACGGCGTGCTCATGGCCAACTTCCGCGCCGACCGGGCGCGGCAGATGCTGACCGCCCTGCGCGATCCCGGCTTCGATGGATTTACCCGGGACCGGGTGGTTGATTTTGCCGCCGCCGCCGGTCTGGTGGACTACGGCGAGGCGTTGCAGCCGTTCTATGCCACCCTGTTCGCACCGCAGGACTTGAGCGACACGTTGGGCGAGATCGTCGCCAAGGCCGGGCTCAAGCAATTGCGCATCGCCGAGACGGAAAAGTACGCCCACGTCACGTTCTTTTTCAACGGCGGCCGGGAAGCGGAATTTCCCGGCGAGGCGCGCATCCTGATCCCCTCGCCCAAGGTCGCGACCTACGATCTGAAGCCGGAGATGTCGGCGCCGGAGCTGACCGAGGCCCTGGTGGACGCCATCGCCAGCGGCCGTTTCGATCTGATCGTGGTCAACTACGCCAATGGCGACATGGTCGGACACAGCGGCCTGTTGGCTGCCGCCATCCGCGCCGTCGAAACCGTGGACCGGTGCCTCGGCCGCGTCAGCGAGGCGGTGCGCCAGGCCGGCGGCGCCCTGTTCATCACCGCCGACCACGGCAATGCCGAGCAAATGCGCGATCCCAAGACCGGCGAGCCGCACACCGCCCACACCATGAACAAGGTGCCGGCCATCCTGGTCAACGCCCCGGCCGGGGTTGCGGCCCTGGCCGACGGACGGCTGGCCGACGTGGCGCCGACCCTGCTCGCCTTGATGGAGCTGCCCCAGCCGGCGGCCATGACCGGCCACAGCATGCTGCGCCCGGCACAGGCGGCACGCAGCCCCGCCAGCGGGCAGCGGGCGGGGGTGGTATGACCCGGCGCCCCGCCCCGGCGCGCCCAATCGCCTTTTTCCATCGCCGCCTGAGTGCCGTATCGCTCTTCACGATCCTTGCCGCCGTGTCCCCGCCGGCCGCCGGGCAGGAGCGTCTGGAAACGATTGAAAAGGCGGTGCAGGAAGACCGCGCCAAGGCCGAGCAATTGCAACGCAAGGCGGAAGACCTGGAGTTGGAGATCCAGGCCCTGCGCGTCGAGTCCATTGCGGCCGCGCGCAAGGCACAGGACTTCGAGACCAGGCTGTCCGAGATCGAAACCCAACTGGCGGCCCTGGAGACGCAGGAGGCGGCGACCATTGCCGCCTTGAACACGCGCCGGGCGCAGATGGGCGGCACCCTGGCGGCGTTGCAGCGCATCGCCTTGCAGCCGGCCGAGGCGCTGGCGGTTTCCCCGGCCACCCCCGTCGATACGGTGCGCAGCGCCATGCTCTTGCGCGTCGCCATCCCGGCGATCGAGCGGCGGGCGACGGATTTGCGCCGGGAGCTGGGCGAGCTGGCATCCCTGCGCCAGGAGATTGCGGTGCAACGCAACCGGCTGGCCGACACCGGCCAATCATTGCTGGACGAGCGTGAACGCCTGTCCACCCTGATCCTGCGCAAGAGCGAGGCCCGGGCGGCCACCACCGCCGAGCAGCAGGCGGCTCTGGAACGTGCCGAGCGCATGGCGACCGAGGCGAACGATCTGCGCGATCTGCTGGATCGGGTGGCGATTGAATCCCAGGCCCAGGTCGAGCGCGAGGCCCGCGCCGAGGCCGAGCGTCTGGCCCAGGAGCAGGCGGCGCGCGCCGCTCAGGAAACCCAGGTGGCGGCGGTCCCGACCATCCCGGCGCCGCCGGAGAGCCAGCCGGATCGGCCGCAGACGGCCTTGGCACGGCCCGCCAACATCCGCCCGTTCCCCGAAACCGGCGCCAGCCTGGTTCTGCCGGCGCGCGGCAAAGTCATTGTTCGCTATGGGCAAAGCCGCGGAGATGTCGGCAGCGCCAAGGGCATTACCATCGCGGCGCGGCGCGGCGCCCAAGTGGTCGCCCCCTTCGACGGCAAGGTCGTCTATGCCGGTAATTTTCGCCGCTATGGGCAAATCTTGATCATTGAGCATGACGGGCGATATCATACGCTGATTGCAGGATTCGACAGGATTGATGCCGTGGTCGGGCAATGGTTGCTCGCCGGCGAGCCGGTCGGCATTCTGGGCATCTCCGAGACCGGAACAGCTGAGCTCTATCTCGAACTCCGGCGCGCCGGGCAGCCGATCAATCCACTGCCCTGGCTCGCGACAACTGGTGATAAGGTAAAAGGATGAAACGCAGACTTCTGTTCGTGGCGATCGCCGCCGCGTCGATCGTTGTCCTGTCACAGGTCATCGCACCGCAGGTCATCACCGCCCAGGAAAACCGCTCCGAAACCTACCGGCAGCTCAAGCTGTTCGGCGATGTGTTCGAGCGGGTGCGCGCCGACTATGTGGAAGAGACCACCGATCAGGAGCTGATCGAGACGGCCATCCAGGGCATGCTCACCGCCCTCGATCCGCACTCCAGTTACCTGAACGCCGAATCGTTCCGCGACATGCGGGTGCAAACCAAAGGCGAGTTCGGCGGCCTGGGCATCGAAGTCACCATGGAGAACGGTTACGTCAAGGTCGTTTCGCCGATCGACGATACGCCGGCCTTCCGCGCCGGTATCGAAGCCGGCGATCTGATCACGCATCTCGATTCCGAGCCGGTCCAGGGACTGACCCTGAACGAGGCGGTGGAAAAGATGCGCGGCCCGGTCAAATCCAACATTGTGCTGACCATTCGCCGCGAAGGGCGCGAACCGTTCGATGTATCGCTCACCCGCGATGTGGTGAAGATCGCCTCGACGCGCAGCCGCACCGAAGACACCGTCGCCTATCTGCGGGTGACCACCTTCAACGAGCAGACCATGTCAGGCCTGGAATCGGAGATGGTCAAGCGCAAGATGGAAATCGGCGACAAGCTGGCCGGCTATGTGCTGGATTTGCGCAACAACCCCGGCGGTTTGCTGGATCAGGCGATTGCCGTATCCGATGCGTTCCTGGAGCAGGGCGAGATCGTTTCTACCCGCGGGCGAAGCAAGGACGACGTGCAGCGCTACAACGCGCGGCCCGGCGATCTGGCCGACGGTTTGCCCATCGTGGTGCTCATCAACGGCGGCTCCGCCTCGGCCTCCGAGATTGTGGCCGGCGCCTTGCAGGACCATCGGCGCGCCATCATCCTGGGCACCAAGTCCTTCGGCAAAGGCTCGGTGCAAACCATCATTCCCTTGAGCGGTAACGGGGCCATGCGTTTGACCACGGCGCGCTATTACACGCCCTCAGGCCGGTCGATTCAGAGCACCGGAATCGAGCCGGATATCATGGTCGAACAGGCGCGCCTGGAAGTCGTATCGAGCGCCAATCAGCGCAAGGAAGCCGACTTGCGCGGCGCATTGGACAACGGCGGCGGCAACGGCGCCCCCGCCACGCCCCCCGCTTCGGCACCCAGCGATGCCCCGTCAAGCCCGACCGGCGACAGCACTGATCCATCGGCCGTTCCGCAGGACTTCCAACTGGCGCGGGCACTGGATCTTTTGCGCGGGCTCGCGTACTTCAACGCGCGCGCCATCAACTAAACGCCGGACCCGCGCGGTTCCGGCTCGGCGGAGGAGCCATGCCCCCGGCGCGACCAGGGAAGGCCCCATCTAAGGCAAGAGCGAAGGATGCCTCCGGCGCAACATCGGAGACCTCTTCGCGCTCGGCCAGCATCGTCCTGTTGCTGGCCTGGCTGATCTTGCTGGCCGGCTTGGCCGCGACGGCAGGCTATACCTTGATGCTGCCGGCCGGACAAATCCCGACCGGCGCCATCCGGGTGGCCGTGGACTTCGGCCCGCCGGAGGATGCGGCGGCGCCGCCAGCGGAAACAGAGCCGGTAGCGGAGGCCGCGGCCCCGGAAGCGGTCGCCGCCAGCGAACAACCGGCGGCGGCGCCCGAGCCCGCCACACCGCCGCCGGCAGCGACGCAGAAGGCCGAAGCACCGGCGGATGCCGTGGCCGGCGGCCCGCCGCAATGGCAGCGCTACAGCCAGCCCTTTGAGAGCGCCGACAAGCGGCCGCGCATCGCCCTCGTGCTCACCGGCCTGGGCCTTTCCAGCGCCACCACCGAGGCGGCGATCACCCAGCTTCCAGCGGCGGTCACCTTGTCCTTCACCCCGTACGCCCGCAAGCTCGACCAATGGGTCGCCCTGGCCCGCAGCAACAAGCACGAGATCATGCTGGATCTGCCCATGGAGCCGACCAGCTATCCGGACGACGATCCGGGGCCCCAAGCCCTGCTGACCGCCTTGTCGGCGGCGCAGAACATGGAACGGCTGAACTGGGCCCTGGGCCGGGCCAGCGGTTATGTGGGCCTGGCCACGGTCATGGGCTCCCGCTTCACCACCTCGGAAAGCGCGATCACCCCGATCCTCGAGGCGCTGAAGGAGAAGGGCCTGATCTTCCTGGATAACCGCTCCAGCGAGGAGAGTGTCGCCGGGCGCCTGGCCGCAAAGATCGGCGTGGCCAGCGCCGTCAACGACCGCACCCTGGATTTGGCGCAGGCCAACCGGGTGGCCATCGACGCGCGCCTGGTGCAGCTCGAAGGCACCGCCCGGGCGGAAGGCGTTGCCGTGGCCATGGGACGGCCCACCCCGGTCACCATCGAGCGGGTGCGGGAATGGGCCAAGGGTCTGCCGGAACGCGGCTTCGTCCTGGCCCCCATCAGCGCCGTGGTCGACCGCCAGCGCCACCATCTGGGCATGACCCAAAGCACCCAGGCGAAATGAGCCGTCGCGCGGACAGTCCCCCCGCAGACACGGCTGAACTGCCTTATCGTCCCGGGGTCGGCCTGATGCTGTTCAACCGGCAGGGGCTGGTCTTCGTCGCTCAGCGCATCGACATGCCGAGTGCCGCCTGGCAGATGCCGCAAGGCGGAATCGATCCGGGCGAAACGCCGCGTCAGGCGGCACTGCGCGAGCTGCACGAGGAAACCGGCACGGACAAGGCCGAGATCGTCGCCGAAGGCCGCGATTGGATACGCTATGACCTGCCGCCGGATCTGACGCGCAAGCTGTGGGGTGGGCGCTACCGGGGACAGGAACAAAAATGGTTCGCCTTGCGCTTCCTCGGCAGCGACGCCGATATCGACATTGCCGGCGAGCATGCGGAATTCAGCGCCTGGCGCTGGGCGGAGCTGGCCGAAACCCCGGATCTGATCGTCCCCTTCAAGCGGCCGCTCTATCAGCGGCTGGTGACGGAATTTGGCCCGGTTGCCGCCACCATGCGCGACCGCCAAGCTTAGCGCCCGCCGCAAGAGATCGGACATGCCGGTTACGCCCAGCGCCCTGGTGGAACGCTTTTACCACGAGCTGTGGAACAAGGCCGACGAGGGCGTGGCGAGAGAGATTCTCCATCCGGACCTGCGATTCCACGCATCCCTCGGGCCGGAGAAGCGCCATCCGGACGGGTTCATCGCCTACCTGCGCGCGGTCCATGCCGCCCTCGAAGATTTCACCTGCACCATCGACGAGCTTGTGGCGACAAAGGATCGCGCCGCCGCGCGGATGACGTTTAAGGGAACGCACCG
>DASWJP010000036.1:0-38541 GCA_036397065.1 Kiloniellales bacterium | reverse complement strand
TGGCGGGTGGTGGATGACGGCCAGCCGCCGAAGGCCGTGGCCGCGGCCTTCGGCGTCGATGTCAAGACGGTCAGGAAGTGGGTCGAGCGGTTCCGATGCGAAGGGCCGGCAGGCCTGATGGATCGTTCCTCGCGCCCGCGGCGGCTGTACCGACCGACGCCCCCGCAGACGCGGGACCGGGTCATTGCCTTGCGCCGCCAGCGCTGGACGGGCCAGCAGATCGCCCAGGCGACAGCCGTCTCGCCGGCGACGGTGAGCCGTATCCTGAGGCGGGCCAGGCTTAGCCGGATCAAGGACCTGGAGCCCGCCGAGCCTGTCGTGCGCTATGAGCGCAAGACACCGGGCGAGCTGATCCATATCGACATCAAGAAGCTCGGCCGCTTCGACAAGGTCGGCCACCGCATCACCGGCGATCGGACCGGCCAGAGCAACGCCCGCGGCCGGCGCGGCGGCAAGAGCTGGGGCGCAGGCTGGGAGTTCGTCCACGTCTGCATCGACGATGCCTCGCGCGTCGCCTTCAGCCAGATCCTGCCCGACGAGAAGAAGGAGAGCGCGGTAGCCTTCCTGAAGGCCGCCCTGGCCTACTACATGTGCCTCGGCGTCATCGTCACCGGGGTGATGACCGACAATGGCGCCTGCTACAAATCCCACGCCTTCCGCGACACCTGCAAGGCCCTCGGCCTCAAACACATCAGGACAAAGCCCTATACACCCAAGACCAACGGCAAGGCCGAACGCTTCGTCCAGACTTCCTTGCGCGAATGGGCCTACGCTCAAGCCTATCCGACTTCCGATCACCGAGCCGCGGAACTGCCCCTGTGGCTGCATCGATACAATTGGCATCGACCACACGGCGGCATCAAACTACAAACACCCATCAGCAGACTCGGCCTAACCGAGGACAACCTATTGAGGCTCCACACCTAGAGCCTTTTCCGACCAGATTGACCCGCTGCGTTGCGCCCTGGGGCGACGATCCGCTAGGCGCGCCGCGCCGGCCGATGTGGGACATCGGCCAAGCGGCGCAACGACGCGGGCGTCCGCCAGGGCGCAACCCGAAGGGCCGGGGCCTTTGTTGCCGTGGGGGCGTCGCGGGGCTTGCCCGATGTCCCGCATCGCGCCGCGACCCGCTCCTGCCCACGGCAGCAAATGCCTCCGGCGCAGCGGGTCAATCTGGTCGGAAAAGGCTCTAGATCAATGAGGGATAAATCGGGATTTGATCGGCCGCTGGACCGGCCGATGCTGGATTAGCTTGCGGCTTGGGCCGCCGGCTTCGCACCGGATTGAACCAACCGATAGATGCCTCGTTGTTCGGGCATCAGCTGGAAGCGGTCGGACATGCCCAGAACCGTCTCGGCGCCTCCAAGGTAGAGGAATCCGTCCTCGGGCATGATGTCGGCCAACTTGGAGAAAATCTGGGTCTTGGTCGGCGGATCAAAATAGATCAGCACGTTGCGGCAGAAAATCACGTCGAAGCGGCCGAGTGTCGCCGGATTCCCCAGCAGATTGAACTGCTGGTATTTGACCATTTCTCGAATGCCGGCATCGATTTGCCAACGGTCGCCGTTCTGCTTGAAGTATTTGACGAGCAGGTTGATGGGCAGCCCGCGTTGCACCTCGAACTGGGAATACATCCCCTCTTTCGCCTTGTCGAGAATCTCCTTGGAAAGATCCGTGGCGACAATCTCGACACGCCAGCCGGCCAGTTGTTTGGCGTTCTCTTTGAGAAGCATGGCCAGAGTATACGGCTCCTGCCCGGACGAGCAGGCAGCGCTCCAGATTCGAATCGTCTTCTTTGCCGCACGATGCTGGATCATATGCGGCAGGACCAATTTGGTGAACTGGTCGAACGGCTTCTGATCGCGGAAGAAGAACGATTCGTTCGTAGTCATCGCCTCGGTGACGTGAACCAGGAGCGCCTCGTCCTTGCCCGCGCGAATCGCCTGGGCCAGCTCGTCAAAGCCGGCAAAATTCCATTTGCGCGCAACGGGATTCAACCGGCTCTCCAGGAGGTACGCCTTGTCCTTGCTCAGGGCGAGACCCGAGCGTTCCTTGAGAAGCTGCGCGATTAGTTCGAAATCTGAAACGTTCATGCGGCAGTCCTCATCACGAGCTTGCGGAGATACCCCGCAATCTCAGGTAACGGTAGTACCGCGGAGCACAGCCCCGCAGTGGCCACGGCGCCGGGCATGCCCCAAACGACGCTGGTCGCTTCGTCCTGGGCGATGACCGAGCCTCCGGCTTCTGTTACGACGGCCGAGCCCTTTTGCCCATCGGCGCCCATGCCAGTCAGAATCACGACCAGCAGCCGCGATCCGTAGATCTTGGCCATGCTGCGCAACATGGGATCGACCGCAGGCCGGCAAAAGTTTTCCGGCGGGTCCGTATTCAACCGGACGTGATTGCCGGTCTTGCCGCGCTCGACCACCATGTGATGCTCGCCCGGGGCCACATAGATGCGGCCGGGCATGATGATCTCACCGTCCTTGGCTTCGCTGGCGGGTATCTTGGATGCCTTGGTGATATGCTCGGCCAGCAGCGCGGTGAACGTGGCCGGCATGTGCTGGGTAATGAGAATGGGCTGCTTGACGTCGGTGCCAAGGTGGCCCAATACCTCGAACAATGCTTGCGGACCGCCGGTCGAGCTGCCGATGGCTATGACGTCCGGAATCTGATTGGGCGCCGGCCGCAGTTTGATGTCCGTCGAAGTATACCCAATGCCGATTTTGCGCGGCTGTGCTCCAGGTGCGGTCTTCTGTACCGACTGGATGGCCGATTTCCGAGGCCTTTTCCGGCCGGCCTCGGCCAGAGCTTTAATCTTGTCGACGAGCTCGCGCTTGAACGTATCGGCGGAGTGGATCTCGCTCGTCGAGCTTGGCTTCGTGACATATTCGGCGGCGCCCATGGTCAGGGCACGCAAGCTGATCTCGGCGTTCTTGCGCGTCAAGGTGGATGCCATGACGACTTGCACGCCCGGCTTCGCGCTCAGTAACAGCGGCAGTGCCGTCATGCCATCCATGACCGGCATCTCGATATCCAGGACAATGATTTCGATGTCGTGTTTGACAACAGTCGAGAGCGCCTGCTGACCATTCGAGACAGAGGCGACCACGGTCAACGCCGGGTCGGACTCAAGAGCCCGCTTCAGCAATCCACGAATGACCGCGGAGTCATCGACAATCATTACGCGGAACGGATCGCTCATGCCTATTGCCCAACTACCTTTCGTGGCGTCCGCGTACGCACTTGAAGCTAAATCAGCCCGACCTGGGAGAACTTTGATTCAATGATCTCGCTATCGAAGGGCTTCATGATGTATTCATCGGCACCGGCGTCGATGGCTTCTTGAATGTGCGACATGTCGTTTTCCGTCGTGCAGAAGACGACCACCGGCTGATCTACATCGGGCAATGCGCGCAATTCACGCAAAAACTCGATGCCACTTTTCACAGGCATGTTCCAATCGAGAAGGACGGCCTTCGGCATGTTCAGCTTGCATGCGTCGAGGGCCTTCTGACCATCCTCCGCCTCGTCGATTTCAAAGTTAAGGCCTTCAAGGATTTTGCGCGCCACCATGCGCACAACCTTGGAATCGTCCACTACTAGGCAGGTCTTCATCTCAAAACTCCAGGGCACATCCTAAGCGGTCAGAATTCGACGGCCGTCGTCAGGCCACCATTCTGTGGCTATAGTCCAACAGGCGTTTAACATCGAGAACCACCAAAAGACCCTTTTCAAGACGGTAGATTCCATAAGAAAAGGATCGCAGCTTGGCGTCGAGAGTCGGCGGGTTTCGTTCGAAATTGGAGTCTGAAAGAGGCAACACCTCACCCACCGTGTCGACCATGAGGCTGTAAAGCTCACCTTCGCTCTCGGCGACAATGCTCATGTAGTGAGCATCCTTGGGCCGTGGCTTGAGACCGAGGCGGATGCGTACATCCATTGCCGTTACCACGCGTCCGCGTAAGTTGAGGGAACCGCAAATCTCCGGCGGCGCCAGCGGAATGCGCGTGATCTGATATGTGCTCAAAACATCTTGGACGAGAAGAACAGGCAGACCAAATAGCTGATCGGCGATCGAAAAGGTCACAAAGTCCTGCGTCTCGTCATTGGGAAGACCGGCAATCCTGGCGGTCTTCTTGCTTGCTTCATTGGTCATGCGGCGCCTCGAACTTCAGATAATGTATCGTGCAGGGTGCTGAGCAGGGTTTCGCGATCGCTTTTGGCAACGTAGTCCAGGAAACCAACGGCCCGGCCACGCGCAAAATCCTTCTGAGTGGCGAAGGAGGACAGCGCCACCAACGGAACCTTGCTCCACCGGGTATTGTTCTTGATCGCCTCGGCAAACTCGAAGCCGTTCATGCCCGGCATCTCAATGTCGGATATGATCACGTCAAAATCCTTACCGGCCTCGCACAACTCCAAAGCATAAGTTGCGCTTTCGACGGCCGTGACTTCATAACCCGCCACGGACAACAGCGGCGTCAGGAGATTGCGGAAGAATGGGCTGTCATCGACCAGCAATATGCGGCGGATATGACCATCTTCAAAGGACTGTTGCCCTTCACCGCCGAACCAATCCTGCAAGGCATTGGTCAGGTAGTGCCCAACGTCGACAATGTCGGTGGCACGACCGGCGATCACGGCACTTCCGACATAACCGACCCGCTTGGCGTTCAGTTCGATCTTTACGCGGCCTTCGACAATATCCACGATTTCATCGACAACCAAACCCATAGCGTGATCGCGATCGGAGAATACGAGGACCGGCTGGCGGCCTTTGTCTTGTAATTTTTCGGCCCCGGCCATCTGAATCAATGGCATCAGTTGACCGCGGTATTGAACGACATACTGATCGTTCGAGATTTCGACCTTCTCAAGGTCGATCTCCTCGAGGCGCGCGACAAGAGCGAGCGGAACGGCTTTTGGCGATTTTTCGACCGCTCTAAAGACAAGCATGGAAACAACATCGCCATCGCGTGACGCGTGATGCTCGGCCGCGGAATCGGCTAAATCATCCGCCAGCTCAACCTCGCCGGTCGCCGCCGCGATGCCATTGGGATCGAGAATCATAACGACGCTGCCGTCACCCAGAATCGTATTGCCGGAGAACATCTGAATATCCCGCAGGATACGCGCCACCGGCTTGACCACAATTTCCTCTGTATCGAAGACCCGGTCGACGATGATCCCGAATGTATAGCTGCCCACTTGGGTCACGACGATGAACTGATCGTCGGCGCGCTTGGTTTTTGCCAATTCCTGCGTCTTCGTTTTGTTTTCGACCGGCGCGTCGGCGCCCCCGGTCGAGGAAACCGGATCTTCCATGGCTTCGGGCACATCCAAGTGCATCAGGGTCCGCAAGCTGACCAGCGGCAGCAGCCGGTTCCGCAACCGCAGAACCGGCGTGCCGTTGATGCTCTCGATGGTATTCTCCGAGTTGGACGATGCCCGCACCAGCTCCAGGACGCTGATTTGTGGAATGGCAAAGCGCTCGCCCCCGCAGGCGACGATCAGCGCCGAAACAATAGCCAAGGTGAGCGGGATCTTGATGACCAGAGAGGTGCCTTTGCCCTCGACCGAGTTCAACTCGATTGTACCACCGATCTTTTCGATGTTGGTGCGCACCACATCCATGCCGACGCCACGGCCGGAAACCGACGTGACTTTGGCGGCGGTCGAAAAACCCGCCTTGAAGATGAACCGTTGGATCTGCTGCTCGGTCATGGACTCGAGCTCGCTCTCGGTGGCCAGGCCGTTCTCGATGATCTTTTTCTTGAGTTTTTCCACCGAGAGGCCGCGTCCATCGTCGGAAATCCGTATGATGATGTGGCCGCCCTCATGAAAGGCTTCGAGAGTAACCTTGCCAATCTCCGGCTTGCCGGCCGCGACGCGCTCCTTGGGGCCTTCCAGCCCGTGATCGGCGGAATTGCGGACCATGTGCGTCAGCGGATCCTTGATCAGCTCGAGCACCTGCCGATCCAATTCGGTCTCGGCGCCCTTCATGACCAACTCGATCTTCTTGCCCAGTTCGAGCGACAGATCGCGGATGATGCGCGGCAGCTTCGCCCAGGCGTTACCGATGGGTTGCATCCGTGTCTTCATCACGCCTTCCTGCAACTCGGAAACGACGTGATTGAGGCGCTGCAACGGCGGCGCGAATTCGCTGTCCTTCTGGCTGCGCAGAATCTGCAGAAGCTGGTTGCGCGTCAGCACCAGTTCGGAAACCATGGTCATCAGGTTTTCGAGCAATTCCACGTTGACGCGAATCGATTGGTTCGCGACGGACGATTCCTTCTCGGCATTCTCTGTCTTTGCCGCAGCCGCGGGTTTTGCCGCAGCCTTTTTCGGCTCCGGCTTCTTTTCAGCGCTCTCGGCCTTGACTTCTTCGGGCTCCGGTGCGGCCGCGACGTTTGCCTCGGCTTCCGGCGCTTCGGCTTCCTGCACTTCGACCTCGACAACGGTTTCGATTTCTTCCGGTGCCGGTTCAGCGATCGCCATCACCTCTTCAACCGATTTTTCCGGTTCAGCGGGCCCACCGCCTCCCTCTGCGGCCGCGTTCAAGCGGCCAATGAGTTCTGAATCCTCGCCTTCGGGCTCGGCTTCGGTCGCTTCCAGAGTGACCAGGATCGATCGAATTCGATCGAGACACTCCAGAATCAACGAGACCCCATCCGGGGTCACGACCAAGTCGCCGGATCTGAATTTGCCCAGGATGTTTTCGCCAGCGTGCGCCACCGCTTCCAAGCGCGGCAAACCAAGGAACCCGCAAGTCCCCTTGATCGTGTGCATCAGCCGGAAAATGCTGCTGAGGAGCTCGGCGTCGTTGGGATTTTGCTCGAGCTTTACGAGTTCAACGTCCAGAACCGCGAGGCCCTCATTCGTCTCGGTCAGAAACTCGCTCAACAGATCGTCCATCACCACACCTGAATTTTCGTGTTTATTTCTGCCCGCCTCGGGGCCAACGGGTTCTGTTAACCAATTGGCAATTAGCTAGGCCACACTGACAAAAAGTCATTAATAACTGCTTACTCTGCCGTTTTCAGGCCCAGGGAGAGCTAATTGTAGGGATCGCAATGCGGGAAATTTTGGCGCGCGCTCTCGATTGGGTTGTTTTATTTGAGCCTTTGAAATGGACGCCGGCCGGTCTCTGTGCACGATGGGAATGCGCACAATAGGTTGCGAATGATAACCGTTTGCAACAAACTCGCCCGTATGTAGTGATTGGGCGCGAAGAGCGCAGTGCCGGCACCGGATACGGAAACGGCGATCCGCCTGGCGCACGGCAGAGCCTACGCCGGCCAGAGCCCCGCTCCGTCAGGCTGAATACCGCTTGACCGCGGGTACCGGATGCGGAGACACAGAGCGCGTGACTGAGATCGTACAGCCCCTGCCCCCGAACGACCCGCGGCCCGCCTTGCACGCCTTCGCCCGGCCATGGTGGCGCGGCGGCCTGCTGTCCTGGTCGGCCTTGGTGGTCGCGGCGTTGTTCGCCATTCCGGTGATCAGCGTCTTGGCGAATGTTTTTGTTCCAAGCCAAGGCATTTGGCAGCATTTGGTGTCAACGGTATTGCCGCAATACCTGGCCAATACGCTGTGGCTGGTTCTCGGTGTCGGGGGCGGTGTTCTGATCGGCGGCATCGGCACCGCCTGGCTGATCACCATGTGCCGCTTTCCCGGCCGGTGGCTGTTCGAGTGGGCGCTGATCCTGCCCCTGGCGGTGCCGGCCTATGTCATGGCCTATGTTTACACGGACTTCCTGCAATTCACGGGTCCGGTGCAAAGCCTGCTGCGGGAGATCACCGGGTGGGGTCCCCGCGACTATTGGTTCCCGGAGATACGCTCCCTGGGCGGTGCCATCGTCATGCTGACGCTGGTGTTTTACCCGTATGTCTATTTGCTGGCGCGGGCCGCGTTTCTGGAACAATCCGTGTGCGCCCTCGAGGTCAGCCGCACGCTCGGCTGCAACGTCTGGGCCAGTTTCTTTCGCGTCGCCTTGCCGCTGGCCCGTCCGGCGATCGCCGCCGGCACGTCGCTCGCCCTGATGGAAACCATTGCCGATTTCGGCACGGTTTCCTTCTTTGGCGTGCCGACATTCACCACCGGAATCGTGCGCACCTGGTTTTCAATGGGCGACCGGATTGCCGCCGCACAACTGTCGGCGGCGCTTCTCGGCTTCGTTCTTCTGGTCCTTGTGCTCGAACGGACAAGCCGCGGCCGCGCCCGGTATTTCCATACCTCGGGCCGCTATCAGCGTCTGCCGGGCTATCCGTTGACAGGATGTCGCGCCGCGATCGCCACCGTATTCTGCTTCCTGCCATTGGCCTTCGGCTTCCTCGTGCCATGCGTCCTGCTGATCGACATGGCCGTGCGAGCCGGCGATGCGCAGCTTGGCACGCGTTTCGTGGGGCTGGCCTTCAACAGCTTCACTCTTTCGGCCGTGACGGCGGTTCTGGCGGTCGCCCTCGCCGTGGTCATGGCCTATGGCCTGCGGCTGCGCCCTAACCGGCTGAGCCTGGCCGCCAACCGCATCGCCGCCATGGGCTATACGGTTCCGGGCACGGTCATCGCGGTTGGCGTGCTGATCCCCTTCGCCTTCGTCGACAATGCCTTGGATTCCTGGATGCGCGAGCGGTTCGGTGTTTCAACCGGACTTCTGCTGACCGGTTCGATCGCGGCTTTGATTTTCGCCTACCTGGTGCGCTTTCTGGCCGTCTCGTTGAACGCTGTCGAGGCCAGCCTGAGCAAGATCAAACCCTCGATGGATGATGCCGCGCGCAGCCTTGGCCATGGGCCGGGCGCCACCCTGGCCCGGGTGCATGCACCGCTGATGTGGGGCAGCCTGCTGAGCGCCGGCCTGCTGGTCTTTGTGGATGTGATGAAGGAGCTTCCGGCCACCTTGATCATGCGGCCCTTCAACTTCGATACTTTGGCGGTGCAGGCCTACAATCTGGCCTCGGACGAAAGATTGACCGAGTCATCCACCGCATCGCTGGCTATCGTCGCGGTGGGGATTCTGCCGCTGATCGCCCTGAGCCGAGCCATCGCCAGGTCGCGCCCCGGGTCTACGCTGCACTGACCCGGGGCGTGCCAAGGTATTACGGCCAGCCGACTCGGTCGAAGATCTTCTGGGCCAAGGGCTGATTCTCGCCCAGGTGCTTCATATTCAAGGTGTCAGCCTTGAACGTACCTAGTTCAGCGAGAGTCGAATTCGGCGTTACGCTCGCCACGACGGGGTACTCGTTGTTGCCGCCGGAGAAATAGCTCTGGGCCTCGTCGCTGACCAGATACTCCAGAAAACGCACCGCTGCTTCCGGGTGCGGTGCCGTCTTGAGCACGCCGCCGCCGGAGATATTGACGTGCGTTCCCCGGCCATTCTGATTCGGGAAGACAACGCCCACGGCCCTCGCCGCCGCGCGATCTTCCTCTTTATCGCTGCTCAGCAACCGCGCGTAGTAATATGAATTGGCCACGCCGATGCCGCATTCCCCGGCTGCAACCGCGCGGATCTGGTCCGTATCGCCGCCCTGTGGCGGACGGGCGAAGTTAGCGACCACGCCCTTGGCCCAAGTCTCCGCCGACGCCTCGCCGTCGGAGGCGATCATCGCGCCCAGAAGCGACAGGTTATAGACGTTACCGCTCGACCGGATGCAGACTTGGCCCTGCCATTTTGGATCGGCCAGATCCTCGTAGGTAGCAATATCGCCCGGATTAATTTTCGCCTTGTTATAGAAGATCAGGCGGGCCCGCTGGGAAAATCCGAACCACAGGCCGTCCGGATGACGCAGGTTGTCCGAGATCCGCTCGTCGAGGACCGCCGACTTGACGGACCCCAGCAGCCCCGCCTGCTCGGCGCGCCACAGGCGCCCGGCATCCACGGTAATCAGCACATCCGCCGGGCTGTTGGCGCCTTCGCTCTTGATCCGTTCGATCAGGGCATCCTCTTTGCCCTCGATCCGGTTCACCTTGATCCCGGTCGCCTTGGTGAAACCGTCATACAGCGCTTCGTCGGTCTGATAATGGCGCGACGTATAGAGATTGAGGGCATCTTCCGCCGCAGCGGCGCCCGTGCTGCCAGCCACGCCTATGGCCAGCACGGCCACCAGGGCCGCGGTCGCCGGTAAGTTGCGAAGTGTATCCGAACGCATCAAGTTCCTCCTGATCCTATCTGAGTTGGTGCGGCCAGTCCGTTCGCACCGCCGGGAAAACGTCCGCCCCATAATCGAAGGACCGTTCGTCAACCCTATGGATGTCGACCGAATGGGAGCCGACCGCATGGCCGCCGCAAGTCTAGGCCCCGCCCACCGGGGCATCATTGTGCTGGCATAAAATGCAATTGAGACGCATTCGCAAATATTAGAGAACCGCGGGAGCGGAGTCAACTGAGATGTTGGCGGCAGTTATGGAATACAGCGGGAAAGACTGCCAGGTGGTCCTGGAAGCGTCGCGGCAACGCCCCGTGGGCCGCTGCCCCGCATCCCCCAGGGCGTCAGCCGGATGGGGCCAGATCACTTTCTGCTGAAGACGAGAATCGCAATATAATCAATTGGCATATCACGATAAAACAGAACACCCGAACGTTACGCCGGCAACTTCACGGTGAACACCAGCCGACCCGGATGCGACGTGTCGACGGCCAAATCGCCCCCCGCGCGTCTGGCGAGAAGCCGGGTGAAATAGCCCTGGACGCTGCGCGGTGTCAGATCCGTCACGTTCACATCGGGGTTCAAGGCGGGCACCGACTCTTCGCGCAGTTTGGCCCCCGGCCCCTCGGCGGTGACGGAGGCTTCCAAGCCACCGGAACCTGGCTGGACACCCACACTCAGCTTGCCCCCCTTCGGCAGGGCTTCGACGGCCAGGGCCACCAGATTGAGGACCAGCTTGCCCAAGCCGTCCGGTGCCCCGCCGGCGCCGGATTGAACCGACCAGTCGAGCGTGACCTTGCCGCCGCCCAGATAACCGGTCACCAGATCCCGCAGTTCGATCAGATCACCCCCCAGGCGCCCCCCCGCCATGCCGTAGGCCAGGCGAAAAAACTGTAAGACATTGGCGGCCTGCCGGGCGCTGCCGGCCGTAAGCTTCAGCGCCTCTTCGATCATGCCCGGCTCTTCGTCCTCGATCAGTTCCATACCGTTGTTCACGGCCCCGATCGGCCCAACCAGGTCATGACACAGGCGCGAGGCCAGCAGTTCGGCAACACGCAGGTCGATCTTTACGTCGCTCGGCATTCTTCGCTTATCCCCTTCGATGTTCCGATTCGATGTTCCCGTTCGGCAATACCCTCGATAACAGGTCCTCGTTAACAGATTCGTTGTCCACGCGCGCCCTTTGCATTACGGACCACCGCACCCAGACCCGGCTGCTTGTCCAAGGAGTCGCAGCGCCCTACGATAGGCCGTGGCACACGACTGGATGCGATGTTTCGGGCACGGCCCGCCGTATTGCCGAGGCAACCGCCGGTGGCATGATGACTGATCTTCTCGTACCCGGCGTATTCGTCCGGCTTCCGACTCAACCCGACTGGGGCATTGGCCAGGTCCAATCGGCGATCGGCCAGCGGATCACGGTCAATTTCGAGCACGCGGGCAAGCGCCTCATCAATGGTGCAGTGGTGACCTTGGAAGTGGTCGGCGATAGCGACCGGTAGGTGCCGCCCGGATCGCATTCGGCCCGGGCAGCAAGCAACTCAACTTACAGACGGACGTCTCTGCTGGTGTAGGTCTCGGCCGTGGTCATACCCACGTTGTTCAGAACCAACGCGGCGATGATGGCAATCGCAACGATCGCCGCCGTTCCCACGATGAATGCTTTCATATCGATCTCCCTCTCCTGCCGGCCGGGTCTGCGCGGCCGGTTAGTTGGTCGGCGCCGTGGCGCGCTTCAGGTAGGCGATCAGATCCTCACGATCGCGCGCATCCGGCATCCTTTGCAATGGCATCTTGCTGCCGGGGATAAAGCGATGCGGCCCTTCGTCGAATAGCGCATCGATGGTTTTCGCTGTCCAGATTATATCGCTGTTCCGCAAAGTTTCCGAATAGGTGTAGCCGGGGACCGTCCCCGCACGCCGGCCAAAGACGCCATAGAGCGGCGGTCCCGCCCGATTGCCGCCATCGGCCGTGAGCGTATGGCAAACGGCGCAGCGGCGGAACAGCCGGGCGCCCGGGTCATCGGACGGCTGCGTTTCGGTGGGCGGGGCATCGGCCAAGCGCCGGCCGCCGGTGGCGCCGATCTCCTCCCCGGTTTGCAGATCCCAGACGCGGATCACCTCGTCCGACCCGGCGGAGAGCAGCCGCGCCGAATCCGGCATGAACGCCAGCGACCAGATCGGTGCGGTATGGCCATAGAAGGCGCGAACGAACGTGGCGGTTCGAAGGTCCCACAGGACGATGGTGCGGTCGACTCCGGCGGAGGCTGCCAGCCTGCCGTCCGGCGAAACGGCCACCGCGAGCACCGGCCCTTCGTGGCCGATCAGGCGCGCTTCGTCGACGCCCGTCTCCAGGTTCCATATGCGCACCGTCTCGTCCACTGAGGATGAGACGGCACGGCCATCGGCCGTGAACGCCACCGAGGTGACGCCGAACTCATGGCCGGTCAAGCTCGCCAGCACCGTGCCGTCGGCAACGCGCCAGAGCTTCAATGTCGAATCATAGCCCCCGCTGAGCAATCGCGTCCCATCCGGGGAAAAGGCAACGGCGTTGACGTTGTTGGTATGCCCTTCGAGAACCGCGGCCGGTTTGAACGCTTGAAGATCCCAAAGGCGGATGGTCCAGTCCCAGCCGGCGGAGGCGGCCAACCGGCCATCGGGCGATATGGCCACGGCGGCAATCTTGCCCTGATGGCCCGTGAAGGTGTGCAGCTGTGCCCCGCTGGCGCTGTCCCATACCCGTACCGTGGCATCGTCGCCGACCGAAACCACACGGTTGCCATCCGGGGTAAGTGCCACGGCGTTGACCGGGCCGTCGTGCCCCTCCAATCGCCGAATTTCCGTTTGCGTGGCCACATCCCACAGGATGACCTGCAAGTCGAAGCTGGAGCTTGCGGCGATGCGGCCGTCCGCCGATACCGCGACCCCCTTGACGAAGCCGACATGACCAACCAATTCGGCGCGCGGCATGTCGAAAGGCACTCCGACGGCGACGCTGATCAGGGCTGCAAAGAGAAGCCGCCTCAAGGGATTGCCGAAAGCGGCGGTTAACGCCAAGCGCCCGAGCGCGAGGACTCCGGGCGTCGTTCGATTCTTGTGGACCGGTCATGCACCCCGGGCAGATCATAGCCGCTGGCGCCGTGCCGGAACGATGGGATCAATTCACCGCTGTCCTGATCGACCGCCAAGGTGTTCACCTGAAACGCATCGTTGTTGTTGCCACCGGCATTCATGACGGTGATCAGCCACACGGGCGTTGAATCAAGCACGGCGGCTCGTACCCGCAACACCTTGACGGAAAACTGCTCGGCCACCATGCGCGCCGCCTCCTCACTGGTCACGGCCGCCTGCGACGGAACTGGCATCAACGCGGCGAAGACCGCCAGCCCCATCGCCAGCATCAAGGCCATCCGCATTCGGTGAAGGGTTTGGCGCATGCCATTCATGAAGGTCGCCCCTATTCCGCCGGATGGGCGGATTTGTGTCCGCCGCCAGCCTCGCCCTTGAGTTCCGCCACCCACAGATTGTGATGCTCGCGGGCCCAATTCTCATCCACCTGGCCGGTGCCCATGGCATCGAAGGCGCCTTCCATGCCGATCGATCCGATATAGATGTGGGCGACGATGACGGCGATCATGCCCAGGCCGAGAACGGTGTGCCACAACAGCGCCAGCTGCATCTCGTGAATCGGCGCCAGATTGGTCGGCAGATCGAAACCAAAGACGTTCAGCACCGCGAAGGTGCCCGAGAACAAGGCGAACTTGAACGGCAGCAGCAGGGCAATGCCCGAAACCGAAAGCGATATGCCGCCCAGGACCACGATCCAAAACAGGATCTTCTGTCCGGCATTGAACTTGCGTGACGACGGATGCACGCCTTTGACGAACAAGCCGCCGCCTTTGGCCAGCCACTCCAGATCCGCCCGGCTCGGCAGGTTGTGCCGCACCCACAAGATCACCATCAGGATCACGCCAAGCATGAAGGCGAAGGAGACGAAATTGTGCAGGTATTTGCCACCGAGCGACAAAGTGGAGAAAACATCGGGTCCGAGCACAGGCAGCAACACATGCCGGCCATACAGAATGTTGAGGCCGGTCAGCCCCAGGACGATAAAGGAAACCGCGGTCAGCCAGTGCACGCTGCGTTCGATGGTATTGAACCGCTCCACGGTCCGGCCGCTGGGGCCCGCTTCGATGCGAATCCGGCCGCGCAGAACGAAGAACAAGGCGAGCAGGCCGGTGATCCCCAGAATGGCCCAGGCGCCGCCGACGGTCATCGGGCCGTTGCGCCAGGCGCGCCAGTTGTCGCCTTCGGACTGGATCATGATGCCGGCTTGCTTGTCCGGAATCGATACGTTGCCCTGCAGGCCACGGCGCACCTCGCGCCAGATATCGGCGTCGCTGATCGAACCAAGACTGCCGCCGGGCACATTGCCAGCCTCGGGGCTCGGCTCCGCAACGCTCCGGCCGGCCGTTTGCGCCTGCGCCGCCTCGGGCCAAGCCGCCGTTCCAACGGCGAGAAAAACAGCACACGCCACCGCAAGGGCGCCGGCAAATTGTCTCATCGTCTTCGTCATGTTCTTCTCCAGCTTCTCCCGGTGACGGTTGGACCGGCCTACCCGCCCCCGGCTTGCCCGCTCATTGAGTGCATCCGACGGCATCACATCATTCGGGGTCACGCCTGTGCGGCCCGGTTAGATTCCGCGTTGCATGGCCGCGCGGGCGCGCAGCATGCTCTCGGTTTCCGCCGAAAGCTCGGTATCCTGCTGGCCGAGATAGGTTCCCTTCTCGTACATCAGGACACGGCCCTGCTCGGCCTCGTCACAAGCCGTCAGGCTCACACCCAGCCCCGCGATCAGTGCCATGGCTAGTGCGATTGATTTCGTCTCGCTGCGCATGTCGGTGCCCCCTTCAAATTCTTTGCGCGAACACGAGGGCGGGGACGGCGTGTCCACGCCATCCCCTACCCTGTTGTTCGACCGACGATCGAGCGATCTTACGGCCTTAAGAGCCGGACTTCTGCTGATACGCAGTGCCCCAGCCCCACGCACCCGAACCGAAGCCACGGGCGACCACGCGTTCACGATAGATGTCGGAAACGATGTCGCCATCGCCGGCCAGCAACGCCTTGGTTGCGCACATCTCGGCGCACAACGGCAGCTTGCCTTCGGCCAACCGGTTTCGGCCATACTTCGCGAACTCGGCGGCGGAATTGTCCGCCTCAGGGCCACCGGCGCAGAAGGTACACTTGTCCATCTTGCCGCGGCTGCCGAAGTTGCCCGCCTGCGGGTACTGCGGCGCCCCGAAGGGGCACGCATAGAAGCAGTATCCACAGCCGATGCACAGGTCCTTGGAGTGCAGCACGACACCGTCGTCGGTCTGATAGAACACGTCGACCGGGCAGACGGCCATGCACGGCGGATCCGAGCAGTGCATGCAGGCCACCGAGATCGATCGTTCACCCGGCTTGCCGTCGTTGATCGTCACCACACGCCTGCGGTTAACGCCCCACGGCACCTCGTTCTCGTTCTTACAGGCCGTGACGCAGGCATTGCATTCGATGCAGCGTTCCGCATCGCAGAGAAATTTCATCCGTGCCATTGCTCAGATCTCCTTACGCGGCCTCGATGCGGCACAACGTGGTTTTGCTTTCCTGCATTTGGGTGACCGAATCGTACCCATATGTCGTGGCGGTATTGACGGATTCGCCAAGCACATACGGATCGGCCCCGGCAGGATACTTGCTACGCAGGTCCTGGCCCATGAAATGGCCGCCGAAGTGGAACGGCATGAACACCGTTCCCGGCCCGACCCGTTCCGTGACCATGGCCATGACCTTGACGTTGCCGCCTTCCGGCCCCTTGACCCAGATGGTTTGCCCATCTTGCACGCCAATGTTGTTGGCGTCGCGCGGGTTGATCTCGCAGAACATCTCCTGCTGCAGTTCGGCCAGCCATGGGTTCGACCGGGTTTCGTCGCCGCCGCCTTCGTACTCGACCAAGCGGCCCGATGTCAGGATGAGCGGGAAGTCCTTTGAGAAGTCCTGGTCCTGGATCGACTTGTAAAGGGTCGGCACCCGCCACGACTTGGTATCCGCGTAGGTCGGATAGTCGGCCACCAGATCGCGCCGCGGAGTATACAGCGGCTCGCGGTGAATCGGCACCGGATCCGGGAAGTTCCACGCCACCGCCCGGGCCTTGGCATTGCCGAAGGGTGCCGCGCCATGCTTGATCGCCACCCGCTGGATGCCGCCCGACAAGTCGGTCTTCCAGTTGGTCTTTTCGCCGGCGATCTTGTCGATGGTCGCCCGCTCCTCCGGCGTGAGGTCGCCATCCCAGCCCAGCTTTTGCAGCATGGCCATGGTGAACTCCGGATAGCCGTCCTTGATCTCCGAGCCGACCGGGTAGCTGCCTTCCGCCAGCAGATTCTGACCGTCCTTCTCGACGCCGAACCGGGCGCGGAAGCACAAGCCGCCTTCAGCCACCGGCTTGGACGGATCGTAGAGGTTCGGCGTACCGGGATGCTTCATCTCCGGCGTACCCCAGCACGGCCACGGCAAGCCGTAATACTCGCCGTCCGCCGGGCCACCCACCGCCTGCAACGTCGTCTTATCGAAGGTGTGCTGGTTGGCCATGTGCAGCTTCAGCCGCTCCGGCGATTGACCGGTATAGCCGATGGTCCACGTGCCGCGGTTGACCTCGCGGGTTATGTCTTCGATCGACGGCTCGTTGCCATTGATCTTGATGTTCTTAACCATCTCATCGGCGAAGCCGAGCTTCTTGGCCAGCAGATACAAGATCTCATGATCCGGCTTCGATTCGAAGACTGGCTCGATCACCTTGTCGCGCCATTGGATGGACCGGTTCGATGCGGTGACCGACCCAGAGGTCTCGAACTGCGTCGCCGCCGGCAGCAGATAGACGCCGTCCGTCCGGTCATGCAGCACCGCCGAGACGGTCGGATACGGGTCGATGACGACGAGAAGGTCGAGCTTTTCCATCGCCTTCTTCACGTCCTGTTGGCGGGTCTGCGAGTTCGGCGCATGACCCATGAAGATCATTGCATGGATGTTGTCCGGCTGATCGAGGTTTTCCTTGGCCTCGAGCACGGCGTCGAACCAACGCGATTCTGGGATGCCCTTGCTCTCCATCAACTCCTTGCTGGCGAAGCGCTTGAGCAGATAGTCGTAATCGGTCTCCCACACCCGCGCCCAATGCTTCCAGGAGCCTTCCGCCAGGCCGAAGTATCCGGGCAGGCTATCCGGCAGGCAGCCGAGGTCGGTCGCCCCCTGGACGTTGTCGTGGCCGCGGAAAATGTTGGCCCCACCGCCAGCGACGCCAATGTTGCCCAGCGCCAGTTGCAGGACGCAATAGGCCCGCGTGTTATTACTGCCCGAGTGATGCTGCGTCCCACCCATGCACCAAACCAAGGTGCCGGGCCGGTTGTTCGCCAGGGTGCGCGCGACCCGCTGCATTTGCGAGCCAGGTACGCCGGTGACGCGCTCGACCTCCTCCGGGTTCCACTTCTTCACCTCTTCGCGGATCTGATCCAGACCCCAGACGCGCTGGCGGATGTATTCCTTATCCTCCCAGCCATTCTCGAAGACGTGCCAAGCCAGACCCCAGATGAGGGCGACATCGGTGCCCGAGCGCATCCGCACGTATTCGTCGGCATGGGCCGCGGTGCGCGTAAAGCGCGGATCGCAGACGATCAGCGGCGCGTTGTTCTGCTCCTTCGCCTTCAGGATATGCTGCATCGCCACCGGGTGCGCCTCGGCGGCATTCGAGCCGATGAACAGCATGCTCCGGCTGTTGTGCATATCGTTGTAGCTGTTGGTCATCGCTCCGTAGCCCCAGGTGTTTGCCACACCCGCGACCGTGGTCGAGTGACAGATACGCGCCTGATTGTCGCAGTTGTTGGTGCCCCAGTAGGCGGCGAACTTGCGGAACAGGTAGGCGCCCTCGTTGCTGTGCTTGGAGCCGCCCATCCAATAGGCCGCGTCGGGACCGTTCTTTTCGCGGATCTCCAACAGCTTGTCGCCGATCTCGTTGACCGCCTGATCCCACGAGATCTTGGTCCATTTGCCGCCGACCAGCTTGGTCGGGAACTTCAGGCGCCGCTCGCCATGGGCGTGCTCGCGGACCGAGGCGCCCTTGGCGCAGTGCGCGCCCAGATTGAAGGGGCTTTCCCAGCCGGGCTCCTGCCCGATCCAGACGCCGTTCTGGACTTCGGCCATGACCGAGCAGCCGACCGAGCAATGGGTGCAGATCGACTTGACCAGCTTGATCTCGCCGGCAGCGGTCTGCGTCTGGGCCGCGGCTTTCTGTACCCGGCCAAAGGGCAGTGACGCGGCGGCAACGCCGCCCGCGGCCAGCCCGGAACGCTTTAGAAAGGCGCGACGGTCAATGGCGCCACCGGTCAAGCCGACCAGTGCCTTTGACAGACGGGGGCCTCCCGCCAACCCATTCGTCCGTTTCGTAAGCATGGACCTCTCCTATTCCAAATCGAATGTGTGTTCGCCGACGGCCGTCAGAACTTGGCCAGCTCGTAAAACTTTTTGACGTGATCGGTTTCCCGATAGCCCGCGCCTTTGTCCGCGCTCTTGTTCGGCGTCGCCGCCTGTGCGCTGGACACGGACAGGCCAACCGCAGCCGCACCTGCCGCGCCGACACCCAATCCCGCTTTGCGGAAGAAGTCCCGACGGCCCATCTTCGCCGCTGTCTTCTTGCTCATCTCATTCACCCCTTCTTTGTCTGGCCAACCGCCTGGCTGGCACATTTCCTTGACCACACGCGCCGACCGCTAGGCCGCCATCTCGAAGGCCTGGCTTTCGATCGACATGAAGACGCTCCCGATGGCCCCCACCGGCATATAGAACGCCGCCGTCTTGGAGGCCTGCAGATCGGCAAAGAATTTCGGTGCCCAACACGCCACATGGTTTGCGAAGAAATGCTGCTGCCGCGTCAGATCGACCGGTGCGCCGAACGCGCCGGTGATCAACCCGGCCATCATCTCGCACAAGCTGGCGATGTGATCTTCCGGCTCTTTCACGTCGTCGGCCCGCTGGATGCCCAGCGCCGCCATATCGTCACGCAACCTGGCCAGCGGCTTTTCGTTGAGGAACCCGGTCAGATAATAAGAACCGTACGGCATCAGTTCGCTGCCGCCGACGCCGATGAAAAGATTGAAGTGTTCCTCGCCGGCCGTTGCGACGGTCGTTGCTCGGGCCGCCGCCGCGAGTGTGCGAATGCACTGACCGAGATCTGAGTCATCGCCTTTTAGGCCACGGATCATGGTCAGCAGAGCCTGATCCGGCGGTGCCGACAAAAGGCGCGCCAAGAGGCTATACCACTGCGCCCGCAGTTGTTCTTCTTCGCTGACTTCGAGCCCTTTGAGCCGCTCGCCCAACAAGTGCTCCCTTCCCCATTTAGGTCTAAAAACACCAGCCCTATTCAACCGGCGCTTTCAGTTTTTGATTTTCCATACCGCCCGATTTGGTCAGGTCGGCTATGAAATATCCCTTGTTCGCCAAGGGTTTTGTAGATTGGTTAACGAAATTAGACAACGATTGCCGCGGGTCTGTCAACAAAATGCGATGTTGCGGCCGCGAACACCCGCGTTGCCATCCCGGTCCCATTTCCGCGCGAAAAATACTGACGAATCAAGTTTGTGTGTCGGGTGCGCCCCAGCGCCGGCGGCGTGCTGTATTGCGGGGTGCGGTGTCTGGTTTTGCGGGTTCAGGCGTATGTTCGGCAGCCGGGGGTACGGCCGCAACGGGCGTTTCCGGTTCGTCCGTCGCCGGCGATTCGGGCACTGGCTCGGCGGTCTTGGGCGGAGCTGCGGCCGCCGATGCTTCGGAGTCGTCCTCGACAAAGCCTTTGCCGATTTTAAACAGCGTCTTCACGCTCCGGCCCACGGTGTGCAACTGAGTGTAATCCTCGTCGTAGTCATTGAGGCCATCCAGGTTGGCGAGCACCGGGTTGACCCGCCACAGTTTGCGCAAGGCCCGGCGGCGCATCGCCTCGGGCACACCGGCCTGTAGAAAGATCGTGAAGTCCGAGGAATCGTCCAGGCTGTCGATGTCCGGCAGCTGCGCGATCACCTCAGGATCGCCCTGGTCCTCGGAGTCGGCCTCCGTCACGGTTGATTTCGCGATTTCCGGTTCCGGCGCTTCCGGCACGGGCTCGTCGGAAGCCCCGCCCAACTTGCGCCGCGACCAGCGGCCGAGGAAATCGTCGCCGCCGGATTTACTCACGGGAGCCACCTCCGGATACTTTGGGGCCGCTCCTGGGTGCTTTGGGGTCGAAACGCTTCCGTTTGCGCTTGATGAAGGGCACGTCTTCATGGTGCTGATCGATAAAATCGCGGATCAGGGCGACCACGGCGGCCGGCATGGGCACCGGCTCGACAATATCCTCGCTGCTGTCCAGGTATTCCTGCACATCGCTGGCACTGGCGGTCACGGCAAAGGGCACCACCTCGTGCGCCGATCCGGCCGAGTCGTCGGTTCGCAGGATCACGAACAGGCGCGGCGGAACCTGCGCCAGGGTTATCTTGTAGGCCTCGGTTTCCTTACGGAACAGGTTCAAGGGCAGGGTTCCGCTATGATACCGGGCCCAGCCTTCGCCTTCCTTCAACAACAGCCACTCGCCGCGCGGTTCGCGGGCCGGGGCACCGGGGATCACGTCGACCGGCATCCAGGAATGATCCTTCCACGGATGATCCAGGCGCCGGCGTTCGAGCACGATGCCCAGCGGCACCGTCACCTGCTTGCCCAATAGGCCCGCCCTGGCGCCCGAACCGTCCATCGCCCAGCCCTTCCTCTCGGCCCTTTGTGATATCAAAAGGCTCGCCGCCTGTGCTTTCAGTGATAGTCCAATCCGCCGCCCTTGTTAAGGGGGCTGGGGTTAACGGTGCCGGGCGAGTTGGGCGAATGGCCGCCCGGCGCCGTCGTGCCGTGGCGTCCTATTTCTCCGGTAAGGTCTGGGAATACGCCAGGATATCCACCAGATCGTCAGTGCCGAGAACCTCCAGCGATACCATGCCGACGCCCGGCTGGCCGAAGCGGATCTTGTGCAGCGTTTCCCAAGGGTTCTCATTCGCCACGGTGCCGATGTACTCCGGATGCGCGTCATCCTTGAAGTTCATCGCCTTGCCGTCGAAGCCATGGCAGACAGCGCAGATCGTTTGGAAGAACGCGGCGCCACGTTGGGCGTTGCCGCGTGCCACCTTGGTCTCGCGGTCGATGTAGCGATCCATGTCGATCAGTCCCGCGCTCAAGAACAAGGCCAATTTCTCCATCGCGGCGTGCGGCATCATTTGCACGGTGAAGGCATGCGTCTTGTTCATGATGATTTCGTGCAGTTTCTCCGGCGCGACGCCGAAGGTGCCCATGACGCCTTTGATGCCGGTGAAGTGCGAGCCCTTGCTGTAGGCACCGTCCGCGCCCTTGTAATCCCAACCGTGGCATTCCTTGCAACGCCACGTGCCGCCGCCCTTCCGTTTGCCGGCTGCCGGGTACGCCGGATGAGTCGCCTCCGGCGGCGTCGCTTCCATGACCGACATCCAATCGTCGTAGAGCTGCCCGCCGCGGGCGACATCCCAGATGGTGGTCATGTGCGCGTGCCCCGTCGCCTCGCCCTTAGCTGGCTCATCAGCCCGAGCGGGCGCCGCCGCCACGCTCATTGCCAATAGCCCAACCATCCCCGCGGCGATCGGCATGACGAAGGCAAATCGAAGATATGATGTACATTTGCTCAAGCATGGCATTGTTGGCTCCCTCGGCTAAGCGCGCCGCCAACTGCCGATCTTTTTGAGCACCGCGCTCTTGGCGGAGCGGATTCTGCGCATTGAATTGTAATTTCTAGCAGAACGCCGGGCGGACCATATTGATACACATCAACCGCCGAAGGGGTCTCAGCCGCCGGCAAACCGCTCCGCCGTGGCCAGATCGTCCGGGTGATTGGCGTTGAAGAAGGGATCGAGGGGGCCAGCGGGCGTCTCCACCACGGGAAATTCGACCGTGACCAGGCGGTAGCGGGCGGTCCAGACATCGACCTTGCGCACCTCGCCCTCGACAATGGCGGTGCGCAGCACCCCGGCCAGGCGAACCGGCCACAGGCCGAAGACCGGATGACTGCGCCCTTGCGAGGCGGCGCAGGCAAGCTCGGCGCCCTTTTCCGCCACGGCGGCGGTCAGGCGCGCCACCAGATCCGTGGGCAGAAACGGCGCGTCCGAGGCGAAGCTGGCCACGTGCATGCAGCCGGGGGCGTTGGCCGCCGCCCACTCCAGGCCGGTCAGCACCCCGGCCAGCGGCCCGGCGAAGCCCGCAACCACGTCGGCCGCCACCGGCAAGCCGAAGGCGGCAAAGCGCGCCGGATCGCCGTTGGCGTTCAAGACCAGCGGCCCGACCTGCGGCCGCGCCCGTTCGATCACGTGCGCCAGAAGCGGCCGCCCGGCCAATGGCCGCAGGCACTTGTCGCCGCCGCCCATGCGCCGCGACTGGCCACCCGCCAACAGGACACCGGCGATGGGGGCATTCATGCCGCATCGTCGGTTTGGCTGGCCTTGCGCTGATGGCGGGCCTCTTCCTCCGGCGCGGCGCCGGGGTCGAGATCGTGGACGATCCTCTCCTGCCCCGAGAGCGCGACGAAGCGCTTGCCCTTGGCCCGGCCGACCAAGGTCAGGCCGACCTGGCGCGCCAAGCTGACCCCCCAGGCCGTGAACCCGGACCGGGAAATGAGGATCGGTATGCCCATCTGCACGGTCTTGATGACCATCTCCGAGGTCAGGCGGCCGGTGGTATAGAAGATCTTGTTCTCCGGCCCCAGCCCTTCGAGGAACATGTAGCCGGCGATCTTGTCGACCGCGTTGTGCCGGCCCACGTCTTCCATATAGATCAGCGGCCGGTCCGCCTCGCACAGCACGCAACCGTGAATGGCCCCGGCCTCCAGATAAAGGCTCGGCACCGAGTTGATCTTGCGCGACAGGGCATAGAGCCACGAGGTCTTGAGCACCGCCCCGGCCGGCAGCACCACATCATCGAACTTCTCCATCAGATCGCCGAAGACGGTGCCCTGGGCGCAACCCGAGGTGCGCGTCTTTTTCTTCAGCTTGGCCTCGTAGTTGGTTTTCCGCTCGGTGCGCACCACCACCACGTCCAGCTCGTCGTCGTGGTCGATGCCGACGATGGTATCGTCCGGGCGCAGCATGTTCTGGTTGAGCAGATAGCCGACCGCCAGATAATCCGGAAAATCGCCGATCGTCATCATGGTGACGATCTCCTGCCGGTTCAGAAACAGGGTCAGCGGCCGTTCGACGACCACCCGGGTCGAGATGGCCGCACCATCCTGGTCCACGCCCTCGACCGCCTCGGTCAGGCGCGGGTTCGCCGGGTCCGGGCGGACCATGAACTCGGCCTGAGCCGCATCCGTCGCCTTGCCGCGGCCCCTGCGGATCGTTTTGGCCGCTGTCGTCTTTGCTTGCACCATCCCCGCACTATGCGGCCTCTCCGGCCGGCCTTCAAGCGACGGCGAACCGGTAAGAATTCCCTCCTCACGAATGCGTTCTTTCCGTTTTAAGATGATCTGATGTAGAAAATGACGTAAATACATACAAATACGCACAACTAAGGAACTCCAATCGCCCCATGACCGACCTGAGCGCCGCTTTCGCCCTGGCCCTGGACATGCTCCTGCGCCTCGACGCCGATCTGCTGGAGATCGTCGGCCTATCGATGCGGGTCAGCCTCAGCGCCGTCGGCCTGGCGGTGCTCATCGGCCTGCCCCTGGGCGCCGCGGTGGCCCTGTTCCGCTTTCCCGGCCGGCTGGTGCTCAATGCCCTGCTGACCGCGTTCATGGGCCTGCCGCCGGTGGTGGTCGGGCTGATCGTCTATCTGCTGCTCTCGCGCGCCGGGCCGCTCGGCGTGCTCGGCCTGCTGTTCACGCCGGCGGCCATGATCATCGCCCAATGCCTGCTGATCACCCCGATCATCGCGGCGCTCAGCGCCCAGACCGTGGCCGATTTGCACGAGGAGTACGACGAGCAACTGCGCTCCCTGGCCGCCGGGCCTTGGCAACGCCTGGTCACCTTGCTGTGGGACGGCCGGTTCCGCCAGCTCACCGCCGTGCTCGCCGGATTTGGCCGGGCCGTGGCCGAGGTCGGCGCGGTGATGATCGTCGGCGGCAACATCAATCACGTGACCCGGGTGATGACCACGGCCATCGCCCTGGAGACCAGCAAGGGAAATCTGGCCTTGGCGCTGGGCTTGGGCATCATCCTCATCGCCCTGGCCCTGGGCGTGAACCTGGCGGCCATGGCGATCCGCGACGTGGCCCGGGCGCGCTATGGCTGAGTCCAGCTCGATCCTGCCGCTGCGGCTGACCGGCGTTACCTATCGGGTGCGCGGTGAAACCCTGATCGATAACATCTCGGCGGATCTGCCGGCGGATGGCCGGTGCGTCATCCTCGGCCCCAACGGCGCGGGCAAGAGCCTGCTTCTGCGTCTCTGTCACGGCCTGCTGCGGCCGTCCGCTGGACGCATCGAGTGGGCGGCGGGCAACGGCGAGCGGGTGCGCCGCGGCCAGTCCATGGTCTTCCAGAACCCGGTACTCCTGCGCCGATCAACCGCGGGAAACATCCGCTATCCCTTGGGTTTACACGGTGTTCCTCGTGCTGAACGGCAAGCCGCCGTCGATCAGGCGCTGGCCCGTGCCGGCCTGACCGAGGTGGCCGGCCGCCCGGCCCGGGTCCTCTCCGGCGGCGAGCAGCAGCGCCTGGCCATCGCTCGCGCCTGGGTCACCCGGCCCGAGGTTCTGTTCCTGGACGAACCCACATCGAACCTCGACCCGGCGGCCACCCGCGCCATCGAGGACATGATTCTCGCCGTCGCCCAGACCGGCACCAAGATCATCATGACCACCCACGATCTGGGTCAGGCCCGGCGCCTGGCCGATGAAATCCTGTTCCTGCACCGCGGCCGCTTGCTCGAGCGCACGCCGGCCGCGGAATTCTTCGCCGCTCCGCAGACCGCCGAGGCGGCCACATTCCTGAAAGGTGACTTGCTATGCTGACGCGTCGACTCCTATTTCCCTTGTTTCTGCTGACGGCTGCTTTTGCTCTGCCCACCGGCGCGGCGGAGCGGTTCATCACCGTTGCCTCCACCACCTCCACGGAAAACTCCGGCCTGTTCGGCACCCTTCTACCGGCCTTCCAGGCCAAGACCGGCATAGAGGTGCGCGTGGTCGCGGTCGGCACCGGCCAGGCGATCAAGCTGGCGCAGAACGGCGATGCCGACGTGCTGTTCGTCCACCACAAACCATCGGAGGAGAAGTTCGTCGCCGAAGGTTACGGCGTGAAGCGGGCGGCCGTGATGTACAACGATTTCGTCTTCGTCGGCCCCAAGGCCGATCCGGCCGGCATTCGCGGCGGCCATGATGCGGTCGCAGCGCTGCAAGCCATTGCCGGTGCCAAGGCCAACTTCGCCTCCCGCGGCGACGACAGCGGCACCCACAAGTTGGAACAGGGTCTTTGGAAGACGGCCGGCATCGACGTGGCGGCGGCCAGCGGCCAGTGGTACCGCGAAACCGGCTCCGGCATGGGCGCCACCCTGAATGCGGCCGCCGGCATGGCCGCCTATGCCCTCACCGACCGGGCGACCTGGATTTCTTTCCAGAACAAGGCGGATCTGGAGCTGGTGGTCGAAGGCGACAAGCGGCTGTTCAACCAGTACGGCGTCATCCTGGTCAACCCTGCCAAGTTTTTGCACATCAAGGCCGCCGACGGGCAGGCCTTCATCGATTGGCTGACCGGCACGGACGGGCAGAAGACCATCGCCGCCTTCCAGATCGACAGCCAGCAGCTCTTCTACCCGAACGCCACCGCGCCGGGGTCGTAAGGGGCACTCACGCGGCGCGATCGACAACCGCCGAGCCGGTCGTTGCCGGACATTTGGTTGTCGTTCGCGCCGTAGTTGGGCGCGCCCGTGCTGAGTACTTTAGGTCTGATCGAGCGCGTGCTACCGTCCCCGCCGGTAGGGAGATCAGTAACCCGGGAAATTCCGATGGAGCACGCCCGTGTTTTTCGAGGGTAACAATGCTGTGACATGTAAGTCAGGCCGATCACACGAGTTGCTCATGTGGGTGAGGTGGCGATTGCCCCTTCCACACGCCGGCACCCGCAGGGTATCGGCAATCCGGCCAACGCGTATTTTGGCCAGCATTCATCAACCGTAAGCGACGCAGTTCTTCGCGCAATTTTAGGATTATTAGGGAGCATAACACATGACACGTAAGTTCATTTTTGGCGCTCTGGCCGCCGCCGCGCTTGGCTTGGCGGTCAATGGAACGCTGGCCGCAGAGCGGGTGTTCTTCGGCATCGCCACCGGTGGCACCGGCGGCACCTACTACCCACTGGGCGGCATGCTGGCGCAACTGCTGTCCAATACGGTCGAGACCGGCGGCAAGAAGCTGGCGGCGACCGCCGAGACCGGCAATGCCTCGGTCGCCAACGCCAAACTGCTTGGCCGTGGCGAGATTGAATCCGCGTTCGTGGCGGCGGATATCCTCGATGCGGCTTTCAAGGGCTCGGGCCAGTTCACGGAGGAGAAGATCCCGAACATTCGGGCAATCGGCGCCCTCTACCCGGAGACGGTGCAACTGGTGGTTCGGGCCGATGCCGGAATCAACTCGTTCGCCGACCTCAAGGGCCATTCGGTTTCGTCCGGCTCGCCGGGCTCGGGCCAGTGGCAGCTGCTGCGCGATCTGCTGGCCGCCCACGGCATGAAGCCCGAGGATGTGACCGAGGACTTGTCCTCCTTCGCCCAGTCGGTCGACAAGATCAAGGACGGCAATCTCGATGCCTCGCTCATCACCGCCGGCTCACCGACCGCCTCGGTCCTCGATCTGGCCAATGCCACCAACATCAAGATCGTTCCGCTCGAAGGTCCGGCGATCGAGGAACTGAAGAAGGTTCAACCGTATTACGCCTCGGTCAAACTGCCCGCCGACACCTATAAGGGTCAGGGCGCCGACGTGCCGACCCTTGCGGTCATGGCGATTTGGGCCACCCACGAAGGTGTCGACGATGGGCTGGTCTACGAGATCACCAAGGCGCTTTACGAGAACACCGAGACCATGGCCAAGGTTCATCCCAAGGGTAAGGACATCACCCTCGAGACGGCACTCACCTCGGTCTCGATCCCTCTGCACAAGGGATCGGAGCGGTACTTCAAGGAAAAGGGCCTGATCAAATAAGCCACAGATGATCTTCGCCGCACTGCGGCGGGGTTTCGGGAGCCGGCGCCCGTGGGCGCCGGCCTTCCTGATCCCGGCCTTGATGACTATGGCGCTCGCGCTCGGCATTGCCGGCGCGCCGGTGGCGGCCTGTGAGCGCGGGCTGACGGTCACGGGTTTTCCCGATGGCGCGACACTGGCGGAAATCAAACTTGGCGAGACCGGCAGTGATGCTTACGATTTTTCGACCGTCTATCTTCATTCGGTGACCTTGACCCCGGTGGAGAGCCGCTATCGCCTGGCGGCCGGCGGGATTCACCAGACGGCGGAGCTGTTCCAGCAGCATGGCCCGGGCCTGGCCAGCGAGGCGGTGGAGCCGGGTACCGTCTGGCGTCATGCCGATGGCGGGTTCCAGGTCGAGGTCGACCGAACCTTCGAGCATATCGTCATACGGGTCGCCAGCGAATACCGGAACCGGCTGATCAGTGGCGGCGAGATCGTCGATTTGACGCGATGGGGGGATCGGGCGCTGGAATTGCGGCCCCGGCCCTGCACCGGGGAGCAGGACTGAGTGAGTAACGACCAAACGGGTGTAAACGGCGGCGATACGACTCTGTCCTCGACGAAGATCCAATCGATCATCGAGGAGTACGATCCGGAATCGAATTTCCGGCAACTGATCGGGGTCGCGGCCCTGTTGGTGACCGTCCTCGGCGTCTCCCTTTCGCTGTTCCATGTCTATACGGCTGGCTTTGGCCTGTTGAACGAGATCGCCCACCGCTCCGTGCATCTTGCCTTCGTGCTCGGCCTGATTTTCTTGGTCTTTCCAGCCAAGAAAAGCCGGCAGCCACGGCGGGAGTGGATATGGAGCCTGTGCTTCGCCGCCTTTTACGTGCTGCTGGCCTGGGACCTGAACGATGCGCTCTACGTGCAAGCCGGCTTGGACAGCAACTGGCCGTTCCTCATCGGCATCGTGCTGGTGGCGGTCCTGACCCTGCCGCTGACGCAATTGATCGGCGAACACCATCGGATATCGCCGCGCGACATGCTCTTCGCGGTGCTGGCGGCCGCCATCTCGCTCTACCTGCTGATCTTCTTCGACGAAATCTTCGTTCAGCGGGTCGGTTCCCCCATCGGCCGGGACTACATGATGGGCGTGCTGGCCATCGTCATCGTGATGGAGGCGACGCGCCGCACCATGGGCCCGTCACTGCCGGTGATCGGGGCGATCTGCTTGCTCTATGGCATGTTCGGTCCGTACCTGCCGGGGATCCTGGGGCATCGCGGCTACAGCATCCTCAGGATCGTCAATCATCTCTACATCGGAACCGAGGGCATCTACGGTATCGCCGTCGGCGTGGTGGCCACGTATGTGTTCCACTTCGTGCTGTTCGGCGTGCTGGCACAGCGGACGGGGGTCGGCCAACTGTTCATCAATCTCGCGACGATTCTGGCCGGCCGCTACGTCGGCGGACCGGCCAAGGTCGCGGTCGTCTCATCGGGGTTCTTCGGCATGATCTCCGGTTCGCCGATCGCCAACACGGTGACCACGGGCGCCTTCACGATTCCGATGATGAAGAAGAACGGCTTCTCGCCACGCTTCGCCGCGGCGACCGAAGCGGCCGCCTCGTGCGGCGGGCAAATCACGCCGCCGATCATGGGTGCATCCGCCTTCGTGATGGCCGAGCTGTTGGGTGTGCCCTACAGCGAGATCATCCTGATCGCGATAGTGCCCGCGGCACTGCACTACTTCGCCATCATGATGATGATCCACCTGGAGGCGCGCCGCCTCGGGCTTTCCGGTTTGTCGCCGGCCAATATCCCGAAGTTCATGGCCGTGTTCTTTTCCTCTTGGCATTTGCTGATTCCCCTGGTGGCCATGGTGGTATTGCTGCTGATGCAATACACCCCGTTCCTGGCCGCCTTCTGGGGCATCATTCTTTCGGTCGTGTTTTCCTACCTGCCGTTGCTGGTGCGTCCGCTGGGAATCACGCGGTTGGATGCGTCGTCGGCCTTGAAGCCGCGCGATCTGATCTACGCCCTCGAGCTTGGCGCCAAATACGCGCTTGGCATCGGCGCGGCTTGCGCCTGCGTCGGCTTTATCCTGGGCATCACGACGTTGACCGGCCTCGGCTTCAAGTTCTCCGGCGCCATGATTCAGGGGGCCGAGGCGCTCGGCGGCTGGATCACCGCCTTCGACGTCACCGGCATGATCGACCGCAATCAAGTCGTGCTGTTCTTCGGCTTGGTCTTCACTGCCATCGCTTGCATCATCATGGGCGCCGGCATTCCGACCACACCGACATACATTATTCTGGCGTCGATCGTTGCGCCGGCCCTGACGGATTTCGACGTGCCGCTGCTGGTGACGCATTTCTTCGTCTTCTACTACGGAGTCCTGGCCGACGTGACGCCGCCGGTGGCGTTGGCCGCCTATGCCGGGGCGGGCATTGCCGGATCGGAGCCGATGCGTACCGGCTTGACCGCCTTTCGCCTCTCGATGGGCAAGGCGCTAGTGCCCTTCATGTTCGTCTATGCGCCAAGCCTGCTCTTCGTGAATTTCTCGGCGAGCGAGTTTGCGCTGGCGCTCTCCAGCGGCCTGCTTTCGCTGCTCGCGCTCTCCGTCGCCTACATCGGCCGTTTCCGGGGAGAAATAGGTCTGCTTGGAACCATCGGCCTGACCATCGGCGGTCTGATGCTCGTTTTCAACAACCTGGCGGCCATTGCGATCGGCGCGGTGGTAGTGCTGTTGATTCTTGGCAACGACTATCTGACTTACCGTCGCCGCGCTCAGTAGAGTCCGGACAAGCGACTTGGACCCGTTCTCACGCCGCCCGTGAATCCGACTCAGCGGCGCACCAATCGAGATGCGCGGTGATCGCCTTCAACACGGCGTCCGGGTGGGTAAGCGGTGACATGTGGCCGGCATGCGCGATTTCGGCGTATCTGGCATTCGGCAGAACGGCACGCAAGAGTTCGACCACGCGCTGTGACGGGCACTTGGTCGCGCCGCCGCAGATCATAGTCGTGCAGAGCTTCAGCTGCCGATAAATCGAAGTCCCGCGGAGACGGAAACTGATGAGCCGCCATTCCGCCGCGACCTTGGGCATGGTTTCGATAATCGAATCCCGCCGTGGCTCGGGCATGGCGTGCCACGCCTCCGCCCCGATCCAATAGCTCATGAAAAGCTGCGCTGCATCGGCTGAGCGGCCGTGCATGACCAGGGCAATATGCCGCAGAGCCAGATCCTCAATCTCGGCCCACGCCGCGGTATCGCCGGCCGTACGCAAGAGATTGAATGCCGACGGCTCGATCAGGACCAGGCTCGAAACCCGGTCCGCGTGCCGGGCGGCGAATTCGGCCGCAAGGGCGCCACCGTAGGAATGGCCGACAAGGTGAACAGGGCCGCCGGCACGATCCGCGATAGCGCCGATCAACTCGCCCTCCTCCGCCGGCGTCAACGTGCGTTCTGCCGGCCACGGCGAACTCTCGCCGTAACCGTGCAGGTCAACGGCGAGGACGCGATGGCTTCGCGCCAGTTCGGCCGTGATCCCTTTCCAGAAGCGGCGCGAGCACGCGCTGCCATGAACCAGCAGGATCGGGGTACCAACGCCGTCGTCGGAATAACCAACCGCGCGCGTGGAAAGAGTCAATACGGGCATCGTCACTTCCATCTTGATGGGCTTGATGAGCGTGATGGGTTGGCGGTGGCTTCGCTATACGGACACCTGTTGCGCCGCATAGGCCGGCGCGCCTTTCCGGCGCGCCGCATAGGGCATGGGCATCTCAGTCCCACTTGAGCGCGTTCAACCGTCGGAGGCGTACGTATCTTTCATACGACGGTCATGCGCGCTCAACTGAATGCGGGCGCGACCTCCTTCAACTTCGCCGCAGCCGAAGATGACACGTTCCCTACAGTTGCCAGGAAATTGCCATGGGACATGCCCGATCCGATGAAAGTCCAACGCTGCGCCTGATGTTGCTGCAAGGCCATCTCGGCGTACTCGGCCTTGGTCAGAACGCGGCCCGTGGACCGGATGAAGGCGTCGATGTCGAATTCGACTTGCTGCTTGAGCCCGCCGTCGATCATGCCGCCGAGTTCCAGATAACCGTCTAGCGCCTTGGCGATCTCGTCGCCCGAACATGCGTCGGCAAGCTCCTCGACCATCAGGGTGTCGAGCTTGGCGTGCTGGGCCTCTTCCATCCAGTGATGCTTCAGAAGGCTCTTGAACTGCGGATCGATCGCCCGGTCGTCCTTGACGCTATCGAGGTAATGACGTTGCGTCATCCATTCGATATGCAGGATGAGCAATGCGATCGACAGCGGAGAATGCGCCAAAACCGCCTTGGCGATCGCCTCGGGCGGACCGATCACATCGCAATGCGTGCCAAATCCTGCCTCGAACTCGGCGCGGAAGCGTTTGAACAGATCGATATGCTTCGCCTCTTCGCCGGCGAACTGCAGCATGGCGCGGGTGCGCATGTCGTCGCCGGAGAGCCGAGGCCTTGCGTGGTCGAGCACGAAGGGCAGAATAAACTCCTCGACCAAGCCGAAGATATATAGGTACCCGTTGCCGCGAATCTGGTTGAGAACCAACCGCTCGTCCGCTTCGAGGAATTTGAGCGGTTCGACCCGCGCCAGCGACTCGGGCAGAAAGGGCTTACCGAAGTCGAGGCCTTTTTCGCCACCAATGATGTCTTCGATCCGCCAATTTACGTGCTGGGACGCGGCGTGCGTCGCAGAGTAGGTGTATCCGTGGTGCATGGACTGTCTCCGTTTGTTGAGAGGGCGGGCTACTTAGCTCAGCCGCCGTCTCCATGCTTGACGGATTCATGGAGAATTCATGGAGATTTGCGGGTTTTTCTTGCCTCTTGCTCTCTTTGGCCGAGAGGTATAGAAATCCCGCCTCGGTTTACCCCATGGGGGAAGAGTTGTCAGCTAAATCATTGATCCGGTTTGGAGATTGTGAAATCAATCTCGCCGGATACGAGGTCCGGCGCAACGACCAGCCGTGCGTTGTGGAACCGCAGGTCTTCGAGCTCCTTGCCTACCTCGTGTGCAATCCGGCACGGCTTGTCACGAAAGCCGAGCTGTTCGCGAAGGTTTGGAGCGGGCGAATCGTTTCAGACTCGGCGCTGTCGAGCCGGATCAAATCCGCGCGCCGTGCGATTGGCGATGATGGAGAGCAGCAGCGTTTCATACGCACCGTGCATGGCCGTGGATTCCGCTTCGTCGGCGACCTTGCCTCCTCCGAACAGTCACCCGACCGGGACGTAAAGTTGAGCAGTGTTGACGTTGCTGTCCCAGAGCTGCGTGGTAAAACCGAATCAGGACGGCCGTCCATCGCCGTCCTGCCTCTCCGGCGGCCTGGTTCCGATGAAGCTGATAGCTATCTCACCGAAACGGTGATCGACGATATCGTGACGTGCCTGGTTCGCGATCGCACCCTTGCCGTCTCAACCCAAAGCGATTTCTTATTGGCGGATGGATCAACAGAAGGCCGCGAACTGAATGTACAGGCCGCAGGCCCTCGTTATCTGCTCGAGGGCGGCGTGCGCCGCGCCGGTGATCGGCTGTTCGTGACGGCCAGGCTGACCGACGCGGCCGACGGGACGCACCTTTGGGCGGAACGTTGCGAGCAGAGTCTCTGCTCACCTCCGCTCATCGATGACCGGATCGCGCGCATGATCTCGGCCATGGTCCGCAGCGAAATCGAGACGGCGGAAGCCAAGAAGGCGGCCACCGGAGCAAAGCCCGACTGGGACGCTTGGGCGCACTATCATCTGGGGCTGAAGAAGTTATATCGCTTTACACGTTCGGATCTTGTCGAAGCGCAAACGTGTTTCGAGCGAGCCTTGACCATTGATCCCGAGTTTGCCTCGGCTTCGGCGAGGCTCGCTTACGTGCATGTTCAGGAATATTGGTACGGCCAACGCGATCGGCGCGTACATGCTCTCCATGACGCACAGATTGCTGCTGCCCGGGCCATCGCGCTGGATCCGAAGAATTCGCTTGGCTATATCGCCCTGGGCCGCATTCACGCGCTGCAGGGAGAGTTCGATCTCGCCATACCCATGCTAGAAACGGCCATCCGGCTCAACCCCGGCCTGGCTCAAGCCTATTTCTCGCTCGGCCAAACGCATCATTACGCCGATCGTCCCAAGGAGGCGGTGCGCCTCATAGATATCGCGATGGAACTCAATCCCTATGACGCACATTTCTGGTCGTTCCTCCATGACCAATCGGACGCCTACTATGCACTTGGACGACTGAGTGAAGCGGAGCGAGGCACGAATGCGGCATCGCGCCCCATGAACGCGACCCATTGGCCCTTCGCCTCGCATGCATCGGTGCTCGGCACCGCGGGAAAAATCGATGAAGCACGCCAGGTGGTGTGCAAGCTTCGTACGCGATGGCCTGAATACACCTTGTCCACCGCACGGGCGGAACTCGTGCATTTCCGCAGCAAGACCTACGTGGAAGAGTATGTTCAGGGGCTGAAAGCGGCCGGGCTTCCGGACGAGTTGCCAGGGGCGGCTTAGGCTCTATCCAGCCAACTTCGCGGACTCATGGATCCCGGCTCTCGGCTTTCGCCAGGGCCTGGCGGCCGTTCCAAGTGCGCCGTGATTATTTTGTCGTCCGTCAGGCTCTCGAATCGCCGCACCTTCCGGTCGTATGCCTGCAGGTCGCCGGTAGCGATATCGAAGTAGGCACCGTGGATGGCCAGTGTACCGGCGGCGACACGTTCGGTCACGAACGCGAAGCTCATCAGGTTACCGAGCGAACTGACTACCCCCGCCTGCTCCAGCTCCCGTTGCAGGATCTCCGGCGCTTGGCCCGGATTGTTGGCGACGACCGTGCCGCGCGCCGCCCGGAGCAGGGACATCCACTTCTGGATGAACGCCCCGCCGCCCTTGTCCGGATCGTACATGCCGTCGAGATAGGCCTTGATGCCGCCGCAGCCGGCATGGCCGAGGATGACGATGTCCTCGACTCCGAGACCGTTGACCGCGAAGTCGATGGCGGCGCTGGTGCCATGGAACTCGCCCTGGGGCTCGTAGGGCGGCACCAGATTGGCCACGTTGCGCATGACGAACAGCTCGCCCGGCCCGGCATTGAACACGGCGGTGGGGTCAACCCGGGAATCGCAGCAGCCGATGACCATGGTGTGCGGTCGCTGTCCGCGCCGCGCCAGGTTCTCGAAGATTTTCTGTTGCGGCAGAAAGGTTTCCGCGCGGAACTTCTGGTAACCCTCGAACAGCCTTTTAGCGTCGCGCATCCACACACCCCGTCGTTTCAAGACCTGTGGTTTCAGGACCTGCTCTTTCAGGGGCCGTTGTAGCGCACCTTGCCGAGGCTGGAAATGTCATAGCCGCCCATTTGCGCCGCGCGGGCGGCGAAGGCCGTCTGCCGGGTAAATGCGAACAGGCCCTGCACCTGGGGGATGAAATAGTCGCGCCGGCGCAGTAGAAGGTCATACCGCTCCTGCAGCAGCGGCACGAAGTCCAGCTTCAGGCTGCGTGCCACCGCTTCCACGGCAAGGCCGGCCTCGGCCCGGCCTTCCAGGATGGCCAAGCCCAGATCGGTCTCGTCCCGCGCGGTTTCGTCGGTAAAGCGCACCACGCTCGGCGCCATCCCCTCGCGCTCCAGCAGGTGGGTCAGCAAGACGTGGCTGCCCGATTCCCGCTGACGTCGCACCACACGCACGCCGTCGGCGGCCAGGTCGCGCAGGCCGCGAATGCCGCACGGATTACCGGGGCCGAGCACCAGGCCCTGCTGCCGCGTGGCCCATTCGAGCAGGACCAACCCCTGTCCGGAGACGGCTTTGCGCAGCACCGGAACGTTGAATTCGCCGCTGGCGGCATCGAAAACATGCAGGCCGGCCATGAGGGCCTCACCCCGGGCAAAGCGGGCCAGGCCGTCCAGGCTGCCCCCGGCCAGCAGGGCCAGGCCGCAGCCGGACTCCTTCACCGCCCAGTCGAGCAGCGGATCATGGCTGCCTGCGATCACCGGTGGCGGTGCCACCGCCTGCTCGCCGGCCGCGTTCTCGGCCAGCCAGAGATCGATCTGTGCCTTGGGAAACAGCCATTTTCCGGTTACCCGGGTGCATGGAATCGTACCCTGGCGCACCAGTTCATAAACCCGCCGCTCCTTGACCCGCAGGTAGTCGGCCACCTCGCGAGTGGTCAGCAAATCCTGTGGCTGCGAAGTCGGCGATTCGTTCATGGCCACAGTATACTCACAACCAAGAGAGACGCACGATCACAGCCACACAAAGATTGGGGTCGTATCCGGCCCGGCCGCACCGTTAGTATGCCCGTAGAACCAGAAAAATGCGGTGAGGGGCGGCCACGGTGGATTTGAGCGGCAAGCGCGTGCTGGTTTGCAACTGCGAGGCCACCATGCCTTTGGATACGGGGGCGTTGGGCAAGGCCTGCCGGGCCGTCGGGGCCAGCGGCGAGTTGGAAATCCACACCCAGTTGTGCCGGGCGCAGCTCGGCAACTTCCAGCAGGCCATTCTGGGGTCCCAGCCGGTTCTGGTCGCCTGCACCCAGGAAGCGCCGCTGTTTTCCGAAATCGCCGCCGAGGACAACCCGCAGGCGCAGCTCGCCTTCACCAACATCCGCGAACGGGCCGGCTGGTCCGACGACGCGGCGGCGGCGACCCCGAAAATCGCCGCCCTGCTGGCCGAGGCCGCCCTCGAGATGCAGCCGGCCGCCTCGGTCAAGCTGACATCCAAAGGGGTGTGCCTGGTCTACGGCCGCGACGAGCGGGCCATCGAGGCGGCCAAGCAGCTGGCCGGGCGCCTCGAGGTCACCGTGCTGCTGAGCAACCCCGGCGAGATCATCCCGCCTGGAGTCATGGACGTGCCCCTCTTCAAAGGCACCATCGCCAGCGCCAAGGGGCATATGGGCGCCTTCGGCGTCACGGTGATGGGCTATGCCCCTGCCAGCCCCTCGTCGCGCCAGGCGCTGACCTTCGAGGCGCCGCGCAACGAAGCCTTCTCCGAGTGCGACCTGATCCTCGATCTCACCGGGCGCCAGCCGCTCTTCCCGGCCCATGAGAAGCGGGACGGCTATGTCCATGTGGATGCCGACGATCCGGTGGCGGTGCAGAAGGCGATCTTCCGCCTGGCCGACATGGTGGGCGAGTACGACAAGCCGCGTTACATCCGCTATGACGCTGACCTGTGCGCCCACTCGCGCAGCCGCAAGACCGGCTGCACCCGCTGCCTCGACGTCTGCCCGACCTCGGCCATCAAGTCCGCCGGCGACGTGGTCGAGATCGACCCCTTTGTCTGCGCCGGTTGCGGCAATTGCGCCAGCGTCTGCCCGACCGGGGCCGCCACCTATCAGCTTCCCGCCGGCGATGGCCTGTTGCAGCGCCTGCGCACCCTCCTGGGCGCCTATGGCAAGGCCGGCGGCAAGAACGCGGTGCTGCTGATGCACGATACCCGGCACGGGGACGAGATGATTGGCCTGATCGCCCGCGCCGGGACGGGCCTGCCGGCCCATGTCATCCCCTTCGCCCTCAACGAGGTGACCCAGGTGGGGCTCGATGCGCTCGCGGCCGCCCTGGCCTATGGCGCGACCCACGTGTGCCTACTGGTGGGCCTGGAGAAGGCCGGGGAGATGGCCGGTATCGCCGAGCAGATCGGCCTGGCCGAAACGGTCATGGAGGGGTTGGGCTACGGCGGCGGCCGCGTCCACGTGATCGACGAGGCGGACCCGGAGGCCGTGGCGGCGCGCTTGTCCGCCCTGCCGGCGCGGCCGGCGGTCCCGGCCGGCGATTTCCTGCCCATGGGCGGCAAGCGCGAGCGCACCCTGCTGGCCCTGCACCACCTGCACGCGCGGGCGCCGACCCCGGTCGATCTCCTGCCCTTGCCGGTGGGCGCGCCCTTCGGCGCGGTGACCGTGAAGACCGAGGGCTGCACCATGTGCTTGGCGTGCGTCGGTGCCTGCCCCACCGGCGCCATCCGCGACGATCCGGATCGGCCGTGGATCGGCTTCAACGAGGATGCCTGCGTGCAATGCGGCCTGTGCCGCAATACCTGCCCGGAATCGGTGATGGCCCTGGAGCCGCGCCTGAACTTCACCGAGGCCGCCCACGGCACCGTCACACTGAACGAGGAAGAGCCGTTCAACTGCATCCGCTGCGGCAAGCCGTTCGGCGTGCGCAGCACCATCGAGCGTATCTCCGAGCAACTGGCCGGCAAGCACTACATGTTCGCCAGCGGCCCCCAGGCGGACCGCATCCGCATGTGCGACGACTGCCGCGTGGTTGCCCAGTTCGAGGCACCTGACGATCCCTTCAAGGGCAAGCCGCGCCCAATCCCGCGCAGCACCGACGACGATTTGCGCGAGCGCGAGATCGAACAGGCTCGCGCCAAACTGCTGGCCGACCGGGCCAAGGGCGAGAACGGCCAGCCGAACTAGGTTTAGCGTCTGCGGCGCGTCATCCGGCCCAAGGGCTTCAGAACGGTCATATTGATCGAGGAAAAAAGGCGAAAAATGAAAATTATTGTTGTTGGCGGTAAAGGTGCCGTTGGTAAAACGGCCGTGGACATACTATCAAGTCGGCACGAAATCATAACCGTGGGTAGATCGAACGGCGATGTTCATGCTGATATCGAGGATATCGGCAATATTCGCGCGATGTATGAGCAGGTAGGTAAAGTCGATGCAGTTGTGTGCGCTCTTGGGGATGGACATTTCGGTCCGGTACATAAAATGACAAACGCACAATTCATGAAAGGCATCAACAACAAAGTCCTACCGCAGGTAAATCTGGTGCTGGAAGGGTTCGCCTATGTTAATGATGGCGGTTCCTTCACACTGACCAGCGGTGTCTTGAACCGCGACCCAATTCCCGGTGGATCTTGTGCTGCTGCCGCCAATGGTGCGATCGATGGGTTTGTAACAGGCGCCGCCGTCGATATGCCGCGTGGCATCCGCATCAACGCGGTGAGCCCCGAGATTCTAGAAGCTTCCCGGGAAAAATACGACGACTTTTTCCGTGGCCACGTTCATGTGTCAAATGAAGCCGTAGGTTTGGCATATAGCAAGGCCGTGGAAGGCTGTCTAAACGGGCAGATTTTTATCGTAGAGTAATAGAGGCCGCTTAGCGCAAGCCTGGGGTCATGGTGCACGGATTTCAGGCTCTAGT